>JAJZRQ010000028.1:26189-28656 GCA_021802585.1 Chloroflexota bacterium
CCGACGCTCCTCGCCGTCGGGTTCCCGCCCCTCGTCGCGAACGTCAGCAACACCGTCGGCCTCGTCCCGGGCTCGATGAGCGGAGTCTTCGGCTACCGCCGCGAGCTCGCCGGCCAGGGCCGCCGGATCGCGCGGCTCGGCGTCGCCGCCGGCCTCGGCGGGATGACCGGCGCGGCCCTCCTCCTCGCCCTTCCCGAGAGCACGTTCGAGCAGGTCGTGCCGTTCCTCATCCTCCTCGCGAGCGCGCTCATGGCGCTCCAGCCGCGCCTCGCGGCGCTCGTCGCCCGCCACCGGCCGCACGGCGCCGAGCACTCCGGTCTCCTCACCGCGCTCGTCTACTGCACGGCGATCTACGGCGGCTACTTCGGGGCGGCCCAGAGCGTCATCTTCATCGCGCTCCTCGCGATCTTCGTCCCCGACGACCTCCAGCGCCTCAACGGCCTGAAGAACGTCCTCGCCCTCCTCGTGAACGGGATCGCCGCGATCGCGTTCATCGCCGTCGCCCCGGTGGACTGGACGGCGGCCGTGCTCATCGCGGCCGGCTCGATCGTCGGCGGGCAGGTCGGGGCCCACGTCGGCCGGCGGATGTCGCCGCCCGTCCTGCGCCTCGCGGTCGTGGCCGTCGGCGTCGTCGTGGCGGTGAAGATGCTCCTCGGTTGAAGAAGCGCGGGCCGCGCGGGACAGTGGCGCGGACCCGTGCTGCGGACCGCTGAGCGCGGGCCGCGCGGACCCGTGGTGCGGGCCCGTGGCTCGGGCCCGTGGCACGCGCGACCCGGACGCGGAGCGAGGGAGCCGGCGGCCGGCTCCCTCGCGGGCGGGGGCGTCGCGGGGCGGGACGAGCCCGCCGGATCGCTCAGCCCGGCAGCTGCCCGAGCGTGATCGTCACCGTCGTCGTCGCCCCGGCCTGGGACTCCACGACGACCTTCACCGCCTGGCCTGGGGAGAGGTTTGCGAGGACCTCGGCGAGGGTCGCACTGTCGGGCGTGGCCGTGCCGTCCACGGAGACGATCGCCTCGCCCCGCGCGATCGCGGTGCCGGCGGACGGGCCGCCCTTCGCCACCGCGTAGACGATGGGCCCCGGCGCGCCGATCGCGTCCACCGTCGTCACCCCGAGGTAGGCGCGGTGGGAGTTCACGACCTTGCCGTTGGCGATGAGCTGATTCGCGATGTCCGTGACGATGTTGCTCGGGATCGCGAAGCCGATCCCGGTCGCCGCGCCGCCGAGCTGGGGATCGGTGGCGGCGAGGGTCGGGATGCCGACGACGTTGCCGGCCAGGTCGACGAGGGCGCCGCCGCTGTTGCCCGGGTTGATCGGGGCGCTCGTCTGGATGGCGTTCGGGAGGGCCACCCCGTTGTCCTCCGACACGGTCCGGCCGAGGGCCGACACGATCCCTTCGGTCACGCTGCTCTGGAGGCCGAGCGGGTTGCCGATCGCGAGGACGATGTCGCCGACGATGAGCTTCGAGGAATCGCCGAACGTCGCCGGCGGGAGGTTCGTCGCGTTCACGTGGATGACGGCGAGGTCGTCGCCGGCGAACGAGCCGACGAGCGTCCCGTCGAGCGTCCGGCCGTTCGCGAGGGTGACCTTGAACGTCGTGCTGCCGGCCGTGACGTGGGCGTTCGTGACGATGTCGCCCTTCGTATCGAAGACGATGCCGGACCCCAGGCCGCGCGACGTCTCGATGACGACGACCGACGGGTTCACGTCCTTGACGACGCCGACGAAGTCCTGCTGGAGGGCGAGCGCGGTGCCGGCGTCTGCGGGCGAGGTCGCCGAGGAGGCCGCGGGGGTGGCGGGCGCGGTGAGGCCGGGCGTCCCCGCGGCCGCGGGCGAGGGCGAGGCGGCCGTCACGGCCGTCGTGCAGCCGGCGACGACGAGGGCGCCGCCGGCGAGCAGGGCACCGAGCGCGCGCGCCCGCGGGTGCGCCGCGAGGAGTGAGCGGGGCGCGATCGGAGGCGGGAGGGAGGCCATGAGGAGCACCTCGGGGATGGCTTGCTGGTCGGGCCGACCGTACCCGCGCCCCTGCCGTCCCGGAAGTCGCAGCCATCGTGATCGCGGCGTGAGGTCCGTCGCCCGCCGCCCGTGACATCCGTCACCGGCGCGTTCCACCGTCCGTGACTTCCGGCGCCGGCCCGCCGGGCCTACGTTCCGGGGAGTCCGCCGACCGCGCGGACGTCCCGCAGCGACGAGGTCCGGCGATGCCCCCGGCACGGAACGACACGACGAACCCCCCGACGGAGCCGGAGAGCGGCCCGAGGTCGCCCATCCGCTGGTCGTGGTGGGGGATCGCGGCCGTCGTCCTCGTGGCCTGGAACCTCCTCCTCTTCCTGCCGATCGGCGGCGGCCCGCAGCAGCTGACGTACTCGGCCTTCCGCACGGACCTCGCGGCCGGCAATATCGCGAGCGTCGACATCAACGGCCAGACGATCACCGGCGCCCTTCGCCATGCGGCACCGGCGACGACGG
>JAJZRQ010000029.1 GCA_021802585.1 Chloroflexota bacterium
CCAGGACCTCATCGTCGGGGCGATGGAGCGGATCGTCCGCGCTCTCGACGTGCGAGGCCTCGTGAACGCCCAGTTCATCGTCCGGGACGACGGCGTCTACCTCATCGAGGTGAACCCGCGGGCGTCGAGGACGGTGCCGTTCCTGTCGAAGGTGACGGGCGTCCCGATGGTCGACCTCGCGGTCCGGATCGCCCTCGGCGAGCGGCTCGCCGACCTCGGCTGGCCGGAAGGGCTCCTCCCGCCGCCGGCGTTCACGGCGGTCAAGGCGCCGGCGTTCTCGACGGCGAAGCTCCGCGGCGTCGACCCGTCGCTCGGGCCGTTCATGCAGTCCACCGGCGAGGTGATCGGGATCCACGCCGACCCGCGCGTGGCGGCAGCGAAGGCGCTCGTCGCCGCGTCGCTCGTGCCGCCGCGGCCGGGCCCGCGCGGGGCCCTCGCGCTCCTGACCGTCGCCGACCGCGACAAGGCGCTCCTCGGCCGGCTCGCGAGCGCCCTCGCCCGGGCCGGGTACCGGTTCGCGGCCACGCCCGGCACGCGGATGGCCCTCGCGGCCCTGGGCCATGCCGCGGAGCCCGTGGCCAAGCTGGGGCAGGCGCCCGGGCCGGGCGAGGCCGCGATCCTCGACCTCGTCGCGTCGGGTCGCGTCCGTCTCGTCGTCAACACGCCGACGCCGCGCTCGGGCCCCGTCCGCGACGCGGTGGGCATCCGCCTCGCTGCGATCGCGGAGGGCGTCCTCTGCCTCACGGCGATCGAGACGGCGGTCGCGGCGGCGGAGGCGATCGACCCGCGGCTGACCCTGCGCCTCGCCGACGTCCGGTCGCTCGGGGAGTGGGTGCCCGCCGCGGGTCCAGCGTCCGCGCCGGTGACGCCGCGCGACCGGCGCCCCGGCGCCCGGCCGGAGCCCGCGATCCAGGCCGGCGACGGAGGCGCGCGACCATGACCGGACTGCCCGCCTTCGAGCCGGATCCCGGCGGCTACCAGCCAGCGTAGGCCGGCGGCCTCCCGGGGCGCACCGGGGCCCCACGACGGCGCCGTGCCGGGCCCGCCGAGCGGCGTGCGCGATGGCGACCGTCAGCGGACGGGGAGGACCGTCCGCTGACCCGGCTCGGGCTCGAGCCCGTGGATCGCGCGGCCGACGGCGATGAGCGCGTGCCCCACGTGCTGGCGCAGCCCCTCGCGCGGGCCGGCGAGTCGCTCGCGGGCGGCCTCGTCCTGGAGGCGCCGCGTCCGGTCGTCGAGCTGGTCGCGCATCGTCGTCCCCCCGCCGATGAAGATCGTCCCGGCTGCGAGGCCGGACCCCCTCGTCGTCTGCATCTCGTCGTCCCTCCGTTCGATGATCTTCTAACTCTGGGTCCTGGTCGTCGATCTGGGTCCAGCGGTGGTCGGGGCCGGGCGCCGGTCAGCGGGCGGCGGTGCCGAGGACGGCGTCGAGCTCGACACCCGCCTCGGCGATGCGCTCGCGCCGGAGGCTGTAGTACGTGAGCGCCCCGGCCTCGGTGATCGTCACGAGGCCGGCGGCCCGGAGGAGCGCGAGGTGATGGCTGACCGTCGGCTTGGAGAGCCCCATCCGCTCGGCGATCTCGGTGAGGTAGAGGTCGCCCGAGGCGAGAAGGCGGAGGATCCGCAGCCGGCTCTCGTCGCCGAGCGCCTTGAAGAGGCGGACGCTCGCGGCGGGGACCGCCGCGACGCCGGCGTCGAGGGCCGACTCCGCGATCGGGTAGGCGAACATGTGCCAGTCGCGGCCGCCGAAGATGTAGTTGTACGGCCGCGCGAAGTAGCTCGGGCTCAGGAAGAGGCGCCGCGTGCCGGGCTCGGGCAGCCAGCGGACGCCGCCGGTGGCCCGCTCGATCACGTCGGCGAGCGGGAGGCGCTCGAGATCGGCGCGCCGGCCGTCGACGTCGCGCTGCTCCATCACGGCGATCCGCGCCTCGATCCCGGCGAAACGCTCCGTCCACGCGCGCAGCACCCGACGGAGGGCCCGCATCTCGCCGGCCGGGTCGTCCAGCAGGCGGCCGATCGCCCCGCGGATGACGTCCGGGCAGGCGGCGACGGCCTCGTCGCGGAGCCCGGGGTCCCCGTCGAGCACCCGGACCGCGAGCTCGAGCGGCGTCCGCAGCTCGTCGTCCTCGCAGACGACGTCGAGGAGGTCCCGCGCCTCGACGCGACCGGCGAGGGCGACGACGTCGGCGGACGTCCGCACGCCCACGTCCTGCATCGCGAGCGGCACGAGCGCGCCGCCGAGGCCCTTCCCCGTCGGCGAGCTCCCGAACAGCCGCGCGTGGTCGCGGCGCAGGGGGTCCGACAGCGATGCGCGCGCGCCGTCGAGCCACGCCTGGTCGGCGGGGAGCAGCTCGGACTCCGTGTCGAGCATCAGGCTGACGAGGAAGTCGACCGCCGGTCGGGCATCGAGGATGACCTCCGGCGCGGCGGCGGCCACGGGCGTGCCCGGCGCCGTCATGTCGCGCACGAGCGCCCGGGCCGGGCGCGGTGCCTCGGCGGTGCGGGTCGGGCGAGCCATCCTGTGCTCCTCGTCTCCGGTGATATTCGATGTCAATCTAACACGAGTTCGTAGAATGTCAATCGCCCCGCAGGCGCTCCCGCGTGCGAGGTCGGGCCGGAGGTCCCGCGCACACCGTCCGGTTGTCACTGACGGGTGCGCATGCCTGCATGCACGATCGCTTCATGGGATCCATGCAGGTCCGCCGCGAGGACCGGTCCGCGGGCACCGTCACCACTGTCGTGCTCGTGGAGGGCATGACCTGCCGCACGTGTGAGCGGCGGATCGAGCGCCGCATCGGGCGGATCGCCGGCGTCGAGCACGTCGCCGCGTCGGCGACCCGGGCCCGGGTCGAGGTCCGCTCCGCCGGGCCCGTTCTGGACGCGGCGCTCGCGGCGGCGATCGCGGCGGCCGGCTACCGCGTCGGGCGGACCCCGTGGCTCGCCCGGGACGGACGAACGTGGCTCGCGGCGGCGGGTGCCCTCGCCCTCGTCGCGGCGGTCGCGCTCGCGGCAGAGGCGACGGGGCTCCCCGGGATCGCGGCGGGCGTCGGCGATCTCCGCGAGGGGGGCCTTCTCATCGCGGGGCTCCTCGGCCTTGCCGCCGGCGTGTCCACCTGCATGGCCCTCACCGGCGGCCTCGTCCTCGCCCTCTCCGCTGCGTTCGCGGCGGGTCGGCCGGCGGTGGCGCCCGGGGGGCTCGCGCTGCGCCTGCGTCCGGGGGCTGCCTTCCTCGCCGGCCGCGTCGCCGGCTTCGCCCTCCTCGGCGCCGCGCTCGGCGCCGCCGGGTCGGCGTTCGTCCTCCCACCGCTCGTCGTCGCGGCGCTCATGCTCAGCGTCGCTCTCGTCATGACGGTCGTCGGCGTCCGGCTTACCGGGGTCTCGCCGCGGGTCGCGGCCTGGTCGCCGACGCTGCCCGCCGGCCTCGCGCGGGGCCTCGGAGTGGACGCCGACGGCGTCCGGCGCTACTCGGACGGCCGGGCGGCGCTCCTCGGCGCGGCCACGTTCTTCCTGCCCTGCGGCTTCACCCAGGCGGTCCAGGTCTACGCGCTCTCGACGGGCTCGCCGCTCGCGGCCGGGGCGATCATGGGTGTCTTCGCGCTCGGCACCGTGCCCGGCCTCCTCGCCCTCGCCGGCCTCCCCGCCCTCCTCCCGGCCCGCCGGCAGCCGGCGATCCTCCGCGTCGTCGGCGTCGTCGTCCTGGCGTTCGCCGCGGTGAACGCGACCGCTGGCCTGCGGCTCGCGGGGTTCGCTCCGACGGGCGGGCCGCAGGACGCGACCGGGCCGACGCCGATCGTCGAGATCGGGGACGGCGTCCAGACCCTGCGGACGTTCCAGCTCGGCAACGGCTACCAGCCGGCTGACGCCGCGCTCTACGCCGGGATGCCGACCCGCTGGATCGTCGAGTCGCTCGACGCGAGCTCCTGCGCGATCTTCCTCCAGGTCCCCTCCCTCGGCCTCGCCGTCACCCTCCACGAGGGCGAGAACGCGATCGACCTGCCACCCCTCGAGCCGGGGCGCATCGCGTACTCCTGCTCCATGGGGATGTACGGTGGCCAGCTCACCGTCGTCCGGCCGCCCCAGGGGACGGGCGCGGCACCCGGGGGCTGATCGGGAGGGCGGCCGTCGCGGGGCCGCCGCCGCGCCGGAAGCGCCGGACGTCCCGCCGCCGCATCGGAGCGCCCGGCCATACAATCGCGGGCACCGTCCGACGTCCCTGCCACCCAGTCGAGGCCCGCATGCCAGTCCCGGCCGTGCCCTTCACCGACGAGCGCCTCCCGAATGGGCTGCGCCTCGTCATCAGCGAGGACCACCTCGTCCCCGTCGTGGCCGTCAACCTCTGGTACGACGTGGGGAGCAAGCACGAGGTCCCGGGCAAGACGGGCTTCGCCCACCTCTTCGAGCACGTCATGTTCCAGGGCAGCCGCCATGTCGCGAAGGCGGAGCACTTCGCCCTCATCCAGGCGGCCGGCGGGACGATGAACGGGACGACGTGGCTCGACCGGACGAACTACTTCGAGACGGTCCCGTCGCACCAGCTCGAGCTGGCCCTCTGGCTCGAGGCCGACCGCCTCGCGACCCTCCTCGACGCCCTGAGCCAGGAGAACCTCGACAACCAGCGCGCGGTCGTCCAGAACGAGAAGCGCGTCTCGTACGACAACCAGCCGTACGGGACGTGGCAGGAGAAGATGCTCGCCCACCTCTACCCGCCGGAGCATCCCTACCACCATCCGACGATCGGCTCGATGGAGGACCTCGAGGCGGCCTCGCTCGACGACGTGCGGACGTTCTTCCGGACGTACTACGCCCCGAACAACGCGGTCCTCTCGATCGTGGGCGACGTGGACCCGACCCGGGCGCGGGCGTGGGTCGCGCAGTACTTCGGGCCGATCCCGGCGAACCCGGCGATCCCGCCCCTCGTCGTCGAGCCGCTGCCGCTGACCCTCGGCGGCGAGCGCCGCGAGACGGTCGAGGATCGCGTCCCCCTGCCCCGGATCTTCGCCGGCTACCGGGCCCCGGCCCTCGGCGACGGGAGCCTCTATGCCCTCGAGATCGCGGCCCAGATCCTCGCCGGGGGCAAGGGGAGCCGGCTCCACCGGCGCCTCGTTCGAGAGGACCGGATCGCGCAGGACGTCGCCCTCTTCCTCCTCCCGTTCGCGTCCGGCCCGTCGATCTTCATGGGCTGGGCCACCGTCCGCCCCGAGGCGACGATCGAGGCCGTCGAGGCCGGCTTCCTCGGCGAGCTGGCAGGGCTCGCGGCCGGGGACGTGACCGACGACGAGCTGCTCCGGGCGAAGGCGCTCATCGAGACCGACGAGCTCGGCTCGCTCCAGCGCGTCGCCGAGCGGGCCGACCGCCTCAGCATGTACGCGACCCTCCTCGACGAGCCCGACGAGGCCAACCGCCAGCTCGAGCGCTACCTCTCGGTCACGGCGGAGGACGTCCGCGCGGCGTGCGCGACGGTCCTCGCGGAGGACAACCGGGTCGTCCTCACGTACGTCCCGACGCCGGGGTCGACGGGCGGGGATGAGGAGGCCGGCGACGACGAGGACGGCGCGTCCGGCGGCCCGCTCGGCGACGGGACGATGGAGGCCGGGGCATGACCGCGCGCGATCCCTTCGAGGCGACGCTCGCGACGCGGCCCGCCCCGGGCACGCCCCGCTCGTTTCACTTCCCGGCGGTCGAGCGCGGGCGGCTCTCCGGCGGGCTCCCGACCCGCTTCGTCCACCTGCCGGGCCGGCCGCTCGTCTCGGCGACCCTCTGGCTCCCGATGGGGGCCGTCGACGAGCCGGCGCCGATCGGGGGCGCGACGGTCCTCGCGGCGCGAGCCCTCACCGAGGGGACCCGGCGACGCGACGCGATCGCCCTCGTCGAGGCGGCCGAGCGCCTCGGGGCCTCGCTCCGGGCAGAGGCTGGCTGGGACGCCACGGTCGTCGGCGTCGACGTCCCCGCGGAGCGGCTCGCGCCGGCGCTCGAGCTCCTCGCGGAGATCGTCCGCGAGCCGGCGTTCCCGCCGCGCGAGGTCGAACGGCTCCGCGACCAGCGCCTCAACGACCTGCTCCAGGCGAAGGCCGACCCGGCGCGCCGGGCGGAGGAGGCGTACCTCGCCGCGATCTACGACCCGGCGAGCCCGTACGCGCGCCCGTCGGGCGGCCTCCGCGAGACGGTCGAGGGGATCGACGCCGCGGTCCTCGCCGCCGCGTATGCGACGTGGCCCGGGTACGACCGGGCGGTCCTCGTCGTCGGCGGCGACCTCGCCGGCCTCGACGTGGCCGCGATCCTCGAGCCGCTCCTCGGCGACCTCGCCCCCCCACCGGGCGCCGTCCCCCCGCCACCGCCCTCCGACGCCGCGCGGGCCGACGGGCCGGCCGTCCGGGTCGTCCACCGGCCGGGTTCCGTTCAGTCGGAGCTGCGCGTCGGCCACCGCGGCCTCGCCCGGAGCGCTCCGGACTACCACCCGGTCACGGTCATGTCGGCGATCCTCGGCGGGCTCTTCAACAGCCGCCTCAACATGAAGCTCCGCGAGGAGAAGGGGTACACCTACGGCGCCTCGGCCGGCTTCGACCTCCGGCGCTTCGCCGGGCCGTTCGCGGCCCGCGCGGCGGTGAACACCGAGGCCACGGCGCCGGCCCTCGCCGACCTCGTCGCCGAGCTGCGGCGGATGCGCGAGGCGCCGCCGACCGACGCGGAGCTGCGCGCGGCCCGCGACTACCTCGTCGGCGTCTTCCCGCTCCGGTTCGAGACGCCGGGCCCGGTCGTCGCCGCGGTCGGAAGCCTCTCGACGTACGGGCTCCCCGACGACGATCTGGAGCGCTACCGCCCGGCGATCGAGGCCGTGACGGCGGACGACGTCCTCGCCGCGGCGCGCGCACATCTCGACATCGAGCGACTCCGCGTCGTCCTCGTCGGGGACGCGGACGCGGTCGCGGCGGACGTCGAGGCGCTCGGCCTGGGGACGACCGAGGTCGTCCGCGACGAGGATCCCGGAGCCTGAAACCTTCCGACGGCGCATCGCCTCTGGTGGAGTAGCGGGCCGGTCCGAACGACCGGCGGCGCGGAGACCGGAGTCCACCGGCCCGCCACACCACTGGAGGAGATCGCGTCATGGATCGCATCCGACCGGGGATCGCCCGCAGCCTCGCCGCTGCGGCGGTGTCCGTCTTCCTCGTCGCCGGCGCTGCGTTCGCCGCGAACGCGGTCCTCGCCCCGGCGTCCCCGGACCCGGCCCCCGCCGCGACGTTCGCCGACGACGCCACGGCGTCGCCCGCGGAGACCGCCGAGCCGACCGAGACCGCGGAGCCGAGCGAGACCGCGGAGCCGAGCGAGACACCCGAGCCGACCGAGACGGCCGAGCCGAGCGAGACACCCGAGCCGACCGAGACCGCGGAGCCGACCGAGACCGCGGAGCCGGACGAGACGGCCGAGCCGAGCGAGACACCCGAGGTCGAGGACCAGCACGACGGCGGCGCCGCTGCCCCGACGTCCTCGCCGGACGACCACGGCGGCCATGACGGCGGTGACGACTGACGGTCTGATCGCCTCTCTCTCCCCTGCCCGCCGGGCGAGGACGGTCCCGATGGCGACGTGGCGACAGGTGACTCCCCGCTCGTCGTATCGTCTTCCCGGGCGTCCCGCCCGGCGGGCGCTTCCAGTGCAGGAGTTGGAACGATCGAGACCGCCAGCGAGTCCGTGCGTCCCGATGCCCCCCCGGACGACCCCGAGGCGCGTCGTGTCGTCGCCGCGGTGCTCGCCGGCGACGCCGACGCCTTCCGCGTCCTCGTCGAGCGGGAGTCGCGATCGATCGTGCGGGCCTGCTATCGCGTCCTCGGTGACCTCCACGAGGCCGAGGACGCTGCCCAGGAGGCGTTCGTGACCGCGTATCGCGCGCTCGGGACCTGGCGCGGCGAGGGCTCCTTCGGGGCCTGGCTCGCCCGGATCGCGACGCGCATCGCCGTGCGCCGGGCCGGGCGTCGCCGCCCGGTCGCGTGGATCGACCCGCGGCCCGTCTCCCACGAGCCGGCCGGGTCGGGCGGGCGGACCGGGCCGGGCGAGGCGGCCCTCGTCGCCGCCCTCGGCTCGACGCCCGACCCGGCGCAGCTCGCCGTGCGCGCCGAACGCGCCGCCGCGATCCGGACCGCCGTCGTCGGGCTCGACGAGCCGTATCGCGAGGTCGTCGTCCTCCGCTTCTTCTCCGACCTCTCGCTCGCCGAGATTGCGGCCCAGAGCGGGCGCCCCCTGGGGACCGTGAAGACGCATCTCCATCGGGGGCTCCAGCGGCTCCGCCGGACCCTCGAGGCGGAGGGGGTGGCGTGATGGGCGAGCGCCCGACGCGGCCCGACCGCTTCCGCCCCGGCGAGCTCGCCGGCGGGACGTCCGCGGGCGACGACGCCCGGATCCTCGCGACCGCCCGCGAGCTCGAATGGCTCGCCGCGGCCGACGACGTCGGGCCGAGCGCCGGGTTTGCCGACCGGGTCATGGCGGCCGTCGCCGCCGAGCCGACTCCGCGTCCCGTCGCCGCGGCCGCCACGGCGGCCCGCCGGGGGGCCCCCCTCGGTGTGCTCGCCGCGTTCCGCGACGCCTGGCGCGTCGCGTGGACCGGCGGGCGGCCGCTCGCCGTCCGGGCACCGGCGATGGCCCTCGTCGTCGTCGTCATGGCGGCGACCCTCGGGACCGGGGCCCTCGGCGTGGGCGCCGTCGCGGGGCTCCTCGGTGCGCCATCGCAAAGCCCGGAGCCGACGCCGCTCGTCAGCCCGAGCCCGCCACTCGTCTCGCCCTCGCCCTCGCCCTCGCCCTCGCCGTCCCCGTCGCCCGCGCCGACCGGGACGCCAGGCCCCGCCGACACGCCGGAGCCCTCGCCGACGCTCGAGCCCGGATCGAGCCCGGAGACGACGGCCGAGCCGGCGAGGACGCCCCGTCCGACCGCGACGCCACGGGCGACGGAAACGTCGGGTCCCACGGACACCCCCGAGCCCCAGGAGACGCCGCACGAGACGGAGACCCCGAAGCCGGGCGAGACTCCCCGGCCGTCGGAGACGCCGCACCCCGAGGGCTGACGGGCTCGCCGAGAGCCGGGGCGGGCCGCCGCGGTGCTAGGCTGGCGACATGATCGTCGTCGTCGGATCCGTCACCCTCCACGCCGAGCCGTCCGGGACGGGACGGGCCGCCGGCCTCGCCGCGGAGATCGCGGCCGCCGCAGCCGTGGCGGGGTCGGGCGTCGAGCTCGTGGCGCGGATCGGGGACGACGGCGCGGGCGAGGAGCTCCTCCTCGCGCTCGGGCGGGCCCGCGTGGGGCACCTGGCGGTCCTCCGTGACCCGGCGCACGCGACGGCGCTCGCGCCGCAGGCCCCCGGCGACGGCGACGGCGAGGGAGACGGCCGCGGCGAGCCGGACGTGGGCGAGGAGAGGGACGGCGACGGTGTCGAGACGATCCCGGCGCTCCTCGCCGAGGCCGAGGCCGCCGCGCGGTGGCCGCGTGCCGGCCGAGCGGAGCCCGTCGTCGCGACGCCCGCGGGAGCGGCCGCTCCCGCGCCCGCCGGCCCGGCGCTCGACGCGGCCGACCTGGCGCTCGGCCTCGACTATCTCCGTGACTTCCGCGTCGTCGTCGCGGTGGAGCCGCTCGCCGCCGGCGGGGCGCGGGTCGTGGCCGACGCGGCCGCCTTCGCCGGGGCCGCGCTCGTCCTCGTTGCGGTGCCAGGAGGCCTGACGCCGGCGGGCCTCGAGGGCGCGACGATCGTCGAGGCGCCGCCCGACGACCCGGACGGGGCCTTCGCCCGCCTCGTCGGGCGGTATGCGGCCGCGCTCGACGGCGGCGTCGCGGCGGCCGACGCGTTCCGCGTTGCGATCACCGAGGACGGCTGGGAGCGGGCCCTCCCCTAGGGACCGCGCCGCCGCCGGGCGGGGCGTCACGGCGGCCGCCGCCGGCCGGAGCGTCACGACGGGCCGCCGCCGGGCCGCTCGGGCGCGGCTCAGCCCGGGGGCACGCCGGACGGCCCGGGTCCCGTCGGCCCGAGCGGGACGACGAGGTCGGGCCCCTCGTTCCGGACGCTGTTCACGCGCTTCGAGACGGGAAACCGCACGAGGAGGTCGTCGGGCGCGGGGCGGAGGAGCGCGAGGAGCTCACCGGGGTCCGCCGGGGTGGGGGCGAGCCACGCCTCCCATGCCGACGCCGGGAGGATCGCCGGCATCCGGTCGTGGAGCGGCGCCAGGGTCCCGTTCGCGCCGGTCGTCACGATCGTGAACGTGCGGACGGGCTCCGCGTCGGGCTGCTCCGGGTCACGCCACACGGACCACAGCCCGGCGAACGCCATCGGCTCGCCGTCGAGGCGCCGGATGAGGTTCGGCTGGCGGATCTCCGGCGTCATCCGCTCCCACTCGTAGAAGCCGTCGGCCGGGACGATGCAGCGCCGCTTCTGGAAGCTGGCGCGGAACGCCGGCGTCGTCGCCACCGTCTCGGCCCGGGCGTTGATGAGCCGGCCGCCGATCTTTGCGTCCTTCGCCCACGAGGGGACGAGGCCCCAGCGATACGGGACGATCGCCCGTCGGAGGTCCTCGCGCTCGACGACGACGAGGCCGAGCTGCTGCGGTGCGAGGTTGTATCGCTCGCCGGGGCTCGCGGCGAGGTCCTCGGCGGAGAAGAGGGCCGCCAGCTCGGCGCTGGGGCGCTGCTGGGTGAATCGTCCGCACATCGTGGACGGAGTCTACCGTGGGCAGGCGGTCGTCCCATCTGCTACGGTCGGTGCCGTGACCGCCCCCGGCACCACCGACCCGCTCACGCCCGGCCCGCTCGACCGGGCGACGGCCGCGGCGCTCCTCGCCCGCGCCGACGAGCTCCTCGCCAGCGGCGACTACGCCACCGCCCGGGCGGTGTACGCACGCCTCGTGGGGATGCCCGACCCGGGGCTCACCGCGGCGGCCCTCGTGGGGATGGCCGAGGCGCTCTATCGCCTCGACGACGAGGAGGGTGCCCGGCAGTGCTGGGAGCAGGCCGCGCGGCTCCCCGAGAACCCCGTCACGTACCGGGCGCTCCGCCAGGTCGCCGCGGCCCGCGTCCGTGGCGGGGACCTCCGCGGGGCGCGCGACGCGTACGTCGACGCCGAACGCCGGGCCCCAGCCGCGGAGCGCCCCGAGATCGCGTCGCGCCTCGGCTGGCTCAACAAGGAGCTCGGGGACCGGCGCGCCGCGCGGCGCTGGTTCTCCCGGAGCCGGGCGGACCAGCCGGCCGTCTGGGTGACCTACGGCATCATCGCGATCACCGCGGTCGTCTCGATCCTCGCCCTCCAGGCGGGCGTCGGGGACCCGGTCCTCACCGCGCTGTGGCTCGACAAGCAGGGGCTCGCGGCCGGGGAGTGGTGGCGCCTCGTGTCGCCGGTCCTCGTCCACGGCGGGATCCTCCACCTCGTCGTGAACATGTACTTCCTCTACCTCGTCGGGCCGCTCGTCGAGCAGCTCTACGGGTCGGCCCGCTTCGCCCTCCTCTACCTCCTGACGGCCGCGGCCGGGTCGGCGACGAGCTTCGCGATCGGCGGGCCGGCCCCGAGCGTCGGCGCCTCGGGCGCGATCTTCGGCCTGTGCGGCGTCCTCGTCGCCGTGAGCGCGGTCCATCGGCCGATCCTCGACCGCCGGGGGCGGGCGATCATGAGCCAGATCGGGATGCTCATCGTCCTCAACCTGGCGATCGGCTTCGGGTTCGGGGCGCTCGTCGGCGTCAACATCGACAACGCTGCCCACATCGGCGGGCTCGTCTCCGGCCTCTGGCTCGGGTTCGTCCTCCCCCCGATCCGCTCGACCCTCGCCTCGTTCTGGCAGCAGCCCGCGCGATCCCCGGCCGGCCCGGGAACGGCGCCTGCCCCGGCGCCCGCCGCCGACGCTGCCCGGCGGGCACGGGGGCTCCTCCGCGCCGCGGCCGTCTCCGTCGTGCCGGTCGTCGCCGTCGGCGCCGTCTACCTCGGCCCGTTCGTCCGCTGACCGGCGGCGAGGGCCGCTGCCGCATCGGGTCGGCCGGCGGAGCCCGCCGACGTGGGACGTGCCGGTCGCCAGCCCAGCCCCGGCTCCCTCAGGCCGGCCGCGTCCCCGGCGCCGGCCCGGAGAGGAGGTCGCGCCGCTCACGGAAGCGGTCGAGGACCCGGTAGAAGGCGCGCTTCGCGAGCCGGTCGCGCTCGGCATCGGGGATCCCGGCGGGGGGCCGCTCCTCGTGGACCGCGAGCGGAAGGGCCACATTCCTCGCCGCACGGGGGCCAGCGCCGGGCTCGGCGCCGACCCGGAGGGCGAGGCTCCACCACGTGCCGAGGTGGTCGGGGAGGACGAGCTTCTCGTCGATCGGCCCGAGGGCGGCGACGTCGTCGCGCCGGAACGCCAGCCAGGCGAGCCCGATCGTGTCGGCGGCGGCGCCGGGCGCCGCGGCGAAGCGGCGAAGGTCGGGCGTCACGAACGCGATGGGGCCGGCGACCGCGACGGCCGGGTCGGCGAGCACGGCCTCGAGCGGCGTGAGGGGGTCGCCGGTCGGCTCGACGGACGAGCTGGCCAGGACGACGATCGCCCCCCGGGCGCGCCGGAGGCCGACGTTCCGGGCGGCCGCGTGGCCCAGCCGCACGCTCGTCCGCACGACCTCGGGCGGCGCGCCGGCGATCGGGGCGAGGTCCGGCGAGCCGGGCGCGAGGCGTGCCGCCTGCCCGGCGGACGGGGCGTTCGCGACGACGACGACGTGCGTTCCCGCCGGGGCGTGGGCGCGGAGGCCCGCCAGCGTGCGGGCGAGGTCGTCGTGCCAGTCGTCGGCGACGAGCTCCACGGTGAAGCGGGCGCTCGGCGGCTCCCCGAGGACCGAGGGAACGTCGGCGGCCGATCCGTATCGGACGAGGCCGTCCTCCTCGATCGTCGGTGGCGCGGCCGGCTCGAGGGCGACGTCCGTCCCGCGGTCGACGACCCTCCACCCTGCCGCCTCGATCGCGGCGCGGAGCGCATCGGCGCGCGGCCAGTCGCGGGCGGCGCGGGCGGCGGAGCGCTCGTGGGCGAGGGCGACGACCTCGGCCGGGGGCTCGGGACGGGGGCGGCTCACCTGGCGAGTGTAGCCGGGACGAGCGGCAGGACGACGCTGACCCGCGCCCCACGGGGGGCGAGGTTCTCGGCGAACGCGTCGCCGCCGTGGGCCCGGGCGAGGTCGCGCACGATCGAGAGGCCGAGACCCGACCCGGGCCCGGACCGTGCCGGGTCGCCACGGAACGTCCGCTCGAAGGCGCGCCCGAGCGCGCCCGGCGGGAAGCCCGGCCCGTCGTCGGAGACGGCGAGCACGACGGCCGGGCGGCCGTCCGCGAGCGAACCGCTCCGCGCGGCGAGGACGATTCGGGCGTGCGCCCCCGCCTCGACCGCGCGGAGGGCGTTCTCGACGAGGTTGTCGACGATCCGTTCGATCGCGAGGCGGTCGGCGGCGAAGCCGGGCGCGCCGGTGGCGTCGACCTCGAGCGTCGCCCCCGCGGCCTCCGCACGGGCAGCGAAGCGGGTCGCCGCCGCCTCGAGGATCGCCGCCGCCCCGAGCTCCTCGGCGCGGAGCGGGTGGCTGCCCTCGCCGGTGATCGTGCCGAGCTCGTCGACGAGCCGCTCGAGGCGCCCCGCCTCGTCGGCGATCGTCCGGGCCGCCCGGGTCGCGGCCTCCCCTCCGGCCGTGCCGTCGACGATCGCGCCGGCGAACCCGCCGATCACGGTGAGCGGCGTCCGCAGGTCGTGGCGGAGGTTGGCGAGGAGCTCGGTCTCGGCGCGCCGCGCCGCGTCGAGCTCGGCGCTCATCGCGTTGAACCGCTCGGTGAGCTCGCGGACTTCGGTCGGGCCGTCGGCCGGGAGCGGAGCCGGCGTGCCCGTGCGCCCGCCGACAGGGACCGCTGCGGCCGCCGCGGCGAGGCGCCGGAGGGGTCGGACGGTGGATCGGACGAGGAGCCAGCCGAGGACGCCGCCGACGACGAGCGCCGCGAGGACGACGAGCGGGATCGTCCGCAGGAGGTCAGCGAGCGTCTCGGCGCCCGCGCGGTCCGGCGTGGCGAGCATGAGGCCGCGGCCCTGGGGCGCGCCGACAGCGCCGAGAGCCATCGTCGTGGCAAGCCACGGCCGCCCGTCCCCGAACGAGATCGTCGCGTCGGCGAACGTGCCGCGCCCGGTCGCCGGCACGTCCGGCACGGCGCCGACGGGCGGCGGATCGCCGGCGAGGGTCACGACCCGCCCGCCGACGGCGATGAAGGCGACGTTGATCTCGAGGCCGGTGAGCTGGTCGCGGATCGTGCCGAGGAGCGCGGGCGTCTCGCCGCGATCGACCCGCTGGCCGATCTGGCCGAGGACCGTCGTCCCGACCGCGTGGAGGCGCGAGAAGGCGGCCGCGCGGTGGAGGTCGCGGACGGCGACGAAGAGGGCCGCCCCGACGGCGAGGACCACGGCGAGCGTCGTGACCGCGAGGGTGAGGGCGAGCCGGGCCCCGAGGCTGCGCGGCATCGTCAGCCCCCCGCCCGGTCGCCGGAAGCGTCGGGCGCCGGCGCGCCCGTGCCCCCGCGACCACCCGCCGGGTCGTCGGGCGCGGGGAGTGGCTCGCGGGGCGGCGGCACGAGCCGGTAGCCGACCCCGCGCACCGTCTCGATCGGCGGCCCGTCCTCGCCGAGCTTCTTGCGGACCTCCGCGACGTGGACGTCGACGGTCCGCGTCTCGCCCGGGAAGTCGGTGCCCCAGGCGTCCTCGAGGAGCGTGTCGCGGGTGAGGACGACGCCGGGGTCCCGCGCGAGCGCCGCGAGGAGGTCGAACTCGCGGGCGCGGAGCTCGAGACGCCGGTCGCCGACGTACGCCTCGCGCCGCCGCGGGTCGACCCGGAGCGACCCGACCTCGATCGGCCTCCCGCCGCCCGCCGTCGCGGTCGTCCGGCGGAGGATCGCCTTCGCCCTGGCGACGAGCGCGCGCGGGTTGAACGGCTTCGTCACGTAGTCGTCCGCCCCGAGCTCGAGGCCGACGATGGCGTCGACGTCGTCGCTCCGCGCGGTGAGCATGAGGATCGGGGTGTCGCCGCGGCGGCGGAGCTCGCGGCAGACGTCGAGGCCGTCGCGCTTCGGGAGCATGAGGTCGAGGACGACGAGGTCGGGGTCGTGGCGGGCGTGGGCAGCGAGCGCCTCGTCCCCGTCGCGGGCGGCGAGGACGGCGAAGCCCTCCTTCTCGAGGTAGAGCCGGAGGAGCTCGACGATGTTCGGCTCGTCGTCGACGACGAGGATGCGCTTCACGAGGGGGAGTCTACGGCCGCCCGCCAGCGGCTCGGGTGCCGCAGGTAAGGGGACGGTAAGGCGGAGGGGACCCCCGACCGCCGGCGTCGTCCGCGTGACCGGTCAGCCCAGGTGACCGCCCATGGCGAGCAGGACGACGAGGACGATGACGGCCGCGACGACGACGACGGCGACGAGCTCGCCGCTCCACAGGCTCGGGCCGCGGTAGCCGGGACCCGGCGCGGGGAGGGGGCGGCCGCCGCCGGCGTTGCGGCGCTCGCCGCCGGCGGGGGCTTCGGGCGACGGTGCACCGGGGGAGGGTCGTGCCCCCGCGGAGGTCGGGCGCGCGGTGACGGCCGGGTGTGTCGTCGGCGGCGCTGGCGGCGCCAGGACCGTCCGCTCATCGGCGCCGGGTCCGGTGGCGGGCGCGGCCGCGCCGAACGCCGTGGCCATCTCCATCGCCGTCGGGCGGCGCCCCGGGTCAGGGTCGAGGGCGCGATCGACCGCGGCCGCGACCGCCGGCGGAATGCCCGGAGCGCGTTCCGCGAGCGGCGGCACCGCCCGGCCGCGCGCGGCGGCGAGCTCGGCGAGGCTCGCGGCGGGGCGGGGGAGCGCTCCCGCCAGCGTCCGGTACGCGACCGCCCCCAGGCCGTAGACATCCGAGGCAGCGGTCGCCGGCCTCCCGGCGATGACCTCGGGCGAGAGGGAGGCGAGGGTGCCGAGGGCGGTACCCGGCGGGGTGAGGCCGGCGCCCACCGTCTCGCCCGCGGCGCCCGCGCGGGCGATCCCGAGGTCGGCGAGCTTCGCCCGCCCGCCGGCGAGGAGCACGTTCCGCGCCGTGACGTCGCGGTGGACGATCCCCGCCGCGTGGAGCGCGGCGAGCCCCGTGGCCGCGTCGGCGAGGATCGGGAGCGCGACGGGCGCCGGGAGCGCCGCGCCGCCCGCGAGCCGATCGCCGAGCGAGCCGCCCGGGCACAGCTCCATGACGAGGAACGGCTCAGCGTCGGCCTCGCCGCCCACGACGTCGTGGATCCCGACGACATGGGGGTCGCTGAGCGCCGCGAGGGCGCGGGCCTCGCGGTCGAAGCGGGCCGCGAGCGCGGGATCGGCGGCGAGGTTCGGGAGGAGGACCTTGAGCGCGACGTCGCGGTCGAGGCGGAGGTCGCGGGCGCGCCAGACGGTCGCCATCCCGCCCACCCCGAGGAGGGCGTCGATGCGGTAGCGGGCGGCGAGGACGTCTCCGACGGCGGGCACCGGTCCAGCGTACGCCGTGACGGGACCGCCGGCCCGCCACTCGGCGGCTCCGGCCGAGCCGGGAGCGCAACGGCGTCGATCGGCTACGATCGGCTCGTGTTCGCGACGCTCGCCGGCGAGTACCCCTGGCCGCCCGACCTCGCGCCGGCCGCGGCGCTCGCGGCGGTCGTCCGGGCCCAGGCCGAGGCTGGTCTCGGGCTCCTGGCGGACGGCCGCGTTCACCCGGCCGGCACGGCCGTGGCTGACCTCGTCGCGGCGTGGAGGGCGACCCGCGACGTCGCCGCGACCGTGGCGCCGGGGCTCCCCGTGAAGGTCGCCGTCGGGGGGCCGTTCGCGGTCGGCGGCGCGGGGCGCGCCGCGGAGGTCGCGCGCGCGCTCCGCGGGGGGCTCCTCGCGCTGGCCGCGGCCGGGTGCCCGGTCGTCGAGGTCCATGAGCCGGCCGCGGCGCTGCCCGCGGATGATGCGGGCCGGGCCGCGTTCGCCGCCGCCCATGCCACCCTCCTCGCCGGGCTCCCGCCGGGGCTTCACGCCTCCCTCGCGGTCACCGGCGGCGACGCGACGACCCTCGGCGCGACGGCGCTCTTCGGCGCCCCGTACCGCAGCCACCTCTTCGACGTCCTCGACGGGCCCGACGGCTGGCGGCTCGTCGCGGTCGCCCCCGGCGAGCGGGGGATCGTCGTCGGCGTCGGCGACGCGAGCGGCCGCGGCCGGACGGGCTTGGAGGAGATCGCGTGGGCCGCCGGCTACGCCGCCTCGACGTGCGGGCGCGGGATGGAGCGCGTCGGGATCGCCCCGTCGGGAAGCCTCGCCGGCCTCGACCCTGACCGGGCGCGCGCGGTCCTCGACCTGCTCGGGGAGGCGGCCCGCCTCATCGCCGCCGGCCCGTCCGAGCTGCGCGCGCACCTCGACCCGCGGGCGATCGACGCGCGGAGCGCCGCGTTGGGGCAGAATCGTTCCACCCGGGGTCGCCCCGACCGCACCTGACCGCCGGCCGATCCCGCGCCGATCGTCCGCCCGCCTCCGCCGTCCGGGCCGGAGGGCACGCCGCCAGAGGAGCCGCCCGCCGCGATGCCGACCTGCTACTGGCATCCCTTCGCCGACATGCACCGGGTCCGCGAGCACGAGCTCGTCCTCGCCCGCGGCGCCGGGGCGTGGATCGAGGACGTCGACGGGCGGCGCTACCTCGACGCGACGGCCGGGCTCTGGTACTGCAACGTCGGCCACGGCCGGGCGGAGATCGCCGCCGCTGCGGCGGCCCAGCTCGAGACGCTCGCCGCCTACTCGAACTTCGGGCCCTTCGCCACCGGCCCGACGCTAGAGCTCGCCGATCGGCTGGCCGCGCTCGCGCCGATGGAGGGGACGTCGGTCTTCTTCGGCTCGGGCGGCTCTGACGCGGTCGACACCGCGGCCAAGCTCGCCCGCCGGTACTGGGACGCGCTCGGCCACCGCGAGAAGCGGATCGTCGTGAGCCGCGAGCACGCGTACCACGGAATGCACGCGTTCGGGACCGGCCTGGCCGGCATCCCCCTGAATCGCGAGGGATACGGCGGCCCGATCGTCGGCGACACGATCCAGGTCGGGGCCCACGACATCGACGAGCTCGAGCGCCTCTTCCGGTCGCGGGGCCGCGAGATCGCCGCGTTCATCGGCGAGCCGGTGATCGGCGCGGGCGGGGTGATCCCGCCCGAGGACGGCTACTGGGAGGCGATCACGCAGCTCTGCGACGCGCACGGTGTCCTCCTCGTCGCCGACGAGGTGGTCACCGGTTTCGGCCGCCTCGGCACGATGTTCGGCAGTGAGCGCTACGGGATCGCGCCCGACATGATCACGTTCGCGAAGGGGGTCACCTCCGGCTACCTGCCCCTCGGGGGCGTGCTCATCGGACGGCGCGTCGCGGAGCCGTTCTGGGAGGGGGCGTCGGGCCCGGTCTTCCGCCACGGGTACACGTACTCCGGGCATGCCACGGCCTGCGCGGCGGCGCTCGCGAACCTCGACATCGTCGAGCGGGAAGGCCTCGTCGCACGGGTGCGCGACCTGGAGCCCGTCCTCGCGCGCGAGATCGCCCGTCTCGACGCGGCGCCGCTCGTCGGCGAGACGCGGGTCGTCGGGCTCACCGCGGCGGTCGAGCTCGAGGAGGAGACGCTCGCCGCGAACCCGGGCGCGGCGGAGGTCGTCGTCGCGAGCGCCCGCCGGCATGGGATCCTCACGCGGGTGCTCCGCGGCGTGGCCCTCCAGGTCTCGCCCCCGTTCGTCATCACCGAGGACGAGATCCGGCGCATGGTGGACGGCTTCGAGGCGGCGCTCGCCGAGGTCGCGGCCGCCTGAGCGGCGGGCCGCGGTGTAGATTCGGCGCCCATGACGACGCACGACCCCGCGCCCGCCGGGCGCACCGCGCTCCCCGCCGACCTGTCGACGATCGAGGGCCTCCAGGACGCGTTCCGTGCCCGCGACTACGTCGCCGACCGGAGCCTCGCGACGTCCGTCTTCCTCGCCCTCGCGCTCGACCGCCCCCTCCTCCTCGAGGGCGAGGCGGGGGTCGGCAAGACGCAGCTCGCCAAGACCCTCGCCGAGACGCTCGACACGCGCCTCATCCGCCTCCAGTGCTACGAGGGCCTCGACGTCACGACGGCCGTCTACGAGTGGAACTACCCTCGCCAGATGCTCGAGATCCGGCTCCTCGAGGCGCGCGGCGAGATCGAGCGGGCGAGCGCGCACGACATCTTCGGCCCCGAGTTCCTCCTCCGGCGGCCCCTCCTCCAGGCGCTCGAGGCGGCGGACGGCGCCCCGCCGGTCCTCCTCATCGACGAGATCGACCGGGCGGACGAGGAGTTCGAGGCGTACCTCCTCGAGATCCTCTCCGACTTCCAGGTGACGATCCCCGAGATCGGGACCGTGAGGGCGGCCACGCCGCCGCGGGTGATCCTCACCTCGAACCGGACGCGGGAGGTCCACGACGCCCTGAAGCGGCGCTGCCTCTACCACTGGATCGACTACCCGAGCGCCGCGAAGGAGATCGAGATCGTGCTGGCCCGCGTCCCCGCGACGCCGGAGCGGCTCGCCCGGCAGGTCGTCGCCTTCGTCGGCCGGCTGCGGAAGACCGACCTCACGAAGGTCCCCGGCGTCGCCGAGACGCTCGACTGGGCGGCCGCTCTCCTCGCCCTCGGCGCCCGCGAGCTCGCCCCCGACCTCGTCGACGAGACGCTCGGCGTCCTCCTCAAGTACGAGGAGGACGTCCGCCGGGTCCGCGGCGCGACCGCCGGGACCTACGTCGACGAGCTGGCCGCGGCCGGGGCCTGAGCGGCTGGCGCCCGGAGCGCCGGGGCGGCAACCCGCATGAGCCACACGGCGGCGACGAGCGCCGCCGTCGCGTACGCGCCGACGAGGACCGGCTGGGACAGGAGGGCGTCCGGTGGGGTCGGCCGAAGGAGCTGGTTGGCCGCCCTGAAGAGCAGGAAGCCGGCCGCGAAGAGGAGGGCGGGGACTCCCGCAGGCGCGCCACGGCGAGCCGCGAGGCCGGCGGCAACGGCCAGCACCAGGGCGGCCGCGAGCTCGTAGAGCTGCGTCGGGTGGACCGCGACCGGCGTCGTCACGGTCCCGAAGAGCGGGATCTGCCCTGCGAGGAGGTCGCGCTCCAGGCCGACGGCTCGGGGTGGGAAGACGACGCCCCACGGCAGGGTGGTCGCGACACCGTCGCAGCAGCCGTTGAGGAAGCAGCCGACCCGCAGGAGGACGATCCCGGCGGCGACGGCCGGGATGGTGGCATCGGCGAGTTGTCGGAGCGGGATGCCTGCCCGCCGAGACCAGGCCAGGGCCACGAGGATGGCCCCCGCGAGCCCCCCGTAGAGCCCGAAGCCCCGCGGCTCGGCGGCCAGGAGGCGCGCCGGCTCGGCCGCGTACTCGGCCGGGTTCATTCCCGCGTCGAGCAGGCGGGCTCCCGCGAGGCCGGCCGCCACGGCCGCGAGGAAGAGCACCGTCGCACGCCGTCGACCGAGGCCGAGCGAGCCCGCGCCGCGCACGAAGAGGACGCCCGCGGCGCCGGCCGCAAGAAGGAGGAACGTCCCGTACGCGAAGAGTGTCAGGACCGTTCCCCCGACCTCGAGCTGGAGCAGAACCGGGTGCATGACGCGGCCTCTACGAGCCGGACTTCGTGACCGTCCAGACCCCCTTCGCCGAGTAGCCCTCGCCCGCGATCGACACCGTCCCGTGGATGGTCGGGGTGCCGCCGACGCGGGTCACGCTGCCAGACATGCTGGTGGCCGCCCCGCTCGAGGCGCCGAGCGTGAAGGTCAGCAGGTTGCCCTGGTAGGCGACGGGGGCATCCTGGGGGTCGGACTGCAGGGACTTGCCCTCGGAGTCCTTGATCGACGAGATGTCGATCCAGAAGGTCGACGTGCCCGACGAGTTCGGGTCGACGGCGAGGTCCAGGGTCATCGGCAGGGCCTGGCCCTCCAGGGCCTTGAGCAGGGCAGCGTCGCATCCCTGCTCCTCCGCCGTGGCCTCGTCGACGGAGACGGAGGTGAAGGTGAACGTCCCCGCCCAGGCTCCGTTGACGTCGATCGTCTCGATCGCGATCCGGCTGGCGGCCCGGTTGTCCGACCGCCGGACGATGATCACGCCCTCGTCGGGCGGGTCGAGCATGATCGTCCACGTCGCCTCGCCCGCCTCCTCGAGGTGACTCGGCTCGTCGCCGCTCGTCACCTCGCCGTCGGCGACCATGACGTCGAGATCGACGCCCCTGGCTCCGGTCCCGGTGACGATCCCGCGGAGCGTGTACACGCCGGGCGTGCCGTCCACGGGAACGGCCACGGCGTCGACGACGCCGCGACCCAGGAGGGTCTCCTTGTCGATCTGCGGAATGCCCAGCTCGTCGCAGTTGAGATTGATGACGGCCAGGACCGCCTCGTCCACCGAGAGGACGGGGGTGCCGTTCCTGCTGGTGGCAGCGCCGGTGATGATCTCCTTGAGCTGCGCCGCCGTGAGGTTCTTGTTGAGCGAGCGCAGCAGGGCCGCGGTGGCGGCAACCTGCGGGGCGGCCATGCTCGTGCCGCCGTACAGGTTCTTGACCTCCCCGGTGTCCTTGTTGTAGCCGCGCACGGCCTGGTGGCCGGGGGCGTAGATCGACACTTCGAAGTCGTTGCCGGGCGTGTTGCTGGACTTCCAGACGGTCCCATCGTTGACGACGTTGCCCACGGTGATCACGTTCGGGAGGTTGAATCCACCCGGGTACATCTGCGAGCCGTCGGCGGACTGCCCGTGGTTCCCGGCGGCGGCCACGAAGACGACCTCGGGATGCTCCCTGGCCATGCGCTCGTAGAACGCGCGGAAGAGCTTCGGAACGTCCGGATCGGTCTTGCTGGGATCGCCCGGGCCCCAGGACATGTTGATGACCGTCGAGCCCGCCTTGATCTGCTTCATGATCGCCACGAGGGAGCTGTACTGGTAGGTCCCGTCGCCCGGGTAGGTCACCACCGTCGGGTCGTCCGGGTTCGGCTCGGCCGGCACCCACGCCTGGCCGTACTCGGGACCCCAGAGGTTCGTGTTGGAGATCGTCAGCTTGTCGCCCAGGACGGAGGCGATCCCGGCCGGTCCCCCGTCGTCGGAGTCGGCGCCGATGATGCCGGCCACGCCGCTGCCGTGGCCGCCCGACACGTCGTCGGTCATCGGGCCCCCGGGTGCGCTCTTCTCCTTCTCGGGGTCCGCAAGGTGGCCCGACGGGTCGGTGAACTCGATGTTGGTGCCGCCGTCGAACTCGTTCGACCCGGTCCAGAGCCCGGAATCGACGACGCCGACCTTGACCAGGTCGAGATCCATGCCGGACCCGCGGATGTAGTCCCAGGCGGTCTGCACGCCGATCATCCCGTAGCCGTCGCCGTTGCCGCCGGCGTTGTACGGCGGATCGGTCAGCGGCGTGATCCGGGTTCCCCAGATCTCGCCGGGCTCCGCGGCCGGCTCGATCGTCTGGTTCGGCGCGGCGAGGCTGACGCCGGCGGTGCCCCGCGCGGTCGCGAGCGCCGCCGCCAGGTCCGCCTCGGTGGTTCCTGACGTCTCGATCTGGTAGGCGTTGAGGAAGTCCAGCTGGCCGACGACGCGGCCGTCGAGGGTCGCGGCCAGCGCCTGCGCGTCGGCCGGACCCATCTCGTCGGCGAGGACGACGACGACCTGGTTGACGGGCACAAGGCCGAACCCCTCCGTCGCGACCACGCGGGCCGGGTCGGGGACGGCGACGTTCGCTTCGCCGAGCCTGCCGGCCGGTGGCGTTGGCGGCGCGGCCGACGACGACGCCGGAACGGCCGGGGACGATCCCGGGGGTGACGACGGGGTCCCCTGCCCGCACGCCGTGATGACCAGGACGAGCAGGGCGGCTGCCGCGGCGGCCCGGCGATCGAGCGATCGGCGGCTCGAAGGAAGGTGCGGGCGGTTCATGTTCCTGCCTTCGGGACGCCAACAGGTCGAATGGCGCGGCCATCGGCGACCGCGCCGGGTGGCTCACATCGTGGCGGCCGGCGGGCGGCGATCAACGAAGCGAACGACCTGCGCTGGATGGTCCATTGGTCATGCCCGACTGGTCCGCGTTCCGCGCGTCGGGCTCGACGCGATCGGCCCCGTTCCGCGACAACCGCGGTACGATCGGAACCACCGCCCGGCTGACGAGGTTCGATGACCGGCATCCGCGCCCCATCCCCGGACCCGCTCGCCGCTTTCGACGGTGCCGTCTTCGTGCGGAACGCCGTCCTCTTCACGCGTGCCCTTCGTTCGGCCGGCGTGCCGACCGACCTGCGGGGCGCTCTCGACTTCGCGCGGGCGCTCACCCTCGTCGACCTCGGCGACCGGACGCAGGTCCACGCCGCCGGGCAGGCGATCTTCTGCCGGCGTCACGCCGACCTGCCGGCCTACGACCTCGTCTTCGACCAGTTCTGGCGGCGCCACGTCGCCCGGATCGCGCCGACGGCCCCGGCCGGGTCGTCGTCCCCGCCGCCGACGATGGCGGAGCAGGGCGGCGTCGCCCCGGAGTCGACCGCGGAGCGCCAGGGCCGCCGTGCCGGTCGCTCGGGGCGGGCCGAGCCGTCGGACGAGGCCGACGGCGAGCCCGAGCCGGGGGAGAGCCGCGCCGTGGCGCCGCGCGCGTTCTCGCCCGCCGAGGCGTTCGCCCATCGCGAGTTCGACCGGATGACGACCGCCGAGCTGCACGACGCGGAGCGGCTCATCGACCTCCTCCGCCCGCGCCTCGAGACGCGCCTCACCCGCCGCTACGAGCACCACTCCCACGGCCGCCGGCTCGCCCCGCGGGCGATGTTCCGGCGGAACCTCGCGACCGGCGGCGACCTCGTCGACTGGGTCTGGCGGCGGCGCGTGCGCCGGCCGCGCGAGATCGTCGTCCTCTGCGACGTCTCGGGCTCGATGGAGCGTCATGCGCGGCTCCTCCTCCACTTCGTCCAGGCCCTCACCCGCGCCTCCGGCGTCCGGACCGAGTCGTTCGTGTTCGGGACGCGGCTCACCCGGATCACCCATGAGCTCCGCGGGCGCGACCCCGACCGCGCGATCCACCGGGTGAGCGAGACCGTGGCGGACTGGTCGGGCGGGACCCGGATCGGCGAATCGCTCCGCCAGTTCAACCTCCGCTGGGCGCGGCGCGTCCTCCGGACGTCGGGCGTCGTCATCGTCGTCTCGGACGGCTGGGATCGTGGCGACCCGGAGCTCGTGCGGACCGAGACGGCGCGCCTCCAGCGGAACTGCCACCGCCTCATCTGGCTCAACCCGCTCGCGGGCGTCGACGGCTACGAGCCGCTCGCGGCGGGGATGGCGGCCGCGTACCCCTCGATCGACGACTTCCTCCCGATCCACAACCTCGCCTCCCTCGAGCGGCTCGGCGAGGTCCTCGGCGGCCTTGGCCTGGGGGCGACCGGGCGCCCGCCGCGGACCGGGGTGCCGACGGTCTACCGGGTCGAGGCCCGGGGCAGCGGCCGCCACGCGATCCGGGCCGTCGCGCCGCGCGTCTTCGGCCTGCCCGGCCGGCTCGGCGCGGATGCCGCGGGCGACCCGACGGCCGCCCGGCCGCTCGGCGGGTGAGTGCCATGGCGCCTGCCCGGATCGTTGCGGTCCGCGGCGCGAACGCGGCCGGGCTCGCTGCGGCCCGCGGCGCGGCCACGGCCGGAGGAACGCCGTCGTGAGGGAGCTCCTCGCCGAGGTCCGCGCGTGGCAGGCCGCGGGCGTCGCCGTGGGACGTGCGGTCGTCGTCCGGACGTTCGGCTCGGCGCCCCGGCCCGCCGGGGCGAGCCTCGTCGCGACCGCCGACGGGCGGATCGCCGGCTCCGTGTCGGGCGGCTGCGTCGAGGGCGCCGTCGTCGCGGAGATCGCCCGGGCCCGCGCCGCCGGCCTGAGCCGTGTGCTCCGCTACGGGATCACCGACGAGCAGGCGTGGGACGTCGGCCTCGCCTGCGGGGGCACGATCGACGTCCTCGTCGAGCCCCTCGTCCGGCCCGAGATCGCGGAGGCGGCCGCCGGGCGCGGCGGTTCGGCGGTCGTGATCCCGCTCCCCTCCGACGCGCCACGGGACGAGCCCGGGCCACGGGCGCCGGGGGCCGGGGAGCCGCCGTCGCCGGCGCTCGTCGTCGACGCGGACGGGACCCTCCGCGGCTCGACCGGCGCGCCCGGCGCGGACGCCGCCATCGTCGCCGCGGCTCGCGCGGCGCTCGACCGCGGCGGCGCGACGGTCGTCGAGGCGGTGGGGCGGCAGTGGCTCGTCGAGGGGTTCGCGCCCCCGCCGCGGCTCGTCATCGTCGGGGCCGTCCAGGTCGCGATCCCCCTCGCCAGGATCGCGCGCGAGATCGGCTACGCGACCGTCGTCGTCGACGGGCGGGCCGCGTTCGCGACGCGGGAGCGATTCCCCGACGTCGACGCGCTCGTCGTCGGCTGGCTCGACGAGGTCGCCGACGAGATCGGGCTCGGGCCGTCTGACGCGGTCGCCGTCCTCGCCCACGACGCGAAGCTCGACGAGCCGGCGATCATCGAGGCCCTCCGCCGGGGCTGCCGGTACGTTGGCGCCGTCGGGTCGCGGCGGACGCAGGCCGACCGGCGGGCGCGGCTCAGGACGGCCGGGGTGGGGGAGCCCGACCTCGTCCGGCTCCGGGGCCCGATTGGCCTCGACCTCGGGGGCCGCTCCCCGGCCGAGACGGCGCTCGCGATCATCGCCGAGGTCGTCGCCGAGCGATCCGGGGGGAGCGGGGCGCCGCTGGCCACGCTCGCAGGCCGATGACCGTCCGGCAGGATCCTGCCGTCGCCGGCCTCGTCCTCGCCGCGGGCGCCGGCGTCCGGTTCGGCGGCGGCAAGGTCCGGGCGCTCCTCGACGGGCGCCCGCTCGCGGCCCACGTCCTCGCCGCGGCCCGGTCGGCGAGTCTCGACCGCCTCGTCCTCGTGCTTGGGCGGGACGCCCTCGCCGTCCGCGCCGCGCTCCTCGCCGACGACCCGGCGGCGCTCGACGGCGTCCTCGTGGCCGTGAACCCGGCCCCGGAGCGGGGGCTCGCCTCGTCGCTGCGGCTCGGCGTCGCCGCCGCCACCGCCGCGCCCCCGCCCGCCGGCCTCGTCGTCCTCCTCGGCGACCAGCCGCGGGTCCGCCCCGGCGTCGTCGCGGCCCTTGCGTCCGCGGCTGCCGGCGCGCCCGTCGACGCGCTCGCGGTCGTCCCGGCGTACGCGGGGGACGGGGCGCCGAACCCCGTCCTCGTCCTGCCGGCGGGGTGGCCGCTCGCCGCCGCCCTCGAGGGCGACCGCGGGCTGGGTCCGGTCCTTGCCGCCGATCCGCGGCGCGTGGTGCGGATGCCGGTTCCGGGCGACAATCCGGACGTCGACACGCCGGCCGACCTCGCCGCCCTCGAACGGAGCCCCCGATGACCGAGCTCGACCCCGCCGCGAACGCGCGAGCCGTCGCCGCCGATCGCCCCGCCGCCCACCCGGCCGCGGCCCTGCCCACCGGCGCGGCGGCCGTCGTCGCCTGGGCGGACCGCGTCCGCGCCCACCACGCCCAGTCGGCCCGCGTCCGCGAGACCCCGGAGCCCGTGGACTTCTACGCCCCGGTCACGCAGGTCTTCATCGCCGACCCGCGGCGGACCGACGACGCGGTGCTCGACCACCTCCTGCCCCTCGCGCGGCCGGGCGACACATGGCTCGACATCGGGGCCGGTGCCGGGCGGTACGCCCTCCCGCTCGCCCTTCGCGTCCGCCGGGTCATCGCGCTCGACCCCTCGGCGGGGATGCTGGCGGCCCTCCGCGCGCAGGCCGCCGAGCACGGGATCGCGAACGTCCGGACAGTCGAGGCCCGCTGGCCCGTCGACCCGGCCGCCGGATCGCCCCCCAGCGCCGACGTCGCCCTCATCGCGAACGTCGGCTACGACGTCGAGGGGATCGGGGCGTTCCTCGACGGGATGGAGGCAGCCGCCGGTCGCCTCTGCGTCGCGATCCTCGCCGACGGGCAGCCGTCGCGGCCGGCCCATGCCTTCTGGCCGCCGGTCCATGGCGAGCCCCGGGCCGAGCTGCCGGCCCTCGACGCGTTCATCGAGTTGCTCCGCGCACGCGGGCGGGACCCGCGCGACGCGCGCGTGCCGCGCCCGGGGCGGGCCTTCCCCTCGCGCGACGACGCGCTCCGGTGGCTCCGGAACCAGCTGTTCGTCGCGCCGGGGAGCGCGAAGGACGCGGTCCTGGAGCGCGAGCTCGCCGCGCGGCTCGTCTCGCACCCCGACGGGAGCGTCGGCCTCGGCAGCGAGGAGTCGATGACGACCGGGATCGTCGCCTGGGCGCCGCGGTGAGCCACAGCCGGCTCGCCGGCCGGCCCCGCGACTGACGGCGGGGGACGGTGCGCCTCGAGGGCGGCGTCGAGATCCGGGCTCCGCGCGAACGCGTGTGGGCGTTCCTGCTCGACCCGGACGAGGTCCGCGGCTGCCTCCCCGCGGTCCGGTCGGTCGAGCGGCAGGGCGAGGGCCGGTACGCCGCCGAGGTGAAGGTCGGCGTCGGGTTCCTCAGCCTCGTGGTGCCGGCCGCCGTCGCGTACGAGCGGACCGATCCGCCGGCCGCGATGACGGTGACGATCCGGGGCGCGGCCCACGGGAGCACGGCCGACGTGACCGTCGAGGTTCGCCTCGACGAGGGCCCGGGCAGCGGCACGTACCTCGCCTGGGCGGCCGACGTCGAGGTCGGCGGGGCGCTCGCGAGCCTCGCCCCGCGCCTGCTCGACGGGCCCGCCCCCGAGGCGATCGCGCAGGCGCTCGACTGCGCCCGCGGCCGCCT
>JAJZRQ010000030.1 GCA_021802585.1 Chloroflexota bacterium
GGCGAGCCGGGCCGCGCGCATCGCTGCCGCGCCGTCGAGCGGCTCCACGGACCGGAGGAGGATCGCCGCGGCCCGGCCGGGCGGGCCCGCGACGACGTTGAGGCAGGTGTGCATGCCGTAGACACCGTACACGTAGGCGCGACCTGCCGCGCCGAACATCGCCGCCGCCCGCGAGCGCGGGCCGAAGCGCGCGTGCGACGCCCCGTCCTCCGGGCCGCCGTACGCCTCGACCTCGACGATCCGTCCTGTGCGCCGCTGCCCGCCGGACTCGCGGACGAGCCGCGCGCCGAGGAGGCCGCGGGCAGCGTCGGGGACCGGACCCTCGAGGAGGCGGGCGAGCGACGCGGGCGACGTCAGCGGTAGTACGCGGCGAGGTCGGATGGGGTGATCCACCCGAAGAGGGCGAAGAAGAGCGGGATGAGCGAGGTCCGGAACAGCTCCGCGACCTGGGATGGGTCGTAGAAGTTGAAGATGTCCCGGAGGATCCCGATCTCGTTGGCGTCGGCCGGCATCCCCGCGAGGTTGTAGTACGAGTCGAGGATGAGGATCATCGTCCCGAGGAGGAGGAGTGCCTGGAGTGCCCCGAGGATCCCCCCGATGACCTCGTCGACGACGGTGGCCCTGGCGAAGATCGTCGTCCGCCGGTAGAAGGTCTGGACGGTGATCGACCCGCCGAGGTAGATGAGGACGAAGCTCGTGCCGAACGCGAGCATGTAGACGTACGGCCGCGGCAGGTGCGTCCAGTACTGGGCGAGCCAGCCCCCGAGCGGATCGCGAAGGTTGAGGGCGACGAGGAGGGAGAAGAGCGCGATCGCGAGGCCCAGGAGGCGGCGGAGGGCTCCCTGGATGTAGCCGACGACGAAGAAGCCGGCGACGAAGAACGCGGCCAGGATGTCGAAGAGGTTGAGCTTCTCGATGAACGCGACGACGTCCACGCAGCCTCCGGTTCCGGCGCCGTCCCCGACGCCCCCTGCTCCGGCTCGCCGCCGTCCCCCGGCGACCGCGCCAACTGTACGCCCCCGCTTACCGTCGCCGCAACCGACGCGGCGCACCGCCGCACCGGCCGCGATCAGGCGCGAAGCCGCCCCCCGTGCGCCGACGCGACGGCCTCGACGAGGCGCCCCATGAGCGCGTCCACCTCACCGTCGTCGAGGGCGCGGTCATCCGGCCGCACGGCGATCCGCCAGGCGAGGCTCTTCTCGGCAGCGCCGAGCGGCCCACCGCGGTAGACATCGAAGAGAGTGATCCCGCGCACGAGCGGTCCGCCGGCCGCCTGGAGCGTCGCTGCGACGTCCCCGGCGGCGACCCCCTCGGCCACGACGACCGCGAGGTCGCGCTCCGTCCCCGGGTGGCGGCCGGTCGGCTCCACCCGGACCGGCGCGAGCTGCCCCCCTCCGAGCCCCCCGACCGCAAGCTCGCCGACGAGGACACGGGACGCGCGGAGATCCCATGCGGCGAGCGTCTCCGGGTGGACCTCCCCGACGAGGCCGGCGAGGAGGCCGGGGACGGTCGCCCGCGCCGCCCGGCCGGGGTGGAGCGGCGCCCCGCCCCGATGGGGCGCGAACGTCGGCGGCGCCCCGCGCACGGCCCGCGCGACGAGCGCGGCGATCGCCTTCGCGTCCTCGAGGTCCCAGGTGCGCGCAGGCCGGCTCCACGTTCCCGGGGCCGCGGCTCCCGTGAGGAGGAAGCTGAGCCGCCACCACTCGCGGGCGGCCCCGTCAGCGCCCGCGGCGTAGCCCTTGCCAGCCTCGAAGACGGCGACGTCGTCGCGGCCGTGGCGCTCATTGAAGGCGAGGACGTCGAGGAGGCTCCCGATGAGACTCCCGCGGAGCACCGCGTGGCGCTCCGAGAGCGGGTTCCGGACGCGGACCGGGCGGCCCGCGAACGCATCCTCGCCGGGGACTCCATCGGCCGCCTCGGCCGGCCAGCCGAGGAGCGCCGCCTGCGCCTCGGGGACGAGCGCCGGGGTCAGGACCTCGTCGAGGCCGGCCCCCGCGAGCGCCCGGCGGATTGCCGTGCGGCGTTCCAGCGGATCGGGGCGGAAGTGCGGCATCTGCGTGTCGGGCGCCTTCGTCGGGATCGCGTCGTAGCCGCGGACCCGGGCGATCTCCTCGGCGACATCGGCCTCGATGTGGAGGTCGCGGCGCCAGGTCGGGACGACGGCGACGAGGGCGTCTGCGGCGGACTCCACGAGAAGCGGCGCCTCGTCCGCGGCGACCGGAACGGCCTGGCCGGCGGCGGCCGGCTCGACGGCGATCCCCACCCGCGCGAGGAGCGTCGCCTGCTCGGCGGCCCCGAACGCCGTGCCGAGGAGCCGGTCCACGCGGCCCGGCCGGAACGCGACGCGGGACGGGGCCGGCTCCGCCGGTGCCGTGTCGACGCGCCCCGGCGCCACGGTGCCGCCCGCCCAGGCCGCCACGAGCTGGGCCACGCGGTCCGCCCCGATCCGGGCGAGCCGGGCCTCCTGCCCCTTCTCGAAGCGGAGGCTCGCCTCCGAACGGAGGGCGTAGCGGAACGCGGTGCGGCGGATGCTCACGGGGTCGAACACGGCCGACTCGACGATGACGTCCCTCGTCGTTGCCCCGACCTCGGAGGCCGCCCCACCCATGACCCCGGCGATCGCGAGCGGCCCGCGCTCGTCGGCGATGACGAGCGTGTCGGCGCTGAGCTCCCGCTCCACGTGGTCGAGGGTCTCGAGGCGCTCGCCCGGCCCCGCGGCGCGGACGACGATCCGCGCCCGGCCCGCCCCGTCCCGGGCCACCGCCGACGCGTCGAATGCATGGGTCGGCTTGCCCAGCTCGAGCATCGCGTAGTTCGTCGCGTCGACGACGTTGCTCACCGGACGCATCCCGGCCGCGAGGAGGCGCATCTGGACGCGATCCGGCGACGGTCCCACGGTGACCCCGCCGACCCAGCGGCCGACGAAGCGCGGACAGAGCGCGGGGTCCTCCACGACGACGGCGAGGAGCGACGCGACGGAGGGGCCGGCGGATTCGCCTACCGCGATCTCGGGGAAGCGGACCGCCGACCCCGTGACGGCCGCGACCTCGCGGGCAAGCCCGACGAGGGAGAGCGCATCGCCGCGGTTCGGCTTCACGTCGACGTCGAGGACGACGTCACCGTAGAGGTCCGCGAGGGGGACCCCGAGCGGGGTCCCGGGGGGCAGGATGAGGATCCCGTCGGCGTCGGCGGTGAGCCGCAGCTCGTCGCCCGAGCAGAGCATGCCATTGCTGACGACGCCCATCTTCTCCGTGCGCTCGATCGCCCGATCACCGGGGAGCACGGCCCCCGGGAGGGCAACGGGCACCCGCTGGCCGGCCGCGATGTTCGTCGCACCGCAGACGATCTCGAGGACCTCGGCGCCGACCCGGACGCGGGTGAGGGAGAGCCGATCGGCCCGGGGGTGCCTCGCGACCTCGAGGAGCTCGCCGGTCACGACGTTCCGCCAGTCGGCGCCCCAGCGCTCGATCCCCTGGACCTCCATCCCCAGGAGGGTCAGGCGCTCGGCGAGCTGCTCCGGCGCGAGGTCGATGTCGACGTAGTCGCGGAGCCAGGAGAGCGGGACCCTCATCGGAACTGCTCGAGGAAGCGGAGGTCGCCGTCGAGGAACACGCGGAGGTCGGTGACGCCGTGGCGGAGCATCGCGATCCGGTCGACCCCCATCCCGAACGCGAAGCCCTGATAGCGCTCGGGGTCGATCCCGCCGTGGCGGAGGACGACCGGGTGGACCATCCCCGCCCCGAGGATCGTCATCCAGCCCGTGCGCCCGCACGCGGCGCAACCGGACCCCCCGCACACGAGGCACCCGATGTCGAAGGCGACCGACGGCTCCGTGAACGGGTAGTAGCCGGGCCGGAACCGCGTCGCGGTCCCCTCCCCGAACATCGCGTGGGCGAACTCGACGAGCTGCCCCTTGAGGTCGGCGAGGTTCGTCCCCTCGTCGACCATGAGCCCTTCCACCTGGTAGAACTCCGAGGCGTGCGACGCGTCGGTCGCCTCGTAGCGGAAGCAGCGCCCGGGGAGGAGCGCCCGGATCGGCGGCCGCTCGGCCTGCATGACCCGGATCTGGCCTGGTGACGTGTGCGTCCGCAGGAGCCCCCCGGGGACGTCGACGTAGAGGGTGTCCCAGAGGTCGCGGGCCGGGTGGTCCGGCGGGATGTTCAGCATCCGGAAGTTCGTGGCGTCCGTCTCGACCTCGGGGCCCTCGTAGCTCACGAATCCGAACTGTCCGAAGATCGCGGCGATCCGGTCGATCGTCTCGAGGATCGGGTGGAGGGCCCCGCGGGGGATCTCCCGGGCAGGCGCGGTGACGTCGACCGTCTCGGCGGCGAGGCGGGCCGCGAGCGCGGCTGCACCGGCGCCCTCCCGCGCGGCGCCGAGGGCCCCCTCGACCGCCTGGCGGACTTCGTTGACGACCACGCCGACGCGCGGACGGTCCTCGACGGGGAGCGCCCCGATCCCGCGCATGAGGACGGAGAGGGCGCCGCCCTTCCGCCCGAGGTAGTGAAGGTCGAGCTCGTCGATGGCGGCGAGGTCCGGCGCGGCCGCGATCCGCGGGAGCGCCTCGGCCCGCAGCGCCTGGAGCTGGGCGGTGAGGCTGGCGAGGTCCACGGCCGCGCCGTCAGGCGCCGCGGGCGACCTCGACGATCCGGCCGAACGTCGCGTCGTCGCGGACGGCGAGGTCGGCGAGGATCTTCCGGTCGAGCGCGATCTCGGCCTTCCGGAGCCCGGCGACGAGGTCGCTGTACGTCACGCCGTGGGCTCGTGCCCCGGCGTTGATCCGGATGATCCACAGCTCGCGCATCGCCCGCTTGCGGACCTTCCGGTCACGGGTCGCGTAGGCGAGGGCGTGGAGGAGCGCCTCGTGCGCCGGCTTGACGAGCCGGCTTCGCGTCCCCTTGCGGCCTTCGGCGGCGTCGAGGAGCCGCTTGTGGCGGCGGTGGGCGGTGACGCCCCGCTTCACGCGTGCCATCGGATCAGCCTTTCCGGAGGTAGGGCAGGAGCCGCGCGATCTGGTCCGCGTGCTCGGGCCCGATGACGGCCTTGCCGGCGTAGCGCCGCGTCCGCCGCGACGACTTCAGCTCGAGGTGGTGGCCCCGCCAGGACTTCACCCGGATCGGCTTCCCGCTGCCGGTCACTCCGATCCGCTTCTGGCTGCCCTTGTGCGTCTTCAGCTTCGGCACGCCGGCCTCACTCTCCCGTGCTCGCGGGCGCGGGGCCCGCCGCGTTCATCATCGCCGCCGGGGCGGATCCCTCCGCCGCGGGCCCCTCCGCTGCCTCCGCGGGAGCCCGCTCGGCGGGCTTCTCGCCCGCCCCGGCCTCGCGCGGCTTCGGCTTGTGGGTCGACGCGATCGTGATGTGCATCGACTTGCCCTCGAGGAGCGGCGCCCGCTCGAGGACCCCGTGGTCCTTCACCAGGTCGGCGAACTTCGAGAGCAGCTCCCGCCCGAGGTGGGGGTGCGTCAGCTCGCGACCGCGGAACTGGACGGCGACCTTGATCCGGTCCCCGTCCTCGAGGAACTCGATCGCCCGGCGCACCTTCGTGTCGAAGTCCCCCTGACCGATCTTCGGCTTGAGGCGGACCTCCTTGAACTCGACGGACCGGGACTTCCGCTTCGCCTCCTTCTCGCGCTTGGCCAGCTCGTACTTGTACTGGCCGTAGTCGAGCAGTCGGGTCACGGGCGGCGAGGCCGTCGGCGCCACCTCGACGAGGTCGTAGCCGCGCTCCTGTGCCAGGCGGAGGGCATCCGGGGTGGGCATGACGCCCATCTGGTTCCCATCCTCGTCGATCACCCGGACCTGCGAGATCCGGATCATCTGGTTGACACGCAGCTCTCGGCTTATCGTCGGCCCCTTCGCGCTATCGAGATCCCGGAGCGCCCGCGGACGGCGTGCACACGCACGCGCGACCCGGGCGCGGTTCGCCGGCGGAGGATAGCACACTCATCCTTCGCGGTGACGACGCCGCGCCGGGCGGGCGGTGCGGCCGGGCTGCCGCGAGCCGGGCGCGGGCGCCGGGTGCGTCCTCGCGCGTCACTCCGGCCGGCGGGCCGCCGACTCGGTGGCCAGACGCTCGGCGAGGGCCTCCCAACCCTCGGCCGGCTGCTGCTCCCCGGCCCGGGTCCGCGGCGCGGCGGTGCGCGCCGTGACCTCCCGATCGCCGAGGACGAGCATGTACGGCACCTTCTGCTCCTGGGCGACCCGGATCTTGTTCTGCATCCGCCCGCCGGAGGCATCGACCTCCACCCGCAGGCCGTGCCCCCGCAGGACGGCGGCGAGCTCGCGGGCCGGGTCGAGATGGCGATCGGCGATCGGGATGACGACGGCCTGCACGGGCGCGCACCAGAGCGGAAAGGCGCCCGCGAAGTGCTCCGTCAGGACGCCGATGAAGCGCTCCAGGGAGCCATAGATGGCCCGGTGGATCGCCACCGGGCGCTGCTGGCGCCCGGTCTCGTCGATGTACCAGAGGTCGAACCGCTCGGGGAGCATGACGCGATCGACCTGGATCGTCGCCGTCTGCCACTCGCGGCCGAGCGCGTCGGTGATCTGGATGTCGATCTTGGGGGCGTAGAAGGCGCCGTCCTTCGGCTTCACGCGGTACTCGAGGCCGGAGCGCTCGAGCTCCGCCCGCATGATCGCCTCGGTCTCCTCCCACACCGCCGGGTCGCCGAGCGCCTCGTCCGGGCGGGTCCCGAACGTGAGCGTCGGGGTGAGGCCGAACCACGAGTACGACTCGCGGATCTCGCCCATGAGGCCCTCGATCTCGGCCGCGATCTGGTCCGGCCTGACGAAGATGTGGGCGTCGTCCGTCACGAAGTGGCGGACCCGGGTGAGGCCCGACAGGACGCCCGAGAGCTCGTTGCGGTGGAGGACGCCGTACTCCGCGAGCCGGAGCGGCAGGTCGCGGTAGGACCGCAGGCGGCTCCGGTAGATGAACGACGACTCGGGGCAGTTCATCGGCTTGAGGCTGAACGTCTGCTCCTCGGCCTCGACGAGGAACATGTTGTCCCGGTAGTGGTCCCAGTGGCCGGACTGCTCCCAGAGCTTCTGGTGGACGAGGGGCGGCGTGTAGATCTCGTCGTAGCCGCGGCGCGCCTGGAGCTCGCGCATGGCATCCCGGAGCGTCGTGTAGAGGCGCCAGCCCTTGGGGTGCCAGAAGGCAGCCCCGGGGCTCACGTCGTGGAAGCTGAACAGGTCGAGCCGGACGCCGAGCTTGCGATGATCCCGCTTCTTGGCCTCCTCGCGCCGCCACAGGAACGCCTCGAGCTCCTCCTCGGTCCCCCAGACGGTCCCGTAGATCCGCTGGAGCATCGGGCGCTTCTCGTCGCCGCGCCAGTAGGCGCCGGCGACCGCGAGGAGCCGGAACGGGCCGATCTCCGCCGTCGTCGCAACGTGGGGCCCCGTGCAGAGGTCACGGAACGGCCCGTGCTCGTAGAAGCTCGTCGCGGGGGGCGGATCGCCGGCCGCCGTGGCCCGCGCCGCGAGGTCGTCGAGGATCTCCACCTTGTACGGCTGGCCCGCCGCGGCGACGAGCGCCCGGGCCTCGGCGAATGGGACCTCCCGCCGGACGAACGGATGCGCGGCGGCGACGCTCTCCCGCATCCGCGCCTCGATCGCCGCGAGATCATCGGGGGTCAGCGGCCGCGGGAGGTCGAAGTCGTAGTAGAAGCCGTTCTCGATCGCCGGCCCGATCCCCAGCTTCGCCTCGGGGAAGAGGGCGAGGACGGCCTCCGCCATGACGTGCGCCGCCGAGTGGCGCATCGCGTCGATCGGGGCGCGGGCCCCGGCGTCGAGAAGCTCCTCGGCGGAGCCGCGCTCGGGCGCCTCGAGCGCCTCCTGGACCTCGATCGCCTGCTCGTCCGCCATTGCCGAACGCCTCCTCTGCCGGGCACACGAAGCCCCTCGTCCGCGCAGGACGAGGGGCCGATGCCTCCCGCGGTTCCACCCGCCTTCGCCCGGTCCGGGGCCTCCGGAGGGCGCTCTCGTGACCGCGCTAACGGGCGGATCCCGGGCCGGTTCGCCGGCCGCTCGCGGGTGGTGCCGCGCCGACGGTCGCCGCGCCGGGTCTCAGCCGCTGCCCGACGCTCTCTGGGGCTCCGTTCCCGGCGCCGCGCGTCCCGCTCGACGCGTTCGCCTTCTGGTGGGCGGTAGAGGACTTGAACCTCTGACCTCATGCATGTCAAGCATGCGCTCTAGCCAACTGAGCTAACCGCCCGATGCGTGCGGGAGTCTAGCACCGGGCGAAGCGCGGCGCAGCCGCCGGAGCGGCGCAGCCGCGGCGCCCGACCGCTACCAGCGCGGCTGGAAGGCGCGGACGATGATCGCGAGACCGACGAGGATGAAGAGGAGCGGCCCGACGGGGATGTCGAGGCCCGTGACGCTGCCGATCCCCGAGAAGAGGGCGATCGTCCCGAGGACGAGCGTGAACCAGCTCGCCCGGATCCCGAGGGCGAGGCGCACGACGTTGAGGCCGAGCATGATCACGCCGGCGCCGACGAGCCACGTGCCCTCCGGCACGCCCCGCGCGAGGGCGAAGCCGCCGAGCATGATGAGGAACAGCCCCCAGGCGACCGTCTCGAGACGGCGGTTCAGCTCCTGCCTGGTGGCCGCGTCCGACATCGACATCGCGCTCAACCCTCCCAGGTGACGAGCCCCCAGCATACCCGCGAGGCGGCGCGCCGCGTCACGCCCGCGACCCCGCGAGGAGCGCCCGGAGCCGCTCGCCGCCGAGACCGGCGCCGATCCCGAGCGCGAGCGCGACCCGCGCCTGGACCGCGGTGAGCCCTCCGGCGGAGAGGATCCCCGCCCGGAGCCACGTCGCCCCCCCGCCCGGGAACGCGTAGAACGGCCCGACCGACCCGGCCCCGGTCCGCGAGGCGAGGGCGACCGGAATGCCTGCCGCCTGTGCCGCGACGGCGGCCCGGAGGAGGTCGGGGTGGGTGTTGCCGGCGCCGGTCGCCGCGACGACGACCGCCCGGGCGCCGTCGCGGACTGCGCCGTCGAGCTCGACGCCGGTCGTGTCGAGGGCCGCCGTCACGATCGCGACCGGAAGGGCTGCCGCGGCCGGCGTCGTGGGCAGGATCCGCCGCGGACCCCGGGGCCGCAGCCGCGCCCCCCGCTCCCCCACCCTGCCGAGCGGTGCACCATCGCGGGTGCGGAAGGCGTCGATCGCCGTCGCGTGCCGCTTCGCAACGGCGTCGGCAGCGTGGACGGACCCGGCGAGGCAGACGAGGACGCCGCCCCCGCGCGCGGCGGTGGACGCGGCGACCCGCACCGAGCCCCGGAGGTTCGCCGGCCCGTCCCAGTCAGGCTCGCTCGCGTTCCGCATCGCCCCGGTCACGACGACGGGGCGCGGGTCGCGGTGGCAGAGGTCCCAGGCGAACGCCGTCTCCTCGAGCGTGTCCGTCCCCTGGACGACGACGACGCCGCGGATCGCGGGGTCGTCGAGCGCCTCGTCGACGATGCCGCGGATGCGGAGGACGTCGGCGAACCCGAGGTGGCTCGCCGGCGTCCGGCCGAGGTCGAACGAGACGAGGTCGGCCAGCTCGTCGAGCCCGGGGACCACGGCGAGGAGGCCGGCGCCGTCGAGCGTCGGCACGGCCCCGCCGGCGACCGGATCGACCGTCATGCCGATCGTCCCGCCGGTGAACACGACGGCGATCCGCGGGCGGCGCGTCACGGCTCCTCCGGCGAGGGACCCGGCAGGGCCGTCGGGGCAGGGCCCCCGGCCCGCAGGGTCGGCGCCTCCGGGAGCGGGGCGGGCCCTCCGGGCGGCGCGGCGGGCACGCCCGCGGGCGCACCGGCCCGTCGATCGCGGACGGCGAGCGAGAGGACCCCGACGAGGAGGATGAGGGCGGCGGCCGCGAGGACGACCGGCATCGTCCCGACGAGGTCGGCGATCGGCCCGACGATGATGATCGGGAGGAAGCTCCCGACGGAGACGAGCATGTTGAGGATCCCGAAGACGCGGCCCCGGACGGCCTCCGGGATCTCCGCCTGCAGCTCCGTCTGGGCCGGGATCGCGACTGCGGCGTACGCGATCCCGGCGACGAAGGCGATCGCGACGACGACCGTCAGGATGCTCACGAACGCCGAGAGGTCCGGTCCCGGGACCGCGTCGTTCACGTCCCGCGCGAACTGGGCGATCGGGCCGGCGATCGAGATCCCGCCGAGGCAGACCCCGAGGGCGACGAGGCCGAGCTCGATGAGCCGCCGCCGGGAGATGAGCGCCTGGAGCGCGTTGACGGTGAGGGCCCCGGTCACGACCCCGACGCCGAGCGGGAGGACGATGACGACGAAGTCCTTCGGCCGCAGCCCGAGGACCGCCTCCGCGAACCCGGGCCCCAGGACGCCGAGGACGCCGACGATCGACGCCGCGATCCCGAGGTAGAGGAGGGCCCAGCTCACGACGGGGTGCTCCCGCACGTACGCCATCCCCTCGCGGAACTGGGAGACGAACGAGCCGACGGCTGCCTCCGCCTCGTGGAGCGCGGCACCGTGCGGCACCATCCCCGGGGGACCGGGCGGAAGCGTCCAGCAGAACCCGGCCGCAAGAAGGTAGAGGGCCGCCACGGCGACGACGAGGACCGTGGGGTTCGCGACCGACACGACGAGCGGGCCCATGACCGTGAAGCCGATCGCGAACGCGGCGTTGAGGGTGAGGGTGAAGATCCCGTTTGCCGCGGTGAGCTGAGCGCGCGGCACGACGAGGGGGATCATCGACAGCTCGGCCGGCGCGAAGAACGTCGTCACGATCGAGACGAGGACGTTGAGGACGAAGACGGCGAGGATGTTCGCGTCGAGGAGCGCGAGCGACAGGAAGAGCACGAACCGGAGGAGGTTCGTGACGACGAGGACCTGCCGCCGGTCGAAGCGATCGACGTAGACGCCGGCGAGCGCCGAGAAGACGACCGCCGGGGTGAGGTACGTGAGGATGAGGATCGAGACGGCGCTGCTCGAGGCCGTGGCGCCGTACACGAGCACCGTCAGCCCGTAGAGCACCATGTTGCCGCCGACCTGCGTCGCCAGCTGCGAGAGCCACAGGAGGAGGAACGGGCGGTTCCGGAAGACGGCGGCGGCGCTGCCCTCGGGGGCCGGGAGCGCGGCGCCGACCGGGTCGCTCACGCGGGCGCGACCTCCGGGCCCCGCTCGACGAACGCGACGAGCCGCCGCTCGACGGTCCGGCGCTCGACGAGGACGCGGCGCCCGCACGTCGTGCACCGGAGCCCGAGGTCCGCCCCGAGGCGGTCGACGTCCCAGGTCCGGCCGCCGCACGGGTGCCGGCGGCGGAGCTCGAGGCGGTCGCCGACGCGGAACGGGATCGGCGGAGTCATCGGCGGGCCTCGACGTCCATCGGCGCCGAGGGTAGCACCCGCGGCGGGGTCGCGGGCCGGCGCTCGACCGGCTCCCCGCCCGGTCGGCCGGACGGCTCACCGGCGACGGCCGGCGGCCCCACCGTCAGGGCCGCGGCGCCCCGTGCACGGGGACGAGCGCTGCGTCGGTCGCCGGGACCTCGACGGCGTCGAGGGGGGTCACCTCGACCCGGACATCCTCGTACGTCGCCTGGAGCTGCGCCGCGATCCCGCCGACCCGGGTGAGCGCCCCCGTCAGGGCCGGCGCGTTCCCGATCGCGAGGATCTCGATCCGGGGCCCGAGGGCCGTGTTCTCGACGGACAGCCCGCCGACCGGCCCGCCGACGGTCGTGGACGCCGTCACCCGGACCCCCTCGATCGCCATCGCCTCCGCGCCGGCGTTCCGCAGCTCGTTGAGGACGTCGGAGACGGCCGCCGCGGGGAGGCCCCCGTAGAGCGTCACCCGGATCCCGGGCCCCTCGGCCGCGTCGATCCCGGCCCAGATCCGCACCCGCTCGAGATCGGTGCGGAGCTGCTCCACGGACGTGGCCCCGCGGGAGCGGTCGGCGGCGATCGCGTCGAGCTGGCGCTGGAGATCGGCGACATCCCCGCGCAGCTGGTCGTTGCGAGTCGTGAGGTTCGCGACGAGGAGCGTGAGGTCCTGCGCCGACTGCCGTTCGAGCCCCGTCCCCGCCTGCTGCGCCCGGAGCTGGAGCACGACGAGGAGGCCGAGGAGGAGCGCCACGGCGGCGAGCGCAACCTGGCTCCGCGGCTGGCTCATCGTCAGGGAGCCGGCGAGGGGCTCGCCGCGGGGAGGCGGGCGTAGCGGAGCGTGACCGAGCCGGCGTACGCCGGAACCGTGACCGACGCCGGCTGGGCCACGGAGATCCGGATCCCGAACCGGTCGGCCCGCGCCCGGACGAGGTCGACGAACCCCGGCGACGCGGCAAGGACGTCGTAGAGGTCGGACGGCCCGATCGCCGCGACCTGGTACGGCGGGGCGAGGTACGCGGAGTTCACGAGCACCGTGTCGCCGATGTCGATGATCGCCGTCGTCGGGACGATCCGCTCGCCATTGACCGAGATCGCCTCGGCCCCGGCGAGCCAGAGCTCCTCGACGACGGACCGCAGGTCGCCGGCTCCGACCCGGTATTCCGCCGCGGACGCGTCGGGCGGGACGGGAACCTGGGAGTCGTCGAACTGGAGGACGATCCCCGTCCCCTCGAGCGCGACGACCCCGGCACCGACCCGCGCGGCGAGCAGGGCGTCGTTGAGGGCCCGCACCTCCTGGTCGCTGCCGGCCGCGGCCTGGTCGGCCGCAGCGATTCGGGACCGCAGGTCGAGGACCTGCGCCTTCAGCTGCTCCTGCTGCGCCTGGAGGGCGACGACCGCCTCGACGAGGGGCGTCCTCTCCTGGGTCGTGTACCGGACCCGGGGGCCCTCGCCGCGCGCCTGCGCGGCAACGAGGAACCCGAGGGCCACGAGCGCGATCGACAGGGTGAGCTGCCACGTCGGGATGGCGCGGACCCTGGCGCCGAGCGTCGTCACGGGAGGGTCCCGGCGGGCGGGTCGCCTCCCGGTGCGGCGGGTCCGGGACCGGGCGGGGACGTCGAGCGACGGCGCAGGGCCCACGCGATCCCGCCGCCGACGGCGAGCCCGGCGAGGGCGACGAGCGCGAGGAACCAGCCCTCGCCGACGATCGAGCCGGCGGCGGCCGATCCGGGCGCCGGCGACGCCGACGCGACGGGCGCCGACGCCGACGCGACGGGCGCCGGCGAGGAGGCGCCGGGCACCGTCGTGCCGTCCCACCCGGGCGGGAGCGGTCCCGCGGGGGCCGGCTGCGGGCCGCGCCGCTCCGGGGCCGCCGCGCCGAGGTCGGCCAGCCAGGCAGCCTCGAACCCGGCGACGTCCTTCCCGGTCGCCGCGCGGAATGCCTCGTCGTCGGTGACCCCGCCGGCGTACGAGCGGATGAGCTTCACGAGGGCGGGGGTCCCTGCGGTGCGGACGAGGAAGTCGATCGCCGAGGAGCTCTCCGAGTAGGCGAGGGAGAACCGCTCGGCGGAGGTCGGGAACTGCCCCTCGAGCGCCTGGAGCGGCATGAGGCGGCCGGCGGCCGCGGCCGCGTCGGTCGCGCCCCGGTCGGACGCGGTGTAGCCCTCGGAGAGGTAGACCGCGACGCCCTCGTTCAGCCACCGCGGCGGCGCGTGGTAGGGGTTCCGGACGGCGGTGTCGAAGACGAGGTGCGTCAACTCGTGGGGGATGACGATCCCCACCCACGGGTCTGTGACGGCGGCGGGGCTGATGAGGGCGAACATCGTCCGGATGTCGGCGTGCGCCTCCCCGCCGACGTTCTCGCGGGTCCCCGGGCCGAGGGCGTCGTAGAAGGGGGCCTGGGCGGCGTAGACGTAGAAGTCGATCGGCGCCGTCTCCGTCACCCCGAGGAACGCCGCGGCGTCCTCGACCGCCCGCTCCCCGATCGCGAGCGCCCGGCGGCCGAAGGCGTCCGAGCCCTCGTACCAGTGGAGGCGGACGACCTTCCCCTCGACGGTCCGCCACGAGAAGCGCGTGTCCGCGTAGAGGATCGTCGCCGGCGGGCCCTCGATGGACGGGAGGGCCGGATCGGCGGGGACGAGCCGCCACCGCGCCGTGATCGGGGTGTTGGGGACGATGTGGCCGTCCTTGGCGAGGCTCCAGCGATACGTCATCTGGCGCGATCCGGCGGGGGTCGCGCCGGCGGCCTCCGCGACGTACGGCCCGAGCGCCTCCGGGAACGTGAGGAGCACCTCGACGCGGGCGAGCGGCACGGGGCTGTCGAAGCGCTGCGTGAAGCTGACCTCGGTCCCGAACGTCGCCCGCGCGGTCGGCGTGCCGAACGTCGCCGAGGCGGCACCCGCGGCGCCTGGCACGAGCCCGAGGACGAGGAGCGCCGCGGCGGCGGCGCGGGCGAGGCGGATCACTGCCCGGCCCATGCGAGGCCCGCGAGACGGAGGATGCCGAGGCCGTTCGGGGCCGCCCCGAGGAGGCCGTCTCGCGACAGCGCATCGGAGATCCCGTAGCTCACCGGCACGACGGGCACCTCGTCCGCGACGATCCGCTCGGCGGCGTCATAGCCGGCCCGAGCCGCCGCGGCGTCGGTCGTGCCGACGGCCCGCGCGATCGCGGCGTCGAAGTCTGCGCTCGTCCAGCCCCCGTAGTTGTTCGGCTGGCCCGTCCCGAGGAGGATCCCCAGGAAGTCGTTCGGCGACGGGTAGTCGGCGATCCACGAGACCGACCAGAGGTCGGGCGAGGACGCGCTCCCCAGGCGCTCGAAGAGCGTTGCGAAGTCGAGGGCCTCGAAGCGGATCGTGATCCCGAGGTTCGCCTTCAGCTGGGCGATGATCGCCCCGTCGTAGGCCGTCCCGGCGGTCACGAGGGTGACGGTCGGGAACGTCGCCGGGTCCGCGTACCCGGCCGCGGCGAGAAGGCGGCGCGCCCCCGCGGGGTCGAAGGCCGGCAGGAACCGCTCGTCGCTCCGGCCGGGGATCCCGGGCGGGACCATCGACGTCGCCGGCAGCGCCGTGGATCCGTCGACGAGATCGACGATCCGGCTCCAGTCGACCGCCTCGGCGAACGCCCGCCGGACGCGGGCGTCCGAGAACGGCGGCCGGCGCGTCTCGAACCCGTAGTACGTCACGGCCAGGTCGGTCCACTGGCGAAGGCTCGCCCCGAGGTCCGGGTCGTACGCGATCCACGAGGCGTCGAACGTGCCGACCGGCACCCAGTCGATCTCGCCGCCCGCGAAGACGTCGACCGGGCTCCGCCCCCCGAGGTCGGTGACGACGGTGATCTCGGGAATCGCCGGCTCGCCCGCCCAGTACCGCGGGTTCGCGCGGAGCGTGAGCCCGTCCGCGGCCGTGCCGACGAGGAGGTAGCCGCCGCTCCCGACGAAGCCGGGCCCCGCCTGCAGGGCGCCCGGGACCGTGCCGACGCCCGGCGGGACGACGGCGAGCGTCGGGCTCGCGGCGACGGCCGGGAAGTCGCCTGCCGGCCGGTCCAGGCGAACCTCGAGGCTCGTTCCGTTGGCGACGATCCCGACGGCGTCGGCCGGCCCGCGGCCCGTCGCGTAGTCGCGGGCGCCGACGACGTCATAGAGGAGCGACGAGAGCGGCGACGGCGCCGCCGGGTCGAGGACGCGCAGCCAGCTCCGGCGGACGTCCGCCGCCGTGAGCGGCGTCCCGTCCGAGAATGTCAGCCCGTCGCGGAGCGTGAAGGCGACGGTCGTGCCGCCGTCGCGGAGCTCCCAGCCCGCGGCGAGGGCCGGGCGCGGCGTGAGCGAGGGATCGAGCGCCGTCAGTCCCTCGAAGACCTGGGCGATGACCGCGGCGCTCGCCGCGTCACCGGCGACGGCCGGGTCGAGCGTCGCCGGCTCGCCCATGGCGATCCGGGCGCCCGGCCCGGCGGCGACCCCCGGTCCCGGCCCGCCGAACGCGGCCGCGGCGACGACGGCGAGGCCTGCCAGAAGGGCGGCGAGGCGTCGCGAGCGCGGCGCCGAGGGGCGGCGCGCCGGCCGGGGGATCATGGGCCGGAGTATAGGTCGGGGGCCGGCCGACGCCTAGCGGGGCGCAGGACGCAACGAAGCGCCGGACCGAGCCGTCGGTGCCGCCCCGGACAGGAAGGGAGGCCTCCGCGTGATCACACCGCCGGGGGAACGATGTCGTGCGCAGGAGGCCTCTTGCATCAGAACGAGGGCCGCCCGGTTTCGTTAGGGAGCCGGCGCGCCGGGGTCGGCCTCCCGCTGCCGGAGCGCCTCGTAGAGGAGGACGGCCGCGGCGGCGGATACGTTGAGCGAATCCGCCCGCCCGCGCATCGGCAGGCGCACGGCGACCACGTCACCGGCCGCCCACGCCGGCCCGAGCCCGCGAGCCTCCGACCCGACCACGATCGCGACCCGGCCCCGCAGGTCCGCGCGCCGGTAGTCGGTCGCGGCCTCGACGCGTGCCGCGACGATCCGGAACCGCAGCCGGCGCAGCCAGGCCAGCACCTCGTCGGTCGGCGCGACGGCGAGCGGCGTGCCCAGGACCCCGCCGACGCTCGCCCGGACCGCGTTCGGGTTCCATGGGTCGGCGGCCGGGCCGCGCCCCGTCGCGGCAAGGAGCCCGGCGGCTCCCGCGCCGTCGGCGCTCCGGATGATCGCCCCGAGGTTCCCGGGCTTCTCGGCATCCTCGACGACGACGAGGAGCGGGTCGGCGGTCCGCGCGATCGCCTGCTCGAGATGGGCGAGGTCGAGGGGAGGTGCCGCCACGACGGCGACGACCTCGCTCCGCCGATCCCCGTACGCGAGGCGGGCCTCGGCCGCGCCCGCGACCGCGACGAGCGGCACCCCGGCCGCGACGAGCCGGCTGACGAGGGCGACGGCCTCGGCCCCCCGCGGCTCCGCCCCGACGAACGCCTCGACGAGCACGGCCCCCGCCTCGAGCGCCCGACTCACCTCGCGGACCCCATCGACGAGGAGGCGTCCCGTGCGCTCTCGCCCGCGCCGGTCGCGGAGGTCGAGCGCGCCGCGGACCCGGGGGTTCGCGGCGCTCGTGATCGCGCCGCCGGGCGTGCCGGGAGCGGTCATCCTCCCTTCCCTCCCTCGGCCGGCCCGACGAACGCCACCCAGCCGCCGGCCAGGCGCGCGCCGCTCTCCGCGTCGAGGGCGAGCTCGTGCACCGCCACCTCCCGGTCGTCGGCGAGGTCGAGGCCCGCCCGGACGTGCGACGCGAGGTCGGCGGGCCGGAGCCCCGCCGCGTGGGAGGTGCAGGCCACGAAGCCGCGGCGCCCGTCGAGGAGAGGGCGGATCGCGGCGAGCAGGGGCGCGAGCCCCGCCGCGAGCGACCATGGCGCGCCGGACGGCCCGTGCCCGTACGTCGGGGGGTCGAGGACGACGCCGTCGTACCGGCGGCCACGGCGCGCCTCCCGCGCGACGAAGCGCGCCGCGTCCTCCACGAGCCAGCGGACCGGTCGGTCGTCGAGACCGGAGAGCGCGGCGTTCCGGCGAGCCCACGCGACCGCGGGCCGCGAGGCGTCGACGTGGGCGACGGCGGCCCCGGCGCGCGCCAGGTGGAGCGTGACGAGGCCGGTGTGGGCGAAGAGGTTGAGGACGGACGCCGCTCCCCCTTCCTCAGCGGCCGCAGCGGCCGCCTGCGTCGCCGCCCAGCGCGCCACCGCGCGGTGCTCCGGGAAGAGGCCGACCTGTCCCGACGCTGTCGGGCGGAGCTCGAGGACGAGGTCGTCGACGCGGACGTCCCAGCGCTCGGGCAGGCGGTCCGGCGGCGACCACCGGCCGGGCCCGGGCCCCTGCTCCCGGTCGAAGCGGGCGGACGCGCCGGCCCAGGCCGCCGGGTCCCGGCGCGGGGAGGTGGCGCCGGGCGCCGGCCGGTCGAGGACGAACGCGCCGAACCGCTCGAGGCGCCGCCCGTCGCCCGCGTCGAGGAGCGCGTAGCCATCGCTGTCACGCATCACCCGTCGATCGTACCGTCCGCCGGCCCCGGCGATCGTCCGCGACCGCTCCCGCGGGGGCCGGAGGGCCCTTGCCGGTTGGCGACCGGGGCCCCAGACTCGAGGGGTTACGCGGGAGGCATCGACGCACGGGCCGCATGGCGGCCGCCGGGCCCGTGCCGAGCCACTGGCGAGCCCGACCCGCAGGTGCCGACAAGGGGACGTCGCGATGACGATCCACGCACCTGCGCACCCCGGCGGCGCCGTCGCGCCGCAGGTCCACCACCACTACTTCGCCTGGCTCGCGATCGTCGCCGCGGTGATCCTCGCCGTCGGCGCCGTGATGCTCGCCCCGGCGGACCTCTTCAACCTCGGCACATCCTCCGCGACCGACGAGCAGCGCAGCCTCGTCGAGTTCCGCGCCGGCGAGCGTGGCTCGTGGATTGCCGGCATCGTCGGCTCAGAACGCGACGCGCTCATCGAGTTCCGCGCCGCGGAGCGGGACAGCCGCTGACACGGCAGCGTCGTCGGGGCGCCAGGGTTCCGCCTCGCGGCGGGAGGGGCGCCCCGAGGATCCCCCGGGCGTACGATGTCGCTCGTGGCCGCGCGGATCGACCTCAACGCCGACGTGGGCGAGAGCCTGGGCCCCTGGCCCATGGGCGCCGACGCGGAGCTCATCCCGCTCGTGACCTCGGTGAACGTCGCCTGCGGGTTCCATGCCGGCGACCCCCTCACGATCCGGCGCACGGTCCGCCTCGCGCTCGACGCCGGCGCCGCCGTGGGGGCGCATCCCGGCTACCCGGACCTCGTCGGGTTCGGGCGCCGCGCGATGGACCTGACGCCCGACGAGCTCGAGGCCGCGATCCTCTACCAGGTCGCCGCGCTCGCCGGGATCGTCCGCGTCGAGGGCGGCCGGCTCGCCCACGTGAAGGTCCACGGGGCGCTCTACAACCGCGCCGCCGTCGACCCGTCCGTCGCGACGCCGGTGGCCCGGGCCGTTGCCCGCGTCGACGACTCGCTCCGGCTCGTCGGGCCGCCCGCGTCGGCGCTCCTCCGCGCGGCCGCGGCCGCCGGCCTGCCGTCCCTCGCCGAGGCATTCGCCGACCGCGCCTACGAGGCCGACGGATCGCTCCGCTCCCGGCGCCTCCCGGGGGCGCTCCACGTGGACCCCGCGACGGCTGCCGCGCAGGCGCTCGCCGTCGCCCGCGACGGGCGGGTCGTCGCCGTCGACGGAACGTCGCTCGACCTGCGGGTCGACACGATCTGCGTCCACGGCGACACGCCAGGTGCCCCGGCGATCGCCCGGGCGGTGCGAGCCGCCCTTCGCGACGCGGGCGTCGAGGTGCGAGCCCCGGGTGGCTGACTCCACCGCGGCCGGCGCGCCGCGCATCGAGCCGATGGGCGACGGCGCCCTCCTCGTCACGCTCGGGTCCGACGTGCGCGCCGATCTCAACGCCATGGTGCACCGCGTCGTCGGCGCGCTTTGTGCCCGGCGGCGCCAGCTCCCCGGCCTCGGGCGCCCCGTCCCCGGCTACGCGAGCGTCCTCGTCCCGTTCGATCCGGCCGCGTGCGCGGAGGAGGTCGTCCGCGCCGCGATCGGCGAGTCCCTCGGCGACGCGGAACGGGTCGGAGTGGAGGGCGCGCCGGGCCCGCTCGTGGAGATCCCGGTCCGCTACGGCGGTCGCGACGGCCCGGACCTCGCCGACGTCGCAGCGCGGCTCGGCCGCTCCGAGGACGAGGTCGTCCGCCTCCACGCCGCGACGGAGTACCGGGTCTTCGTCCTCGGCTTCGTCCCCGGCTTCCCGTACCTCGGCACCCTCCCCGAGACGCTCGCCCTCCCCCGCCGCGCGACGCCGCGGCTGCGGGTCCCGGCCGGGAGCGTGGCGATCGCCGGCCGCCAGACCGGCATCTACCCGGCCTCGACGCCCGGCGGCTGGCACCTCCTCGGCCGCACCGACGCCGTCCTCTGGGATCCCCGCCGGGAACCGCCGGCGCTCCTCCAGCCCGGCGCACGCGTCCGGTTCGTGGCCTCCTGATCGTGCTCGAGGTCGTCGAACCGGGGGCGCTCGCGACGATCCAGGACGACGGACGGCCCGGCCTCGGCCACCTCGGCGTCCCTCCCTCCGGCGCGGCCGATCCGTGGGGCCTCGCGGAGGCGAACGTCCTCGCCGGCGCCCCCGCCGGGGCCCCTGCCATCGAGCTCACCCTCGGCGGGGCGGAGCTCCATGCCCTCGCGACGTGCGTCGTCGGCCTCGGCGGGGCTGACCTCGGGGCCGAGCGGGACGACGGGGTCCGCCTCGCGGCCGGAGCGGCCCATCGGCTCCCGGCCGGGAGCCGGATCCGCTTCGCCGGTGGCACGCGGGGCCTCCGCGCCTACCTCGGGCTCGCCGGCGGGGTCGCCGCGCGAGCGGTCCTCGGGTCGGCGTCGACGTATGGTCCGGGGCGCCTCGGCCGCAACCACGGGCGCCCGCTGCACGCCGGCGACCGCCTCGCGCCGGTCCGTCGCGGCGACCTCTCGGCCGCCGGGAACGCCTGGCCGGAGCTCCTCGCGCCGCACCCCCTGGGGGACGCCGGTCCGCTCGGGCTCGTGTCGGGCCCCGACCTCGCCGCGCTCCCGCGGGGCACCGTCGACGCCTTCCTCGGGACCGCGTGGCGGGCCGACGCGGCGAGCGACCGGATGGGGATCCGCCTCGTGGGCCCACCGGTCGCGGCGGGGGACGAGATCCTCTCCCACCCCCTCGTGCCGGGCGCCGTGCAGGTCCCACCGGGCGGCCTCCCGATCGTCGCCCTCGTCGACGGGCCGACGCTCGGCGGGTACCCGGTCCTCGGCGTCGTCCCGTGCGCCGACATCCCGCGCCTCGGACAGGCGCGGCCGGGTGACGTCCTCCGGTTCGCGTCCGAGTCGGCCGCGGCGGCTCGCGCCCGCGCCGCGGGGCAGCGGGCGCGCCTCGCCCGCGCGGGCGCCGCGATCGCGCTCGACGTCGTCTGGCTCTCGCTCGCCGACGACGCCCGCGGCTGACGACCCGGGCGTCCGACCCGCGGCCTCGGCCGCGCTCGGGACGGCCCGCGCTCAGTTCGTCGGCGGGCTGGGCTCGATCCCCGGGGTGCCGTCCGGCGAGGGAGCCGGGCTGGGCGCCGGACTCGGTGCCGCCGCGAGCGTGCCGAGGGGCACGAGGAGCGTCGGGCGGTCGTTCGAGAGGATGTACCCGGACGAGCGCATCCAGTAGACGAGGGTGAGCGACCCGAGTTGCGCCGTCGGGGCGATCGAAGTGACCCAGCCCTCGACGGTCTCGCCCGCCTGCAGGTTCCCCGACCCGAGCGCGGGTTCGCGCTCCCCCCACATGACGATCGGCTGCCGCCAGTCGGTGCCGGTCGCGTCGCGCAGCGTGTAGCGCCGGTCGCCGTACGACGTCGCCCGGATCGCCTTGATGCGGACGTAGACGGTGACGTACGAGCCGCCGGCCTCCGGCTCGGCCCGCCCGCTGCCGGCCCATCGCTCCGCGGCGGACACGACGTGATACTGGAGGTTCTCGAGGCGGACCGTCCGGCCTCGCACGCCGAGCGCCGCAAGGTCACCGCACCAGCGCGTCGAGCCGCGGCGGAGCGTGAGCGCGACGCCGGACCCGGCATTCCACGTCGCCCGGACCTGCTTCACGCGAGTCGAGCTGATCGCGAGGTTCCGGGTGATCGCCCCCGCCGAGGTGGACGAGACCGACGGCAGGGTGAAGAGGACGGGGCCCAGGGCGGAGACGATCCATCCGCAGCGGCCCTTGTGGACGGCGACGGTGAACGTCGAGCCGGCCCGCATCTTCGTCGCCCGGATCCGCAGGATGCCGCTCCCCGAGTCGTAGACGGAGAGCGTCGACGCGTCGGTCAGGCGGCCGCCGAGCCGCGTCTGCCAGGCCTGCGTCACTGTCGCGGCGGACGCGGGACCGATGTCCACGAGGAGCGTGCCGGCCACGAGGAGGGACGCGACGACGACGGCGCCCCGCCGTCGTCCACGGCCGGGAGGGCCGACGACGCCGTCGGAGGGCCGAGTGCCGAGCATCAGAGCCGCCTTTCCGGGGCGGCACGCCACCCCGCGGGGACGCCACGAGCGGCGCGGTCTCGCCAGTGGCTCGGCGCGGCCCCGGCGGCCGGGACACGGGCCGCGCGTCATCGCCTCCGCTCGCGGCCACGATCGGCGCCGGTCGGGGCGGCGGGCCAGAGCCGTTGGGCCCGAAGCGTCGGCGGGGCGACTCCCGCGCGGCCCGGCCGACGGGCCACCTGTCCGCCGCGTCCGGCTGCTGCTCCGCCATGGGTGACGAACCCGGCTCCCGCCCCGGCCCGCGTCGGCGGCTTGTCGCGCGTGCCTCCGGGCGTTAGGGTTCCGGCCATGAGCGAGCCGATCACGCTCCAGCAGTTCCGCGCGTCCGAGGGCGTCGAGGACTGGCGCGTCCTCAGCGACGGAGCGTGCGCATACTTCCGGGCGGGGTCGTTCGCGGCGGGGGCCCGGCTCGTCGCCGCGATCAGCGAGATCCCGGAGGTCGACGAGCACCTCACCGCCGTGGATCTGCGGCACGATGGCGTCACCGTCTGTCTCGTCACGGTCACGAAGGACTACTACGGGATGAGCCGGCGCGACGTCGAGCTGGCCCGCCAGGTGTCGGCGGTGGCACGGGAGCAAGGCCTGCCCGCCGACCCGTCCAGGGTCCAGTCGCTCCTCGTCATCCCGGGCGCGCCGGTCACCGCCGAGGTCCTGCCCTTCTGGCGGGCCGTCCTCGGGTACGAGCCGCGCGCCGACAGCCCCGCCGAGGACCTCGTCGACCCGCGCGGCCGCGGGGCTGCGTTCTGGCTCGAGGCGATGGACGAGCCCCGACCGGACGGGGGCGGCGCGATCCACGTCGCCATCTGGGTGCCGTACGAGCAGGCCGAAGCTCGTGTCGCGGCGGCGCTCGCCGCCGGCGGCCGCCTGGTGCGCGACCAGTTCGCCCCCGCATGGTGGACGCTCGCGGACGCGGCGGGCAACGAGGCCGACATCGCCACGACGATGAGCCGCGACTGACAGCCTGGGGCAGGCGCCGGCGCGCAAGGCGCGCGCCGACTCGATCGCGCGGCGCGGACGGTCATCCCCGGCATGCTCGATCTCGGGCGATCTCGCCCGGATGGCCGACGTCGGCCTCGGCTACCTGACCCTGGGCCAGCAATCGACGACGCTGTCGGGTGGCGGCAAGTCGGTGCTCGTCATCGAACACCACCTGGCGGTCATGGCGCACGCCGACTGGATCATCGACCTCGGCCCCGGCGCCGGACACGATGGCGGGCGGGTCGTCTTCGCCGGCCTGCCCGCGGACCTGGTCGCGGCCCGGAGCACCCTCACCGGCCAGCACCTCGCCGCGTACGTGGGCTGATCCTCCGCCGGCACGGTGAGTCGGTGGCAGGGTCGTCTGCCCCCGTCGCCGCCGCTCCGGCGTCGCGGTGGACGCCCAGGGACAGAGCGGCCCCGGCCAGCCCGGAAGGGCCGACCGGGGCTCGTGTGCTCGGCCCGCGCAACGAAGGATCCCGCGGGGGCGGGATTGCGGGCGTCCGGCGAGCTGCGGGGGGCGCGAATGCCTCAGGCGTGCGCGGGGACCGGCGCCTCGGCGAGGGCCTTGAAGTCCGCGAGCATGTTGCGCACGTTGCGCTCGATCCAGTTCTTGCTCATGAGGTTCTTGATGAACCCGGGGATGTGCCCGGGCATCTCGTAATCGCTCTCGATGATCACGCGGGTCGCGCCACCCTCGCGCTCGAGCCGATAGAAGTTGTCCATCGGGCCCTGGTCGGTATGCTCGTGGATGAGCTTCAGCGGCTCCACCTCGAGGACCGTGTTCGTGAACTTCGTCTCGAAGCCCATCATCTTCATCGTCGAGACGTACGTCGTCCCGACCCGGTCGAACGGCCCGCTCCAGTCCGAGGTCTCCTCGCGCGGGGCCCAGTCGTGCCAGCGCGACGGGTCGCACAGGAACGCCCAGACGTGATCGATGGGCGCCTCGATCCGGATCTCCTCGCGCATGTGTTCCATGACCCACCTACCTCATAGCAAAGCGGGTCGGGTTCGCCAGTGGCTCGGCGCGGTCCCGGCGGCCAGGATCTGGGCCGCGCGTCAGAGCCTCTCGCCGACCGCCAACCGTAGCCGCCGGCCGGCGATCCGGCGAGAGGCGAACGGCCCCCGACGCCCGACCCGGAGCACCCCCGCCCGCCAGGCCTCCATCGAGGTCTCGACAACCGCCGGCCGCGGTGACGTGTCGGCCGGCAACCGGACCACCCCGACGTGGTCGTCGGCACGGACGCGGAGCGTGAGCGTGCACCGCGGGTGGCGGTGCACGGCGGTGATGCCGGGAACGCCCGGGGCGAGCGAGCCTTCGGGCGCGTTCATCGGACGGCCGGGGCGAGCCGAGGCACGACGTTCGCACCCGCCTCCACCCGCAGCGTCTCCGCCGGCTCATGCCAGCGATCGCCGCGCAGAAGTACGCGGGAGGCTTCCGGCGGACCCCACGTGCCCGGCTCGTAGACCGGCGGCGGCGTGGCGTCGTCGAGCACGCCGTCGACGACCCGCCAGGCCGCCTCGACCCAGTCTTCGCGGGCGAAGAGCGTCTGGTCGCCGCGGATCGCGTCCCCGATGAGCCGCTGGTAGGGCGGCCGCTCCGTCCCGCTCTGGTGGGAGGCGAACAGCTCGACCGGCTCGCCGACCATCGCCTCGCCCGGCTTCTTGGCGCGGGCGCCGAGCGAGATCGACATGTCGGGCGTCAGACGGAAGCGGAAGTAGTCGGCATCCGGCGGCTGCAGCTCGCCGAAGACCGCCTGCGGCGGCCGCTTCAACTCGACGCGGACTTCGGTCGCGGTCACCGGCAGGCGCTTCCCGGTTCGGACGTAGAAGGGCACGCCGCTCCAGCGCCAGGTGTCGACGTGGAGCCGCAGGGCCGCGAACGTCTCGACGGTGGACTGCGCTGCCACGCCTTTGACCTCCCGATACCCGCGGTATTGGCCGCGCACGACGTCCGTGGGCGCCAGCGGGCGGATGGAGTCGAGCACCTTGAACTGCTCGTTGCGGACGGCCTCGGGCGTCCGGCCCGAGGGAGGCTCCATGGCGAGCAGGCTCACGACCTGCAGGAGGTGGTTCTGGACGACGTCGCGGATCGCGCCGGCCTGGTCGTAGAAGGCGCCCCGGTCCGCCACGTCGAGGGCCTCGGCCATGGTGACCTGGACGCTCGCGACGTGGTCGCGATTCCAGACCGGCTCGAGGATCGAGTTGGCGAAGCGGAAGTAGAGCAGGTTCTGGACCGGCTCCTTGCCCAGGTAGTGGTCGATCCGGAAGACGGCCGGCTCGGCGAACACGCGGTGGATCGTCTCATTGAGGTCCCTCGCGGAGGCGAGGTCGTGCCCGAACGGCTTCTCCACGATGATCCGGGCCCCGGCGGCGCAGCCGGACGCCTCGAGGTTCGCCACCACCTCGCCGAAGAGGGAGGGTGGCACGGCCAGGTAGTGCAGCGGATGCCGAGCCTGCCCGAGTTCCCGCCGCAGGGCACCGAAGGTCGCGATGTCGTCGTCCGAGCCCTTGACGTAGCGCAGGCGATCGGTCAGCACGCGGGTTGCCGAGGCGTCGGTGAACCCGTGCGCCCGGAGGCTCTCGCGGGCGCGATCCCGGAGGCTGTCCAGGTCGCCCGAGCGGGCCACGCCCACGATGGGCAGGTCGAGGCTCTCGTCGCGGATGAGCCCCGCCAGCGCGGGGAAGATCTGCTTGAAGGCAAGGTCGCCGGTGGCCCCGAAGAAGACCAGGGCGTCGGAGCGCTCGCCGGGCCGGGTGGCTGTCACGGCGCTACCCCTTCGCCTCTTCGTGGCCGCCGAACCCGAGGCGCATCGCCGAGAGCACCCGGTCGGCGAAGTCCGCCTCGCCCCGGGACGTGAAGCGCTCGTAGAGCGCCGTCGTCAGGACCGGCGCCGGGGCGCCGACATCGATGGCCGCGATGCTGGTCCAGCGTCCCTCGCCGGAGTCGGAGACGCGGCCCTCGAAGCCCGCCAGGTCGCCGCTGCGCTGGAACGCCTCCGCGGCGAGGTCTAGGAGCCACGACGCGACCACGCTGCCGCGCCGCCAGACCTCGGTGACCGCGGGGATGTCGAGCTGGTACTGGTAGAGCTCGGGGTCGCGCAGGGGCGTGACCTCGGCGCTGACCTCCCGCTGCTGCCGGCCGGCGTCGGCATGGGCGAGGATGTTCAGGCCCTCCGCGTAGGCGGCCATCACGCCGTACTCGATGCCGTTGTGGACCATCTTCACGAAGTGCCCGGCGCCGCTGGGGCCGCAGTGCAAGTAGCCCTGCTCGGCCGGATCGGGATCGCCCGTCCGACCCGGCGTCCGGGGCGCGGCCTCCACGCCGGGCGCCAGGGCCCGGAAGATCGGATCGAGACGGCGCACTGCCTCGGCCGGACCGCCGATCATCAGGCAGTAGCCGCGCTCCAGGCCGGCCACGCCGCCGCTCGTCCCGCAGTCGAGATAGTGGATCCCGCCGGCGGCCAGCTTCTTCGAGCGCCGGAGGTCGTCGACGTAGTAGGAGTTGCCGCCGTCGACCACCACGTCATCCGGCGCCAGCAGGGGCGCGATCTCGTCAAGCGTGGCGTCGACGGACGCGGCCGGCACCATCAGCCAGACGATCCGGGGCCCGGCCAGCTGGCCCACGAGGTCCGCGAGGGAGCCGGCTCCGGCGGAGATCGCCGTGTCGGCCAGCAGTCCATTCACCGTCTCCGGGTGACGGGCATACCCGACCACGGAGTGTCCCGCTCGCAGCCAGCGGCGCGACATGTTGGCGCCCATCCTGCCCAGGCCGACCAGCCCGATCTGCATCGTCATCTCCGTCCTCGCGTTGCGGTGCCACGCGGGCGTGGGACCATCTCCGCTCGACCCGCCCGTCGATGACTCGATGCTATGGTGCGACCGGGGGCACCGGAAGTCACGGCGATCCCGATGGCGACGTGACACCGACCAGGGTCCTGCAGGTGACGGATGTCACCGCTCGACACGCCGTTCCCGGGTCTTCCTGGCCGCCGAGCGCGTCGGCCCGGCGGCGACGCACCACCAGAGGCCCGTCGGCGTCGGGTCCAGCCACCCCTTCTCCTCGGCGATGGGGGCCGCCTCCGCCCGGTTGCGGGCCACGAGCTTCTGGATCTCGGCGATCGTGGCCGTCGCGCGGCGAGGCGTGACGGTGACCGACGCCGGCAACGACGAGATCGAACCGATGCCGCGGCGCGGCCGTTCGTCGCCGCGCAGGAGAGATTGTCGCTGGCGCCCCCGGACGGACGCCGGGGCTCGGAAGGCAAACCGTACGACCCGCTCGCGTGGTACGCCACGGACCGGCGGCGCATGGACCACGCCGTCCCGGCGGGTAGACTGCGCAGCGGAGGAACCGGATGCCCCCCCGCCTGATCGACGACCACCGGGACCAGATTTCCGAGCTGTGCCGGAGCTTCAGCGTCCGGCGGCTCGACGTCTTCGGATCGGCGGTCCGCGGGGACTTCGATCCAGCGCGGAGCGACGTGGACTTTCTGGTGGACTTCGCCCCTGACGAGGCGCGGAACAGGTTCCGTGACTACTTCGCCTTCCGGGATGCCTTGGCCCGCGTGCTCGGCCGCCCGGTGGACCTGCTGATGGCTCGAGCGCTCACCAACCGCTATCTCGAGGCGGCGATCGATGCTGAGCGGCAGCTCGTCTATGCGGCGTGATCCCCGGGTCCACCTGCTCGACGCGCTCGACGCCCGCGCAAGCGATCCAGACGTTCG
>JAJZRQ010000119.1 GCA_021802585.1 Chloroflexota bacterium
CGCTCTACAAGGGCGGCTGAGCGAGGGCCCGCCGATGACGATCAAGTGGGTCCAGGTCGACCCCCTCGTGATGAACGGGGAGCCGTTCTGCTACGGCAGCCGGGTGACTGTCGGGCAGCTCCTCGAGATGCGGGCCGGCGGCTACGACCTCGTCCGGATCCTCACCGACCACCCGGAGCTGCGCCGGATGGGCGTGGCCGCGGCGTTCTGCTACGCGGACGACCACCCCGAGCGGTACGCCGCGTTCTTCGCGCCCGACGGGACGCTCCGCGGCCCCGGCCTCACGCCGGAGGAGGCCGGGGGCCTCCCGGAGGAGTACCGCCGGCCGGGGATCGTGACACCGGCGGGGGGGCCTGCACCAGGCTGACCCGCCCGTGCCCCCGGCGGCGAATTCCGAGTTGTTGACTCGTCTTTCCGGGGGTGGTGCTACCCTACCTCGCGAACGAACCCGCACCGGAACCGCGCTCGCATGACCGAACAGCCCACCACCTCGACGACCACCGCGCCCGCGTTCGACGCCGAGCGGCGCGCGAAGGAACTCGCGATCCTCGACGCGCTCCGCAACGTCGTCGACCCCGAGATCGGGATGAACGTCGTCGAGCTCGCCCTCATCAAGCAGGTCGTGCTCGGCGAGACGGAATCCGAGATCAAGATGATCCTCACGACCCCGTTCTGCCCCTATGCCGGCTCGATGATCCAGCAGGTGCGCGAGGAGGCCGAGTCGGTCCTCGAGCACCCGGTGAAGGTGACCCTCCTCGCCGAGCGCTGGGACCCCCGGGACGCGGGCCTCATGTGGTGAGCGAGGAGCCCTCGACCCCCGCCGAGCCGGCGGATCCGCGCGCCGCCGGGCGGACTGCCCGCCCGTCCGCGGTCGCGACGCGGCGCGGCGACGATGGGACGACCGGCCTCCTCTTCGGCGGTGACCGGGTCTCGAAGGACGACCCCCGCACCGAGGCGTTCGGCACGCTCGACGAGGCCGTGGCGGCCCTCGGCCTCGCCCGGGCCGAGCTCGACGTCCGGCGCCGCCTCGACGTCCTCCCGGCCGCCCTCGCCGAGCTCGAGGCCCTCATCCTCCGCGTCCAGCGCGAGCTCTTCGTCGCCGGCGCGGAGCTGGCGGCGGAGCCGGGAGCCCGGGACCGCCTTCGCGACGGCGTGACGCAGGTCTCGGCGGCGATGGTCGCGCGGATCGACGCGGCCCTCGCCGACTACGAGGCACGGGTGGTGATCCCCGCCGAGTTCGTCGTGCCGGGCGAGACGCGGGTGAGCGCCGCGCTGGAGCTCGCCCGCACGATCGTCCGCCGCGCCGAGCGCCGCGTCGTGAGCCTCCGCCGGGCCGGCCTCGCCACGGGCGAGCATCTCCTGCCGTACCTGAACCGCCTGGCGGACCTCCTGTGGGTCCTCGCCCGGGCGGCGGAGCAGGCCGAGGCCAGGGAGGCGACGGCGGCCCGGCCGGGCGGCCGCCGGCGCGGCGGATCGCGCTGAGCGGCCGGGAGCCTCGCCGGCGGACCCCGAGCCGGATATTGGGCATACTCTTCGATACCGGGGACCCGGCCCCCGGACACACGATGGAGACGCACGCACGATGACGAACAACCCGTACGGGCAGTACGCGACCCCGAGCCAGCTCGGCGTCCGCCCGGACGCACGCCTGGCCCAGGCGTTCCTGACCCAGTCGTTCTTCTGGATGTTCCTCGGCCTCCTCGTCACGACGGGCGTCGGAGTCCTCGTCGCCTCCCTGCCCGCGGCGACGATCGCCCAGAACACCTGGCTCGCCATCCCGATGCTCATCGTCCAGCTCGGGATCGCCTTCGGCCTGAGCCTCGCGATCCGGCGAATCCCGGCGACGCTCGGCCTCCTCCTCTTCTTCATCTACGCGGCGATCACCGGGGTCACCCTGGGGATCGTCCTCATCGTCTATGCGCTCGGGAGCGTCCTCGCCGCGGGCGCGTCGGCGGCCGCCGTGTTCGGTGCCGCCGCGATCTACGGCGCGGTCACGAAGCGCGACCTCTCGGGGATCGGCGCCTACCTCTTCATGGGCCTCATCGGGCTCCTCGTGGCGATGCTCGTGAACGTCTTCGTCGGCTGGACCTGGCTCTCGTTCGCGATCTCCGTCGCCGGCGTCGTGATCTTCACGGCCCTCACCGCGTACGACGTCCAGAAGATCCAGCGCGGCGACTACGCGGCCTGGGCGGGGTCGATGGAGAAGGGCGCGGTCTTCGGCGCCTTCAAGCTCTACCTCGACTTCGTCAACCTCTTCTTCATGCTCCTCCGCCTCTTCGGCGGCAGCAGCCGCGGGTAGCGCCGGGCGGCCCCCGGCCGCCGGCGCCAGGCGCACCGGGACGGCCCGGCCGATCGACGGCCGGGTCGTCGTGCGTCCGGGGGACGCGCCGAGGCCGGGCCCGCGCCCGAGCCGGGGAGTCGGGCCGGGATCGCCTGCTCAGGCGGCGTCGGCCGCCGCGGCGAGCGCCCGGCCGGCGTCCGCCGCGGGGAGCGGCCGGGCGAAGAGGAACCCCTGGCCGCGCTCGCAGCCGAGCTCGAGGAGCGCGGCGCGCTCGTCGGCGCGTTCGATCCCCTCGGCGGTCACCGCGATCCCGAGGCCCTGCGCGAGGCCGACGACCGCCCGGATGATCGCGAGGTTCGCGGGCGCGTCGCCGAGCCCGGCCACGAACGAGCGGTCGATCTTCACGATGTCGAGCGGGAGCTGCGACAGGTAAGCGAGCGACGAGTAGCCCGTCCCGAAGTCGTCGAGCACGACCCGCACGCCGAGGGCGTGGAGGGCCCGCAGCGTCACCGCGGTCGCGGCGGCGTCGCTCATCGCCACCGATTCGGTGATCTCGAGCTCGAGCGTCTCGGGAGGCAGCCCGCTCGCCGCGAGCACGGCCGCGACGCGGGACGCGAGGTCGGGCCGCGAGAACTGGCGGGCCGAGAGGTTGACGCTCACCGCGAGGCCGGCGTTCGCCGGGTCGGCGAGCTGCCACGCCCGCGCCTGGCGGCAGGCCTCGGTGAGGACGACGTCGCCGAGGGCGAGGATGAGCCCGGACTCCTCGGCGAGGGGGATGAAGGAGAGCGGCCCGAGGAGCCCGCGCGTCGGGTGCTCCCAGCGGACGAGGGCCTCGTGGCCCACGGTGCGCCCGCTCCGCAGGTCGACGAGCGGCTGGTAGTGGACGCGGAGCTCGCCGCCCTCGATCGCGCGGCGGAGGTCGAGCTCGAGCTCGAGGCGGTCGACCGACGCGGCGCTCATCCGCGGGTGGAAGACGGAGACGCGGTCGCCGGGGTCGGCCTTCGCCCGGTACAGGGCGATCTCCGCCTCGCGGAGGAGGTCCGAGGCGCTCTGGGTCCCGCCCCGCGAGACGGCGATCCCGACGCTCGCGGCGATGTACGTCTCCCGCCCCTCGACGGGGAACGGCGCCGCGAGGGCGTCGAGGGCCCGGCGCGCGAGCCCCTCGGCGGCCGCCTCCCCCGCCAGCCCGTCGACGAGGATCGCGAACTCGTCGCCCCCGAGGCGGGCGAGCGTGTCCGCCGGGCGGAGCGTCTCGCCGAGCCGCCGTCCCACGGCGGCGAGGAGCTGGTCGCCCACCGCGTGGCCGAGGCTCTCGTTGATGACCTTGAAGCGGTCGAGGTCGAGCATGAGGACGGCGAGCGGCGTCGCGTCGCCCGGACGGGCCCAGCTGAGGGCGTGGGTGACCCGGTCGAGGAAGAGCGAGCGGTTCGGGAGCCCGGTGAGGGTGTCGTAGAACGACTGCCGGGCGAGGCGCTCCTGGATCGCGCGCCGCTCCCGGATGTCGCGGATCGCCGTCGCCCGGGCCGGCGCCTCGTCGGCGTAGGGGATCGTCCGCCCGATGAGCTCCACGGCCGCCTCGGACCCGTTGCCGAGGAGGGCGACCGTCTCGTACGGCGTCTCGTCGTCCGTCGCCAGCTGGAGGGCGAGGGCCGCGCGGACCGGCTCGGGGAACAGGTCGAGGACCGGGCGCCCGATCATCGCCTCCGCTGTCCGCCCGAAGAGCCCGACGAAGGCGCTGTTCACCTCGAGGACCAGGCCGCCGCGGTGGATGACGAGAGCCTCGAACGAGGCGTCGGCGAGCCGACGGAGGCGCTCGGCACTCGTCCGCAGCTCCTCCTCGGAGCGCGTCCGGGCCGCGAGCTCCGCGCGCGCGGTCGCGTGGAGGCGGGCGTTCTCGAGCGCGACGGAGGCGAGCTGGGCGAAGCGGCTCAGGCCGGCGACGTCCGTGTCGTCGAAGACGCGGTCGGCGGCGCCCGCGGCGAGGCCGATGACGCCGATGACCTCGGCGCCGGCAGTCAGCGGGACGCCGATCGCCGACCCGATCGGGGAGGCGCCGGCGAGGCCCGCCGCGCGGCCCGGCCAGGCGTCGTAGTCGGCAACGCAGACCGGGTCGCCGGAGTCCCACACCCGCCCGCCGAGGCCCTCGCCGCGGCGGATCTCGAGGCCGTCGAGGCCGCGGAAGATCCCGAGGCCGACGGCGAGGCGCAGGACGCCGGCCTCGCGGTCGGCGAGGTAGAGGTAGCCGTTCGGCGTGCCGGCAAGGGCGGCGGCGCGGGCGACGACCGTCTCGAGGAGCTCGTTCGGGTCGTGGCGGCCCATGAGGGTGGAGGTCGTCTCCTGGATTGCGGCGAGGTACTCGGCGCCGCGTCCGGCCGTCGCCCCGCCCGTCCCGCGTGACTTCCGACGGGCGGCCTTCTCAAGGTAGAGCTCGGCGTCGGCGAGCATGACGAGCTCGTCCTTGGAGATCCCGTCGGCAGGGCACGCGGCGACGCCGATCGAGACCGTGACGTGGGGGCCGTCCTCGGCGGAGCCGATCGCGTCGATCGCAGCCGCCAGCCGGTCGGCGATCACCCGGGCCTCGGCGCGCGCCACGTCGGGCAGGAGCGCGGCGAACTCGTCGCCGCCGTAGCGGTAGACGCGGTCCGCCGCACGGACGTGGCCCGGGAGCGCGTCCG
>JAJZRQ010000031.1 GCA_021802585.1 Chloroflexota bacterium
GCGGCCCTCCTCGCCGCGGCGGCGATCGTCGCCACCATGGACCGGGCGGGCCTTCGTCCGGCGATCCGGTCGCTCGGCACCGCCACGGCCCTCGACCTCGCCGTCGCGCCTGTCGCGCTCGGCCTGGCCCTCGCGGCATGGATCGTCGGCGACGCGTCGCCGATCCTGCTGGGGGCGGCCCTCGCGGTCGCGGCCGTCGCGTACCTGCGGGCCCGGCGACCGATCGCCCGCGCGGTCGATCGCGCCCTTTTCGACCCCCTGCGCGAGCGGGCCTCGATCGTCGCGACCGAGGCCGAGCGGGGCCGTCTCGCCCGCGAGATCCACGACGAGCCGCTCCAGGAGCTCGGCGGCGTCATCGCCCGCCTGGAGCGGCACCCGGCGGTGGCGGTCGAGGCCGACTCCCTGCGCGGCGTGGCCACACAGCTGCGGAGCCTCGCCACGGGGCTCCAGCCGCCCGTCCTCGATGAACTCGGCCTTGGATCGGCCCTGGCGTTCCTCGTCCAGCGGGTGGGCACGGACCAGTCGGCGGCTCGCGCCACCTCCGCCATCCACGACGAGACGGGGGTCCACCGGGCGGCACGCCTGCCGGCGGACGTGGAGACGGCGCTCTTCCGCATCGCCCAGGAGGCCGTCGGGAACGCCGTGCGCCACAGCGGGGGAACGGTCGTCACGCTGTCGGGGACGCTCAGCCCGGAGAGCGCGGACCTCACGGTCGCCGACGACGGGACCGGCCTCGTCGAGCCGGCGCTCGAACGGGCACGCCGGGCGGGCCGGCTCGGGCTCACCTCGATGCGCCAGCGGGCGGCGGCGATCGGGGCGGAGCTCTCGATCGGGCCAGGCCCCGCCGGCGGGACGTCCGTCCACGTGACCTGGTCGCGCCGATGACGATCCGCGTCCTCCTCGTCGACGACCACCCCGTCGTGCTCGATGGGCTCGCGAGCGCCTTCGCCGGCGTCGGCGACGTCGTGGTCGTCGGCCGAGCGACGACCGCCGCCGAGGCCGGGGCAATCCTCGCCGGAGACCCGATCGACGTCGCGCTCGTCGACATCCGCCTCCCCGACCAGTCGGGCCTGGAGCTCATGGCGGAGCAGGCGCGCGCGAGCGAAAAGCCGGCATGGGTGGTGCTCTCCTCGTTCGAGACGCCGCAGCACCTGGCGGCAGCGCTCTCCCTCGGCGCGGCGGGTTACCTCCTCAAGACGGCCTCGTTCGCGGACATCCTCGCGGCGGTCCGCTTCGCCGCCGCCGGAGGCCTCGCGTTCACGCCCGCTCAACTCCACGCGGCGCACGGATCTGGCACGCGCAGCCTCGGCGGGCTCGACCGGGAGATCGTCCGCGGACTCGTGGCCGGCCGGACGAACGACCAGATCGCCCACGATCTCGGCGTCGCTCGCGCCACCGTCGAGGCCCATCTCACCCGCCTCTTCCAGCGCTTTGGTGTCGCCTCCCGCACGGAGCTCGCGGTGCGGGCCGCCCGGGACGGCTGGCTCGACCTGCCGGGCGGCCGATAGGGCGCGGGGATAGGGGAATCCCCCGCCCAATCCATGGATGTCCCTCGATCACGGCGGCCTGACCGGAGCTAGGCTCTCGACGGCCGCCCGACGGTCTGGAGTCACCAACGGGCGGCTCTGCGGACAAGCGACTACCCCTTCAGTGCGTCCGCCACCGTGGGGAAGTAGGAGGCGTCGGGAAGAAGAGCCTGATGAACCGACGGATCAGGGACCGCCCGGGGATCATTGGGGCGCTCAGGATCCGCTGCAAGAGCGAAGGCCACTCATTCGGAGAGAACGTCGCGGTGGGCGGCCCGGTGGACCCTGCCGATCGCTGGAACGGCCTCGTGTACGGGACAGCAGTGCCGCCGACGACCAGCGTCAGGATCGATGGGTTTGCCCAGCAGCTCGGCGGCCGCGTGGTCGACGGGTCCTGGCTGGTCCTGCTCCCCGTGTCGGAGCTGTACCCACCTGACATTCAGGTTGAGTTCCAGGCGCCGGACGGCACGGTGGTGACCTCCGGGTCGAACGGCCTGCGGTGAGGCATCCCCCCGAGGGGCGACGTCCGGCCCGCTGGCGAGCTTCGCGCGGGTCACGCTGGGCACCGGCGCGTCCGGCGCCGCGATCACCCTGCGGCGGAGTTGGGACCGGGCGTAGAGCGCCCGCGGGCTCCCCGCCGGCCCCTACACTCCACCCGATGCTCCGCACCGTCGCCGCCACCCGCTACGTGACGCCGTTCCGCGAGGGCGGCTCGCTGCCCGGCCTGTGCGAGGCCGACGACGACGGGCTCTACGTCGTCAAGTTCCACGGTGCGGGGCAGGGGCCGAAGGCGCTCGTCGCGGAGGTGCTCGTCGGCGAACTGGGGCGGGCGCTCGGGCTGCCGATCCCGGAGCTCGTCCTCGTCGAGCTCGACGCCCGGTTCGCGGCCGGCGAGCCGCACTGGGAGGTCAAGGAGCTCCTCGACCGCTCGCCCGGGACGAACCTGGGGGTCGACTTCCTGCCGGGCGCCCTCGGCTTCGCGCCGGCCGTCGGCCCGGCACCCGAGCCGGAGCTGGCGGCGGCCTTCGTCTGGCTCGACGCCTTCACGATGAACGTCGACCGGACGCCGCGGAACCCGAACCTCCTCGTCTGGCATCACCGGCTCTACGGGATCGACCACGGCGCGGCGCTCTTCGTCCACCACCGCTGGGGGGACCTGGCGCGCGAGCCGGACCACGCAACCCGCCCGTTCGTCCAGGTGCGCGACCACGTCCTGCTGCCGTTCGCCGGGTCGATCGTGGAGGCGGACGCGCGCCTTGCCCGGCTCGTGACCGACGCGCTCCTGCGGGCGCTCGTCGACGCGGTCCCCGCGCCGTGGCTGGACGGCGACCCGGCGTTCGCCTCGGTCGAGGACAATCGAGCTGCGTACGTCGACTACCTGCGGCGGCGGCTCGCCGCCCCGCGGGCGTTCGTGGAGGAGGCCGAGCGTGCCCGCACCGGCGCCTGAGCCCTCCCGCCAGCCGTTCGCCTACGCGATCGTCCGCGTGATCCCGCGCGTCGAGCGCGGCGAATCGCTCAACGCGGGGATCATCCTCCTCTGCCGGCCGAAGCGGTTCCTCGGCGCCCGGATGGCGCTCGACGAAGCGCGCCTGCGGGCGCTGGATCCCTCGTGCGACGGCGACGAGGTGCGCGGCCACCTGGCGGCGATCGAGCGGATCGCGGCCGGCGACCCCGCCGGGGGACCGATCGCGCGGCTCGCCGCGGCGGAGCGCTTCCACTGGCTCGTGGCCCCCTCGTCGACGATCATCCAGCCGTCGGATGTCCACACGGGGCTGACCGCCGACCCGGCGGCCACGCTCGAGCACCTCTTCGCCACGCTCGTGCTCGGGCCGGCCCCGGCCGAGGGCCCCCAGGCTGCGGCCCCGACCGTCCATCCGCTGGGGCCCGGCCCCGGCCACGCCCCACAGGAGGCCGACCGATGAGCTGGGAACGCGCCGAAGAGGTTGCGAAGCCCGTCCTGAAGTGCCCGCTCTGCGGCGGCACCCAGTTCGAGCAGCAGAAGGGCCGGATGGATTCGCGCTGGGGCCTGACGAGCCACAAGCTCATCCTCAAGATCTGCCAGAAGTGCGGCCTCGTCCTCCAGTTCTCTGCCGGCCGCGGGATCTTCGACTTCGACTGACTCCCTCTCCGATGCGCCCCCGGTGATCACTCGGCGTCGGCGGTCGACCGGCGGGTCGGTCCGCCGCCGTCTGCTCCCCGCACGTGGCGTCGATCGCGTCACCGATGCTGCGGTCGGCGATCAGCAAGGAGGGTTCCGGCCGGCCGGGGCTGGTCGCGACGCAGCACGTCACGATCAGTGCTGCCCACGGTCAGCATCGGGGAGGAAGACCCGTGCTGCCAGTGGCCACGCGGGGCGGGGCGAAGGGGCGAAGGAGCGGGCCCGGGCTGCGGGGCCGGGCGACCGCCGCTGGCCACGCAGGGCGAAGCGGCGGCGGGGCGGCGGGGCCGGCTTGCGGGCACGTCCGGCCATGGGCGCTACCATGGCCTTCCCGCACGGAGCACGACCCCATGGGCATCCTCGACTTCCTCGCGCCGCACCCGGCGAAGACGACGCTCCCCTCGCCCGCCGAGGCGCTCCCGGGCCGCGCCGAGCCGATGGCCGTCCCGGCGCACCACGCCGTCCTCGGCACGCCCCTCACGGGGCCCGTGCCCGACGGCGCACAGGTCGCCGTCTTCGGGCTCGGATGCTTCTGGGGCGCGGAGAAGACGTTCTGGCAGACGCCGGGCGTCATCTCGACCGCCGTCGGCTACGCGGGCGGCTTCACGCCGAACCCGACGTACGGCGAGGTCTGCACCGGCCGGACCGGGCACGCGGAGGTCGTGCGGATCGTGTTCGACCCCGCGCGGATCTCGTATGCGGACCTCCTCCGGATCTTCTGGGAGCACCACGACCCGACCCAGGGGATGCGCCAGGGGAACGACCTCGGGACCCAGTACCGCTCGGTCATCCAGGCGGCCGACACGGCGCAGCGCCGCGCGGCCGAGGCCTCGCGCGACGCGTACCAGGCGGTCCTCTCCGCGGCCGGCTACGGGACGATCACGACAGAGGTCGCCGACGCGACGCCCTTCTACCACGCCGAGGAATACCACCAGCAGTACCTGCACAAGGTGCCCGACGGGTACTGCCCCGACCACGGGACCGGCGTCGCGTGCCCGGTCGGGCTCGGGGTGAGCGCCGAGCCGGCGTAGCGGGTGCGGTGTCGCGTGCCCGGTCGGGCGTCCAACGACCGGCCGCGGGGCCGCCGCGGCGCGACCTGCAGGCCGCGGAGGGCGGCTACGCTCCCTCGGCTGCTCGCCGGCTCGCCTTCCAGGCGCGCTTCTGCTCCTGGTAGCGGGCGAGCGCCTCGGCCGAGTCCACGTCGGCGAGGGTCGGGTACGAGGGCGCCACGGCCTCCCAGCCGGGCGGCCGGACGCCGAACCGCTTCGCGAGGAGGCCGACGAGCGTCCGCGACTTCATGTCGCCGATCCCCGGGAGGGCGCGGAGGCGGGCCTCGAGGTCCGCGCCGTCGCGCGCCTCTGACCACGCGCGTGACGCGTCGCCGCCGTACTCCCCGGCGACGACGGCGCAGAGGGCACGGACGCGGGTCGCCATCGCTCCCGGGAAGCGGTGGAGGGCGGGACGCACCCGGAAGGCCGCGTCGAGCGCCTCGGGATCCATCGCCGCGATCGCGGCCGGGTCGAGGGTCCCGACCCGGCGGCGCAGCTCGAGCGGGCCGGCGAACGCCTTCTGGACGGTCACCTGCTGGTCGAGGGCGAACCCGACGAGGAGGGCGAGCGGATCGGCGGCGAGGAGGGCGTCGGCCTCCGCATCGCCGGTGAACGGCAGGCTGGCGGGACGCGTCATCATCGCCTGATCGTACCGCGCGCCGGGTCGGCGGTCCGTCGGCCGGCCCGCGCCACCGTTGGCCGGCTCGCGGTCCCCTCCGCGGGCCCGAGGTCGGACGGCCGGCACCGGCCGTCAGCGGGGCCCCTGGTCGGGCGGGACGAGGACGCGGACCGCACCCGGGACGACCTCGGCGACGAGCCGCCCGGCGCCGACGACGTCGCCGTCGACCTCCACGGGCTCGTCCCCGTCCGCTTCGACCTCGACGCGGCGGCCGGCCATCCGGGCGGCGTACGGGCCGACCGCGGCATGGACGCCGCTCCCGAGGAGGAGCTCGAGGGCGCCCCGCGACGCGCCCCACACGCCGCGCCCGCGGGCGACGAGGACGTCGAGGAGCCCGTCGTCGGGGACGAGCGGGAGGCGCGGCCGGAGGAGGCCCGGGACGAGCTCCCCGGCGTTCGCGACGAGGACCGCGATGGCGTCCGTCTCGTGGGCCGTCCCGTCGATGACGAGGCGGACGGCGAACGGCCGGAGCCGCAACCCCACGGCCGTCGCCGTGGCGAAGTACGCGGCGATCCCGAGGGACCGCTTCCGCCGCTCGGTCGTCGCGGCCATGACCCGGGCATCGAAGCCGACGCCGGCGGCGACGAGGAACAGGACCGGGCTCGCGGCGTCGCCCACCACGGCGCGACCGAGGTCGATCGGCCGCTCGCGGGCGGTGGCGAGGGCGCGGATCGCCCGCCGGGGCGCCCGCGGGATCCCGAGGGCCGCGGCGAGGAGGTTGCCCGTCCCCGCCGGGACGATGCCGAGGGCGGTCCCCGTGCCGGCGAGGGCGGCAGCGGCGGACCGGACGCTGCCGTCGCCGCCGACGACGACGAGGAACGGCGCTCCGGCCGCTGCCGCCGCGAGCGCGGCGGCGCGTCCCTCCGCCGCGGTCGCCGTCGCGCGGACGACGGGCGCCACCCCGGTCCGCGCCTCGATCGCGGCCGCCGCATCCTCCACCAGCGCCCGGAGGCGGGCCGCGCCGCCAGGGCGCGACGCGCCGGCGGCGACCACGAGGTACGGCGGGCCGTCGGGGGATCGCCCGGGCGGGTGCCCCGCGGCGGCGTGATCGCGCGGATCGGGCATCGGGCCTCCTGCCGAAGGGTACCGTCCGCGGACAACCGGCGGGATGGCCCCGCGCCGGCGGGCCGGACGTCTCTCGCCGCGTGGCCCGGACGCGCGCATCCTCGCGGCGACGGACACGCCGCCGGGAGACTCTCCATGCGCCCTCCGCGGATCCTCGTCGCCTATGCGAGCCGCCACGAATCGACGGCCGAGATCGCCGGGTCGATCGCGGCCGAGCTTCGTGCCTCCGGCTGCTCCGCCGCTCTGGCCGAGACGCGGACCGTCGCGGACCTCGCCGGCTTCGATGCCGCCGTCGTCGGGAGCGCCCTCTACCTGGACCGCTGGGACTCGTCCGCCATCGACCTCCTGCGCCGCGAGCGGTCGGCGCTCGCGGGGATCCCGACCTGGCTCTTCAGCTCGGGGCCGGTCGGCGTCGGGACCGCCACCGCGCATCCCGAGCGCCTCCCGCAGCCGCCCGATGTCGCGGCCCTCGCCGACGAGATCGGGGCGCGGGCGACGACATTCGGAGGCCGGATCGACCCTGCGACGGGGGGCCTCGACATCGAGGTCATGACGACGGCGGGCCTCGCCGGCGACTGGCGCGACTTCGACCGGATCCGGGCCTGGGCCCGGGCGATCGCCGGCGAGGTGAAGGCCCGCGCGGTCGTACGGGACGCGCCGGGCGAGCCGGTGCCGGCGGCCGACGCCGCGAGCGACGCCACCCCCGGGTGAGGCTGCCGCCGCGCCGGCGAGGATGGGCGGCAGGTCCACGGCCACAGGCCCCGCCGCCGGGCGTACGCTGGCGCTCGACGGCCGACCGCGAACGCATCGGCGGCGGAGGGTCCGCGTCGAGCGGACGACCCGAGGGCGGCTGACGGCCGGCGCCTCGTCCGGGCGGGCTCGGCAGATGGAGGCGACGGGATGACGCGCACGACCTCTCCGCGGCGAGGAGGCCTGGTCATCGGCCTCGCCCTCATCATCCTCGGCGCCGCGGCGCTCGTCGTCCAGGTGAGCGGGATCTCGATCGGCTGGCCGGCCTGGGTCATCCTGCCGGGCATCGCCCTCATCCTCGGCGCGCTCGCCGTCGGCGGATCGGGCGGCAGCGGGATGGCGGCCGTCGGCGGGATCGTGACGATGGTCGGCGTCGTGCTCGCCGTCCAGGAGGCGTACGACCTCTACGCGACCTGGGCGTACGCCTGGGCGCTCGTCGCGCCGGGCGGCGTCGGTCTCGGGCTCACCGTCTACGGCCTCCTCGCGCGGCGCGGTGACGACCTCCGCGGGGGCCTCGGGGCGCTCCTCGTCGGCCTCGTGATCTTCCTCGTCGGGTTCCTCTTCTTCGAGGGCGTCATCGGCCTCTCCGGCCGCCGGTTCGGCAACCTCACCGAGGTCGTCGTGCCACTCGCCATCATCGGGATCGGCGTCGTCGTCCTCGTCGGCGCCTTCGTTCCGGGACCCTGGCACGGGCCCCGGACGACGTTCCGCGACGGCGGCGAGCAGGCGCGGGCCGAGCGGGGCGAGACCGCCGGCCCGGGCGCCCCGGTCCCGGAGCAGCTCGCCGTCCCCCTCGAGGGCGCCCCGGACGCGGAGGTCATGGTCACGTTCGGCGCCGGCCACCTGCGGCTCGGGCCCGCCGCGGCCGGGATGCTCGTCGACGGCTCGTACCTCGGCGGCGTGCGGGTCGAGCGCGCCGGCCCGGGCCGGATCCGCCTCGCGCCGCCGGCCCCGCCCGCCGCCTGGGCGTGGGATCGCGCGCCCTACGGCTGGACGATGGGCGTCAGCGCCGAGGTCCCCCTCCGCCTCCGCGTCGAATCCGGGGCCGCCGACGCCGAGCTCGACCTCGCGCGCCTCCGCCTCGTCGAGCTGCGCCTCCGGACGGGCGCGAGCGAGACGCGGGTGACGCTCCCCGCGGCGGCGGGGTCCACCCGCGTCGACGCCGAGGGCGGCGCGGCGGCGATCCGCTTCCGCGTCCCGGACGGGGTGGCGGCCCGGATCCGCTCCTCGATCACCCTCGGATCGACCGACGTCGACACGGCGCGCTTCCCCCGCACGCCCGCCGGGGACGCCTGGGAGTCGCCCGACTTCGCGCGTGCCGTCAACCGCGTCGAGATCGAGGTCCGCGGCGGGGTCGGGAGCGTGGCGGTCCGCTGAGGAGGGTCCGAGTCATGCGCGCGCAGGTGCTGGAGCGGCCGGGCCCCGTCGCGACCGGCGAGCCAATGCGGCTCCGCGACGTGCCCGACCCTGCGCCGGGCGCCGGCGAGCTCCTCCTCCGCGTCGCCGCCTGCGCCGTCTGCCGGACCGACCTCCAGCTCGTCGAGGGCGACCTCCCCGCGCACCGCCTCCCGACGATCCCCGGGCACCAGGTGGTTGGCCGGGTGGAGGCGGTCGGGGCCGGCGTCGCCGGGTGGTCGCCCGGTGACCGGGCGGCGGTCGGCTGGCTCGCCGGGACCTGCGGGACCTGCGCCGCCTGCCGGGCCGGCCGCGAGAACCTCTGCCGCGAGGCGCGCTTCACGGCGTGGGACCGCGACGGCGGGTTCGCCGAGCGGATGACCGTCCGGGCCGATGTCGCCCTCGCCGTCCCGGACGGCTTCGACGACCTCGACGCCGCTCCCCTCCTCTGCGGCGGGGTCATCGGGTATCGCTCGCTCCTCGTCTCGGGCATCCGTCCCGGCGGCCGCCTCGGCCTGTACGGGTTCGGCGCGTCCGCGCTCCTCGCGATCCAGGTCGCCCGGCACTGGGGCTGCGAGGTCCACGTCGCGACGCGCTCCCCGCGCGAGCGCGCCCGGGCGCTCGAGCTCGGGGCGGCGTCCGTCGGCGGCTACGACGACCCCCCGCCGGCGCCGCTCGACGCGGCCGTCACGTTCGCCCCCGTCGGGAGCGTCGTCGTGGCGGCGCTCCGCGCCCTCGAGCGGGGCGGGACCGTCGCGATCAACGCGATCCACCTCGACGGGATCCCGGCGTTCCCGTACGACGACCTGTGGTGGGAGCGTGGCCTCCGGAGCGTCGCGAACTCCACCGTCGCCGACGCGCGGGCGTTCCTCGCGCTCGCGGCCGAGATCCCGGTCCGGACCGCGATCGACGTGCGGCCGCTCGCGGAAGGGGCGGACGCGCTCCGCCGGCTCGCGACCGGCGCCGGGGAGGGCACCGCCGTCCTCGTCCCCTGAGGGGGAGGATCGTGCCCGCAGGGGCCCCGCGCCGGCGCGCGCACGTCAGCCGCGGGCGATCGGGGCCTCGACCCCGTCGACGAGGCGCACGAGATCGGCCGCGGCGAGCTCGACCTGGAGCCCCCGGCGGCCGCCGCTCACGAAGATCGTGGCGTGCCCGAAGGCCGAGGCATCGAGGATCGTCGGGAGGCGCCGCCGGCCTCCGAGCGGGCTGATCCCCCCGACGACGGAGCCCGTCGCCCGCTCGGCCGCGGCCGGGTCGGCGAGTGCCGCCCGCCGGCCCCCCACCGCCGCGGCGAGCGCCTTGAGGTCGAGCTCCCCCGAGACCGGGACGACCGCCGCCACGAGCCGGCCGTCCACCTCCGCGACGAGCGTCTTGAACACCCGTGCCGGATCGACCCCGAGGGCAGCCGCGGCGTCGGCGCCGAAACGGGGCCGACGCTCGCGGTCGCGGCCGGACGCCGGCGTCTCGTACTCGTGGACCGCGTGGGGGACGCCGGCGGCGCGGACGGCGTCGAGGGCCGGCGTCCCGCGGCCGCTCATGCGCGGATGCGGCGGCGCCCACTCACGCGAGAGCGCGCGGGCGGCCGCCGACTCACTCGAACTCCCGGTGGCGGGCGATCGCGAGGAGGAGCGTCACGCCGTAGAGGAGCGTGAGGCTCAGGAACGGCCAGCTGATCCGCAGGCCGAGCGGGAAGAGCGTGACGACCGCGAAGAGGAGGAGGACCGCCACGACGACCGGCCACGCCCGCCGGGCGAGGACGAGGCCGCCGAGGAGGAAGTGGACGGTGGCGAGGGCGAGCCCGGCGGGCACGACGACGACGAAGAACGCGAACGCGGAGGTGTTGCTTCCCGACCAGCCCGGCGCGTCGACGAGCCCGAGGTTCGCGGCCACGACGAGGAACGTCGCCGGCAGGAGGACGACGATGATGAGGAGGCCGATCGTGCCGAGGATCCGGCCGCACGCCGTGAGGAGCGCCGATCGCTCGGCCTCCGGGACCGTCCCCTCGCCCTCGCGCCCGTGGTCCGCCATCGCCCGCCGCTCCTCCGTCGCGCCCGGTGGGCGCCCGGCGAGGATAGCGCGCGGGCGGCGCCCGCGGCGGCGACAATGCGGCGGGTGGCGGGTCCGCCCGCGAAGCGGAGGGCCAGGGATGGGCGACGGCGGGCCGCGGTTCGGCGCGGCGTTCTGGGTCAACCGGACCGGCTGGCCGGAGCTCCGGGACGCCGTCGCCGCCGCCGAGGCCGCGGGCTGGGACAGCGCGTGGCTCGACGACCACCTCCTCTGCGACGAGGGCGACGAGCGCGACCCGAAGCTCGAGGGGTGGACGGCGCTCGCGGCGCTCGCGGCGTCGACCTCGCGCATCCGCCTCGGGCACCTCGTCACCGCGGTGACGTTCCGCGACCTCGGCCTCCTCGCGAAGATGGCGACGACGCTCGATCACGTGTCGGGCGGTCGCTTCGTCCTCGGGCTCGGTGCCGGGTGGCACGCCCGCGAGCACGCCGCGTTCGGGATCCCGTTCGGCGACCGCGTCGGCGAGCGCCTCGACCGGCTCGCCGAGGCGACGGAGCTCCTCCGGCGCCTCCTCGACGGGGAGGTCGTGACCCACCACGGACGCTTCTACGACCTCGACGAGGCCGTGTGCGCCCCGCGCCCGCTCCAGGAGCGCCTGCCGATCCTCGTCGGCGGGACCGGCCGGACGAAGACGCTCCGGATCGTCGCCCGCTGGGCCGATGCCTGGAACGCGTACGCGACCCCGGCCGAGCTGGCGGAGCTCGCCGCGGTCCTTGCCGATCACGGCGTCGCCGTCGGTCGCGACGTCGCGACGATCGAGCGCCAGGTGAACCTCAACGTCGTCGTCCGCCCGTCGGCCGAGGCGGGACGCGCCGCGTGGGCCGGGATCCGGGCGCGGCACGCGATCCAGCCCGGCGAGGACGACCTCCACGCGGCGGGGAGCCCGGCGGAGGTCGCGGCCGCGATCCGCCCGTGGGTCGACGCGGGGATCGACGAGGTCGTCGTCGTCCTCCGCAGCCCGTGGGACCGCGAGACGATCGACCGCCTCCCGGAGGTGCGCGCGGCGCTCAGTACGGCTCGGGGATGAAGGTCTGGTCCTCCATCGGCGGCCGGACGTAGCCGGTGTCCTTCTGGCGCGGCGGGAGGACGATCGGCTCCGGCGTGAGGTCCGCGTACGGGACCGCCGAGAGAAGATGGCTGATGACGTTGAGGCGGGCCCGCCGCTTCACGTCGGAGCGGACGACCCACCACGGCGCCTGCTTGATGTCCGTGTGGGCGAACATCTCGTCCTTCGCCTTGCTGTAGTCGATCCAGCGCGACCGGCTCTCGACGTCCATCGGCGAGAGCTTCCAGCGCTTCGTCGGGTCGGCGAGGCGGTCCTGGAAGCGCCGCTCCTGCTCGGCGTCGGCGACGCTGAACCAGTACTTGAGGAGGATGATCCCGCTCCGGACGAGCATCCGCTCGAACTCCGGGCAGGAGCGGAGGAACTCCTGGTACTCGTCCTCGGTGCAGTAGCCCATGACCCGCTCCACGCCGGCCCGGTTGTACCAGCTCCGGTCGAAGAGGACGATCTCGCCGGCCGCCGGGAGGTGGGCCACGTAGCGCTGGAAGTACCACTGGGTCGTCTCGCGCTCCGTCGGCGCGGGGAGCGCGACGACCCGCGCGCCGCGCGGGTTGAGCGGCCCCATGATCCGCTTGATCGCGCCGCCCTTCCCGGCCGCGTCGCGGCCCTCGAAGAGCGCGACGACCTTGAGGCCCTCGTGCTTGATCCAGGCCTGCCACTTCACGAGCTCGACGTCGAGCCGCCGGAGCTCGGCCTCGTACGCCTTCGCCGAGAGCTTCGTCCCGTCGTCCGCGCCAACCTCCCGGCCGCGACCGCCGTCGCGCGCCGTCGCGGGGATCGCGAGCGCGTCCCGCTCCGGACGGCGGTTCCGCCCCTCGCGTGCCCGCCCCCGTGCCGTCCCGGCGCCGCCGGTGGCCGGATCCGCGCTCCGCTTCGCCATCGCCCTCTCCTTCGTCCCCGCGGTCCCACGCGCCGTTTCGATTATGCTGCGCCCACGTGACCTTCGACAGCCTCGGCCTGTCGGCCGAACTCCTCCGCGCGGTGTCCGACGAGGGCTACACCGTCCCAACCCCCATCCAGGCGCAGGCAATCCCGCTCGTGCTCGAGGGTCGTGACCTCATGGGCGCCGCCCAGACCGGCACCGGGAAGACCGCGGCCTTCGTCCTGCCGATCTTCGAGCGCCTCCTGCCGCAGGCGAACACCTCGTTCTCGCCGGCCCGCCACCCGGTCCGGGCCCTCGTCCTCACCCCGACCCGCGAGCTGGCGATGCAGGTCGCCGAGATGGCCGCGGCCTACGGCCGGCACGTCCCGCTCCGCTCGGCGGTCGTCTACGGCGGCGTGCCCCTCGAGCCGCAGATCAAGGCGCTCCTCCGGGGGGTCGAGCTCCTCGTCGCCACGCCGGGGCGCCTCCTCGACCTCGTCGGGCAGCGGGCGGCGAACCTCGGCCAGGTCGAGATCCTCGTCCTCGACGAGGGCGACCGGATGCTCGACATGGGCTTCATCCCGGACATCCGCCGGATCCTCGCCCTCCTCCCCAGGCGGCGCCAGACGCTCCTCTTCTCGGCGACGTTCTCCGACGAGATCCGGCGCCTCGCCAGGGAGTTCCTCCACGATCCGGCGACCGTCGAGGTCGCGCCGCGGAACGCGACCGCGGCGGCCGTCCGCGAGGTCCTCTATCCGGTGGACCGCGAGCTGAAGCTCGACCTCCTCGAGCACCTCGTCCGGGTCCACGACCTCCGCCAGGTGCTCGTCTTCACCCGGACGAAGCTCGCCGCCCGGCGGATCGCCTCCGAGCTCGACCGGCACGGCTTCGCGGCGACGGCGATCCATTCCGACCGGACGCAGGCCGAGCGGATCCGGGCCCTCGCCGACTTCAAGTCCGGCGAGGTGGAGATCCTCGTCGCCACCGACGTCGCGTCGCGCGGGCTCGACATCGAGGAGCTCCCCGTCGTCGTGAACTACGAGCTCCCGACGAAGGCCGAGGACTACGTCCACCGCATCGGGCGGACCGGCCGCGCCGGCGCGAGCGGGATCGCGATCAGCCTCGCCTGCCCCGACGAGGTCGACCTCCTGCGGGCGATCCAGGGGCTCCTCCGGCGGGCGATCCCGGTGGAGGTCGAGGAGGAGTTCCTGCCGGACCCGGACACCCCGCCGCGCCCCGTCCACGCTCGTGGCGAGGCGCGCCCGCCGGCCCACCACCACAAGAGCGGGATCGCCCGGCGGCGTCGCTGACCGCGGGACCGGGCGGGGCCCCGGCACCGGCAGCACCGCCGGCACGAGCGGCTGCCGGCGGCACCGGCGGCGGCTGCCGGCGTCACCCGGCGGGGCCGCGGTCCCGCGTCAGCGGCGGCTCCGGCCTCGTGACGTTCGGCCCGCCCGGGGAACGGCGACCGGCCCGGCTCAGGCCCCGGGTGCCCGTCGTACCATGGGCCGCGTCCAGCCGGCCCGTCCCGTCGTGAAGCAGGGACCCCGAGGGAGCATCGTCCGACCATGGCCCGCCCACACCGCATCGGCATCCTCACCGGGGGCGGCGACGTCCCCGGCCTGAACTCCGTCATCAAGAGCGTCGTCTACCGCTCGTCCGAGCTCGGCTACGAGGTCATCGGGCTCCGCCGGGGCTGGCAGGCCCTCACCCACATGCAGCCGGGCCCGGAGCCCGACCTCGACTACGTCCGGCCGCTCGACCGGGCCAACACGCGGACGATCGACCGGACGGGGGGGACGTGGCTCCACTCGAGCCGCACGAACCCGAAGAAGATGCGGACCGCCGCGCTCCCCGACTTCGTCTCGGCCGAGCGCCTCGCCGCGCTCGCGACGGGCGAGGGCATCTACGACTTCACGCCGCTCGTCCTCGACAACCTCGGCCGGCTCGGGATCGACACCCTCATCGCGATCGGCGGCGACGACACGCTCTCGTACGCGAAGGTCCTCGCCGACGCGGGCGTCCAGATCATCGCGATCCCCAAGACGATGGACAACGACGTCAAGGGGACCGAGTACTGCATCGGCTTCTCCACCGCGATCACCCGGGCGAAGGATGCGATCAACCGGCAGCGGACGACGCTCGGCTCCCACGAGCGGATCGGCGTCTTCCGGATCTTCGGCCGCAACGCCGGCTTCACCGCGCTGTACACGGCGTACGTGACCTCCGCGCGCTGCGTCATCCCGGAGCAGCGCTTCGACATCCAGCACCTCACCGACGTCCTCGTGGAAGACCGCCGGGCGAACCCGAGCCGCTACTCGTTCGTCATCGCCTCCGAGGGGGCCCTCCCCGAGGGGATGGAGCTCCAGGAGGTCGGCGACGCCGACGCGTACGGGCACCGCCACAAGGCGAGCATCGGCGAGGTCCTCGCCGCCGAGATCAGGCGCCGGACGGGGATCGAGACGGTGGACTCCGAGCTTACGTACGACCTCCGCTCGGGCGACCCGGACGCCCTCGACCAGATGGTCGGGATCACGTTCGCGAACGTCGCGATGGAGCTCGTCGTCGACGGGAAGTCGGGGCAGATGACGGCGATCCGCGACGGCCGCTACAGCTACTGCCCGATCCCGGAGCCGGGCGCCCGGACCGTCGACGTCGCCCGCTTCTACAACGCCGAGCGGTACCGCCCGGTCTACACGGACAAGATCGGCCTGTCGATCATGCTCACCCAGCCGGTCGCCTGACCCGCCCGGGGGGCCCGACCCGACAAGCCGGCGGGACGTCCCGTCGGGAGCCTGGCGGGGGCACCGGAGGCCGGCGGGGCACTCGCCGCCCGACCGGCGCCCCCGTCAGTTGGCCGCGTCGGGCCCCGGCACCCCGCCGCGAGCGGTGCGACGCCGCTCGGCGTACATCCGCTCCTCGGCGGCGCGAAGCGCGGTGTCCAGCTCGCCGACGGCGCTCGGGCTCGCCCAGCCCATCGCGAGCCGCAGCGCCACGGCGCCGGCATCGAGCCATCGTTCGCACTCGCCCCGGACGCGTTCGACGTAGTTGATCGCCTGGATCTCGTCCGTCTCCGGCATGAGGACGAGGAACCGTCCCTCGCCGACGTGCGCGACCCGATCCGTCCGGCGGGCGCCGCGGCGCATCGCCCCGCCGACCGCGGCGAGGACGCGGTGCCCGGCCTCCGCCCCGAACTGGCCCTCGAACCGGGCCAGCCCGTCGAGCTCGGCGACGACGACCCCCACCGGCCGCCGGTAGCGGACGTAGCGGGCATTCTCGTCGGCGAGGACCCGGTCCCATGCCGCGCGCGACTCGAGGCCGGTGACGTCGTCCACGTACGGGTCCGCGGGGACGGCGCCGGCGCGGCCCTCGCCGGGCCCGACGGCGATCGGCACAGAGGCGGCCGGCTCGCGCGGGGCGTCGTAGGCGGCCGCCTCGCGGCGGCGCGGCGAGATCGACAGGAAGCCCTCGATGATCTCCTGCTCCCGCGGGTCGTGGACGCGCCGCGCGGCCGCCTCGCGGTCCGCGGCGGTGACGATGGTCTCCTCGGCCGGGACCACGCCCTCGGCGTGCGCGGTGGCGGCCGGGCCGGACGGCGCGGCGTCGAGCGCTGCCGGAGCGGGGAGCGAAGCCGGACGGACCTCGACCGCCGCCGGTGGCCCGGCGACGGCGACGGGCGCCGCGACCGCCGCGGCCTCCGCGGGGGCCGTCCAGGCGGCGGGGCGAGCGCCGCGGCCGCGCCGCGCGAGGAGGACGCCGGCAAGGAGGAGGAGGATCGCGACGCCCGTGACGAGGAGCGCCACGAGGACGTAGGTGATCTGGTCCGACGACACGGTGTTCCTTCGCAATTCCCGGCTGTGCGCTCTGCCCGGCGGTGCCCGCGCCGGCGGCCTCGCACACCCGCAGCCGCACTCTACACGCGGCGGCGGCCCGGGTGGGACTGCCGGATGGTCCCGCCCGCCGATCTTCCGGTGCCGCTCGACACCGACCGTGGGCTCCGGTGGGGTGCGGGGTGGACGGCCGGAGCCGGCCCGCCGGGCCGGCGGACGGGTCGGGCGGCTGCGACGTGGCCCGGTGGACGGCGCGTGGCGTCCCCGCCCGGTACTCTTGGCCCGATACCACCGCAGGGAACCCCATGACCGACCCGACCTCGTCCGACCGCGGCCTCGACCGCGACCCCGTCCCGCAGCCGCCCGCCCCCGGCTCCCCGCCCGCCGGCCCCGCCGGTCCCGCCGAGCCCGCCGGTCCCGTGACGGTCCCCGCCGCTCCCCTCGCCGACGTCGAGCCCGTCGTGCCCGCGCGGGCCGGCGGCCGCCGGCCCGCGCTCCTCGGCTACCTCGGGATCGCGATCCTCGGGATCGCGATCGGCGCCGGCGGCCTCGCCCTCGTGGCCGGCGGCCTCGGCAGGGCGGCCCCGTCCCCCACCCCGGCGCCGAGCGCGGCGCCGGCCGACAACGCGATCGGCAGCGCCGCCGCGCCCGTGACCCTCGAGATCTGGGCCGACTACCAGTGCCCGTTCTGCCGGCTCGAGGACCTCCTCTTCCAGGGAGCGGTCGTCCGCCAGTACGTCCTGCCCGGCATCGTCCGGATCGTCTACCGCGACTTCGCATTCCTCGGCCCCGAATCGACCGCCGCCGCCGTCGCCGCGCGCTGCGCGGGGGCCCAGGATCCGGCCGCCCGCCTCCGCTACCACGACGCCCTCTACACGTTCCAGCAGGGCGAGAACCAGGGCCGCTTCGCCCGGGCGAACCTCCTCCAGATCGCCCAGATCGTCGGCGTGCCCGATGCGACCGCGTTCGCCGCGTGCCTCGACGACCCGGCCGTCGCCCAGGCCGTCGCCGACGAGACGGCCGCCGGGCGAAACGTCGGTGTGGTCTCGACCCCGACGCTCCGGCTCCGCGGCCCCGGCGGCGAGCGCGTCCTGACCGGGGCGACCGATGCGTGGCCCACGCTCCGCGACGCGATCGACGCCGTCGCCGCCGCTCCATCGCCGTCGCCTTCGGGATCGGCGGGCCCGGCACCCTCGGGATCGGCGGGCGGCGCCTCGCCCGAGGCCAGCCCGAGCCCGGCGGCGAGCGCCTCGCCCACGCCGTAGGCGGGACCGCCTTCCGGGGCGGGGCTGCCCGGCCGCCCGGCCGCCCTCGGACGCACCCGCGGCCGCCCAGCCGCCCGGCCGCGACCCCGCCCTCGGCTCGGAGCGGCGAGGTCGCGGCGGGGGAAGATCCAGAGCCCGACCGTCTCGATCGCGTCCACGGCGTGAGGCGACACCGGGCGCACGGGGCCGGGCGGATCGGTCATGATCGGCGCCGATGCCTCCCCGACCCGCCGCGCCGCCGCCGCCAGCGATCGCGGCTCCCCTCCGCACGCCGCCGGCCGGCCTCACCGACGCCGAGGCGGCGGCCCGCGCCGCGCGCGGCGAGGGGAACGCATTCCGCCCACCGACCTCCCGGACGTACGTGGAGATCCTCCGCCAGAACGCGTACCCCGGCATCAACGGGATCCTCATCGGGGTCTCTGTGCTCCTCGTCCTCTTCGGCCTCCGCGTCGAGGCGTTCCTCACCGCGGGGCCGGTCCTCGCGAACATCCTCATCGGCGTCGTCCAGGAGGCCCGCGCGAAGCGCAAGCTCGACCGGATCGCGCTCCTCAACCGGCCGCGCGCGCGCGTGGTCCGCGCGGGGGTGGAGCGGGAGGTCGACCCCGCGGACGTCGTCGTCGGTGACCTCCTCGTCGCGCGGCGCGGCGACCAGGTCCTCCTCGACGGGACGGTCGTCGGCGAGGGCCGCGCGGAGGTGGACGAGTCGCTCCTCAGCGGGGAGTCCGACCCGGTCGGGAAGGTCGCCGGGGACCCGGCCCTGTCGGGCAGCGCGGTCGTCTCCGGCACGCTCGTCATCGAGGTGGAGCGGGTCGGCGCCGCGAGCTTCGCCAACCGCCTCCTCGCGGAGGCTCGGAGACTCGGCGACGAGCGGACCCCGCTCCAGCGCGAGATCGCGGCGACGATCTGGGCGGTCGCCGGGCTCGTCCTCGTCGCGGCCCTCCCGGTCGCCTTCGCCCTCCACGCCCTCCCCGGCGGCTTCGACTCGCGGGAGACGCTCGCCGCCGCGGCGGTCCTCGTCACCCTCGTGCCCCAGGGCCTCGCGATCATGGTCACGGTCACGTACGCGGCCGGGGCCCTCCGGATCACCCGCCTCGGCGCGCTCGTCCAGCGCCAGAACGCGGTCGAGTCGATGGCCCGCGTCGACACGCTCTGCGTCGACAAGACCGGGACGCTCACGACCCAGCGGATCGCCTTTCACCTTGTCGAGTCGATCGGGGACGCCGACCCGGCGACCCTCGATGCCGTCCTCGCCGCCATCGCCGGGAGCACGAGGGCCCCGAACCGGACGACGGAGGCGCTCGCCGCGGCCCGGCCGGGCCCGGCGCTCCCGGTGGCGGACGAGGTCCCGTTCGCCTCGGAGCGGCGCTGGTCGGCGCTCCGCTTCGGCGAGGCCCCCGGCGCCGCGCCGGCGGCCGGGACCGTGACCGGGGGTGTCGCCGGGGCCGGCGCGACGTACGTCATGGGCGCGCCGCCGGTCCTCGGGCCATGCCTCGCCGCCGCGCCGGCCGACCTCGACGACCGGGTCGAGGCGATCGCGTCGGAGGGCGTGCGGGTCCTCCTCCTCGCCCGGGCCGCGGACGGAGCGGCGCTCCACGACGCGGGCGGGCGGGGCGTCCTCCCCGGCGGGCTCCGTCCCCTCGCCCTCCTCGGCTTCGCCGAGGAGCTCCGGCCCGACGTGGCGGAGATCCTCGGCGACCTCGCGCGGGCCGGGATCGACCTCAAGGTCATCTCCGGCGACGACCCGGCGACGGTCGCCGCGATCGGCCATCGCGTCGGCCTCGCGGCGGGGACCGACGCCGTCTCGGGCATCGACCTCGACGGCCTCGACGACGACGGGATCGCCGACGTCGCCGGCCGGGCGAGCGTGTTCGGGCGGGTGGAGCCGGCGCTCAAGGCGCGCCTCGTGGCGACCTTCCGCGCGAGCGGCCGCTACGTGGCGATGGTGGGCGACGGCGTGAACGACATCCTCTCGCTCCGCCGGGCAAACCTCGGCATCGCGATGGAATCGGGGAGCGCCGCCGCCCGGGGGGTCGCCGACCTCGTCCTCCTCCGCGACGCGTTCGGGGTCCTCCCGAAGGCCGTCCTCGAGGGGCAGCGGATCGTCGCGGCGATGGAGGCGACGCTCATCCTCCTCCTGTCGCGGACGTTCTACGTCCTCCTCATCGTCGCCGGCGCGGCCCTCCTCCGGCTCCCCTTCCCGCTGACGCCACGCCAGAACTCGGTCCTCGCCTTCGTGACCGTCGGGATCCCCCTTGTCCTCCTCGCCCTGTGGGTCCCGCCGCGACGCCTCCCGCGGAGCCTCCTCGGCGAGACCCTCCGCGTCTCGATCCCGGCGTCGCTCGGCGTCGTCGCCGTCGCCTTGCCTCTCTACGCCGCGCTCCTCGGGAGCGGGGCCGGCGTCCGCGAGGCCCAGACGGTCCTCACCTCGTTCACCGTCTTCTGCGGCCTCGGTCTCCTTCCCGTCATCGGGTCGGGGGCCCGCGAGGCGGGGGACGGACCGTTCGTCCGCTCCTGGCCGTGGCTCCTCGCGGGGACGATGCTCGTCATCTTCCTCGCGATGCTCCAGGTCCCGCTCCTCCGCCAGTTCTACGAGCTGACGCCGATCCGCGGAAGCGACCTCGCCGTCCTCCTCGTCGCGGCGGCCGCCTGGACCGCCGTGGTCCACCTCATCCGCCGCACCGGCGTCGTCGGGCGCGTGGAGGACGCCCTGTGGGGCGCCCTCGTCCGCGCCTGGCGGCGGGTCCGGCCGGCACGGCCCTGACCGGCCTCCCGCTCACGTCCCGTGCGGGGCCGGCGGAGCGCCCTCGTCGGCGAGGAGGTCCCGCAGGACTGCCGCCAGGTAGGCGTGCTCCCGCGGGTCGTTGTGGAGGTGCGCGGAGACGCGGAGGAGCCGGCGCCGGCGCTCGCCGGGGACGGGGTCGCGCGGCCACGCGTGGACCGGCACCTCGATCCCGGCGGCCGCCACACGGGCGGCGAGCGGATCCCGGTCGCCGGCCCCGCGCGTCCCGAAGCCCGGGTCGGGCGGGAGCTCGACGGCGGCCATCGAGCCGAGCATCGCCTCGGGGGCGATCGCCGGGCGCCCGGCGACGGCGAGCAGGAGGCGGCGGGCCGCGACGGCCATCGCCGCGTTCCGGGCCATGATCGCGGGCCAGCCCCCCGGCAGGAGGGAGGCGACGGCGTCGAGGGCCGCCGGGACCGCGAGCGCGGGCGACGGATCGGCCGTGCCCGTCCAGTCGAACTCCTTGCGGAACGTCGAGCGGGCGGGTCGCGGGTCGTTCGCGCCATGGCTGATCGCGAGGGGGCGGATCGCCGGCCGGCGGTCGCGGCGGGCGTGGAGGAAGGCGGCGCCCGGCGGGGCGCAGACCCACTTGTGGAGGTTCCCGGCGTACCAGCTGGCGCCGAGGGCCGCGAGGTCGAGCGGCAGCATCCCCGGCCCGTGCGCCCCGTCGACGAGGACGGCCACGCCGCGCCCCTCGAGCGCGGCGACGAGCCGCTCCACGGGGAGGACGAGCGCCGTCGGGCTCGTGACGTGGCTGAGCATCGCCAGCCGCGTCCGCTGCCCGGTCGCCGCGAGCACGCGCTCGACGACCTCGTCGGGGCCGGAGACGGGGAGCGGCAGCCGGGCGATCACGACGCGGGCGCCGTCCCGCGCGGCCGCGAAGCGGAGCATGTTGAGGGCGGCGTTGTACTCGTGGTCGGTCGTCACGATCTCGTCGCCGGGGCCGAAGCGGAGGGAGCGGAGGACGGTCGCGATCCCCGCCGTCGCGTTCGGGAGGAACGCGAGGTCGTCGGCGTCGGCGCCCACGAACGCGGCAAGGCGGGCACGGGCGTCGTCGAGGCGTGCCTCGAGGGCCCGGCCGAAGAAGGCGACCGGGTTCGCCTCCAGCTCGGCGCGGACGCGCGCCTGCGCCTCGAGGACGACCTTCGGGCGGGCCCCGAACGAGCCGTGGTTGAGGAAGACGACCCGCGGGTCGAGGGCCCACGCGTCCGCCCCGGGGGCCCGCGGCGGGCGCTCGCGGCCGCCGCGGATCGTGGCCTGGTCGCCGGGGCCCGTGGCCTCGTCGCCGCGCCCGCTCACGACGCCGCCCGGCGCGGGATCCGCGCCCGCCGCACGTCCGGGAGGAGGGCGAACCCGAGGCCCGCGCCGATCGACGCGCCGCCCATGAGCGTGAGGGTGCCCATCCCGCCGATCGCGTCGAGGAGGGCCCCGGCGGCGAGCGCCCCGACCGGCATGAGCCCCACCGACAGCGTGCGGGCCGTCGCGCCGACGCGGCCGAGGAGGGCATCGGGCGAGAGCTGCGTCCGCAGGGTGAGGTAGGAGACGAGGACGTTCGCGTTCAGCACGCCGGCGACGAGCGCGGCCCCGGCGAGGAGGGGCTCGGGCGCATCGCGCGCGACGATGACGAGGATGATCCCCGTGCCGACCGTGCCGACGAGCATCACCCGCCCCACGACCCGGAACGCCATCCGCGCCGCGACGAGCGACCCGCCGAGCGAGCCGACGGCGTACGCGGAGAGGACGAGACCGACGACGTCGGTGCCGAGCCCGCGATCGATCGTGATGTAGAAGATGAGCCCGCTCGTGAGGCCTGCGTACAGGACCGAGGTCGTCGTCCAGAGGGCGATCGCCGCGCGGAGCGTCGGCTGGCGGGCCACGTAGGCGACGCCCTCGCGGATGTCCGCGACGAGGTGCGTCGGCTCCGTGCGGGCCTCGGGACGGAGGGGACGTCGCACGAGGAGCAGCGCCCCGGCCGAGATCGCGAAGGAGACCGCGTCGATCGCGATCGTCGGGCCCGGGCCGATCGTCCCGGAGAGGAATCCGGCGAGCGCCGGCCCGACGACCCAGCCGACGTTGAAGACGGCCTCGAAGACGGCGTTCGCGCGGGCGATGAGGCTCCGCCCGACGAGGCCCGGGACCGCCGCCGTGTACGCGGCGATCCAGAGGACGCGGAGGACGTTGAGGGGGAGGGTGACGAGGAAGATCACGGCGAGCGTCGGGCCGCCGAGCGCCACGGAGAGCGGGATGAGGGCGGTGAGGGCGGTCCGGCCGAGATCGGCGAGGAACATCATCCGGCGGCGGTCCCAGCGGTCGGCGTACGCCCCCGCGGGAAGGCCGACGACGAGGTCCGGAAGGGTCGACAGGACGCCGACGATCCCCATCGCGAGGCCCGAGCCGGTGAGGGCGAGGACGAGAATCGGGAGGGCGGTGTTCGTGATCGCGTCGCCGAACGAGCTGATGCCCTGCCCGACGAGGACGACCCAGAAGTCGCGGTTCCGCCGCAGGGACGCGCCGTCGGCCGCGGTGCCGGCGGCCGCCGGGGCGAGGTGGAGCGGCTCCTCCTCGGCGCCGCCCGGGCCGGGTGCGACGAGGGCGTGGGGGGCCGGGGCGGCGTCCCGGGCGAAGGGGTCCGCCGGGTCGCCACCCGGTGCCGGCGTCGTGGTCACCGGCGAAGAGTATCGCGGCCGTGCTCGAGGCTCGCGTCCTGCCTGCCCGGCCGGCGTGCGGCCGCCGGCCGGCGTGCGCGGCCGGCGTGCGGCCGCCGGCGGGCGTGCGGCCGCTGGCCGGCGCGGACCGCGCTACTCCACGAGCGGGGCGCAGGGGTCCTCGTCGCCGGGGAGGAGCGGCCGGACGACGAGACCGTGGGTCGCGCTCGCCGCCGGCGTGGCGACGAACGGCGTGAGGGTGGTCGCCCGGCCGAGGAGCGGCCGGAGCGCCGCGGCGAGGTCCCCGCCCGCGATCCCGCAGCGGGTCGCCGCCTCGCCGCGGACGGGGGAGCCGAAGCGGTCGAGCGCCGGCTCGATGGCCGGCCAGACGATCGGCACCGCGCCGGGCCACGCCTCGGGCGGCGGGCCGACGATGATCGCGTACGAGCGCGGCGCCGACGGCCCCTCGGCCCCCAGCTCCGGCGCGAGCCACGCGGAGAGGGCGAGCAGGCGGCCCCAGAACGTCGCGAAGGCGGCGGGCGTGCCCGGCTCGGGCTCCGCGCATGCCGCCCCGGGGGGGCAGGCGCCGGGGGCGTCGGCGTTCCCGACGAGCTCGTACGTCACGCCGTCGACGACGACCTGGAGGCGGGCCGACATGCCTCCGGGGACGGCCGCGCCGCCGGTGAAGTCGCCGTCGGCGCGGAGGAGCCCGAGGTCCCGGGCCATCGCGACGAGGGCCCCGACGCCGGCCGGGGTGATCGTCCGCTCCACGATGGGCGCGACGAGCGGGCCCGGATAGATCTCCACGACGGCACCCGGGGTGAGGACCCGCCCGTCGGCGGTGACGACGAGGACCGGGAGGCGGTCGAAGAGCGCTCGCGGCGGGAGGGCCTGCGTCCACGACGCGCGGACGACGAAGCCGTCCGCGGCGGGCGCGCCGGACGGGAGGGGCGACGGGCTCGCGGCCGACGGCGATGGCGCGGCGGGCGACGCCCCGCCACCGGCGCACCCGGCGGCGAGGGCGGCGACGAGGGCGAGGACGCCGGGCGCGGCGGGCGATCGGCGCCGGCGGCCGCGGCGACAGGCGGAGGGATCATGCACGGGGTGGCTCCAGGTGGTCCGCGGCCGGCGGCAGGTCACGCCGGACCGTCCCCTCCCCGACGCCGCCGCGGGGCGCCCGGTTCCGGCGCCGCCTGCGGCGGGGCCTGGCCGGACCGCAGCCGTGCCGGCCGCGGCGACCGACAGCGGCCGGCCGCGCCGGAGCCCGCTGCGCGCCCGGCGTCGACGCGCGATCCTTACGCCGATGGACGACCCCGCCGACCTCCGCGCCGCCGAGGCGGCCGCAGCGATCGTGGCCGCCGGCCGGCGCCTCGGCGCCCACCGGCTCGTCGCCGGCTGCGACGGGAACCTCTCGATCCGCCTCGGCCCCGCCACCCTCGCGATCACCCCCGCGGGAAGGCGGAAGGACGAGCTCGACCCCGCGGACGTCGTGACGGTCGGGCTCCTCGCCGGGGCCAGGGCTCCGGTGACCGCGGCACCCGCCGGCGGGCATGCCCCGCGGCCGGCATCGCGTCCGAGCTCCGATCTCGCCGTCCACCGGGCCGCGTACGCCGCCCGCCCCGGCGCGGGTGCCGTCGCCCATGCCCACCCGCCGGCCGTCCTCGGGTGCCTGCTCGCCGGCCTCGTCCCCGACGCGGCCGTCCTCCCGGAGGCGCAGGCCGTCCTCGGGCGCGTCGCGCACGTCCCGGCGCTGCCGTTCGGGAGCGCCGCCGTCGCCGCGGCCGTCGCCGCCGCGCTCGGCGATCCCGAGGTGGGCGCGGTCCTCCTCGACCGCCACGGGGCGCTCGCCGTCGGGCGCACGCTCGACGAGGCCGTCGATCGGCTCGAGGTCGTCGAGCTGCTCTGCGCCACCTGGCTGGCCGCGCACGCCGCGGGACGTGATCCCCGGCGACGCCCCTGCGCCCGGGTCCCCGGGGCGGCCTCGCGGTCGCCCACCCCGTCCCGCCGCCGGCCATGACCCGGGAGCCGCGCCACGTCCCGGGGGACGCCCCGCCGCCGGGCGCCGCCGGGGGTTTGGCCGGCGCCGCCGGCGGGCCGGTCGCCGGAGCACCGCTCGCCCCGCGCGTCCTCCCCGGCGAGGACCCCGCCGCCGTCGCCGAGGCCGCCGCGCTCCTCCGCGCCGGCGAGCTCGTCGCCTTCCCGACGGAGACGGTCTACGGCCTCGGGGCGAACGCCCTCGACGCGGCGGCCGTCGCCCGCGTCTTCGCCGCGAAGGACCGGCCGTCGTTCGACCCCCTCATCGTCCACCTCGCCGACGCGGCGGAGGTGGCCGACCACGCGGTGCCCGCCGACGCCGCCGACCCGCGCGTCGGGCTCCTCGCCGACCGCTTCTGGCCCGGTCCCCTGACGCTCGTCCTCCGGCGCCGCGACCACGTCCCGGGGATCGTGACGGCCGGCCTGCCGACCGTCGGTCTCCGCGTCCCCGACCACCCGGTGGCGCGCGCCCTCATCCGCGCCGCGGGCGTCCCGGTCGCGGCGCCCTCCGCGAACCGCTTCGGGCGCGTCTCCCCGACCCGCGCGTCGCACGTCGTCCGGGGCCTCGGGCCACGGGTCCGCCTCGTCCTCGACGGCGGACCCTGCCGCGTCGGGGTCGAATCGACCGTCGTCCTCCTCGCCGAGGGGCGGGCCGCGCTCCTCCGGCCGGGCGGTGTCCCCGCCGAGGCGATCGAGGCCGTGATCGGACCGCTCGCGACGCCCGCGACCGGGCGCGCCGGCACCGCGGCCCTCGCCCCCGGGAGCGCCGGCACCCACTACGCCCCGGGCGCCCGGGTCGAGATCGTCGATCCCTTCGACCCGGCTGATCGGCCCCGGCTCGTCGCGAAACCCGGCGAGCGTCTCGGGCTCCTCGCCGCGTCGGCGGCCGGGGCCGCGGCCGCCCGGGCCGCCGGGGGGCCGTTCGCGACGGTCGTCGTCCTCGCCCCGGACGGCGACCCGGTCGTCGTCGCGGCGCGCCTGTTCGAGGCGCTCCACGAGCTCGACGCCGCCGGCCTCGACCGGATCGCCGCCCAGCCCGTGCCGGCGGTGGGCCTCGGGCGTGCCGTGATGGACCGCCTCCGCCGCGCGGCGGTGGGCGGTCAGTAGACGAGCGGGACGAGCTTCCGGACGCGGCGCCGGTAGGCGGCGTAGCCGGGGTAGGCGGCGACGAGCCAGGCCTCCTCGCGGCGCGACTTCAGGTCGAAGAACAGCCCGAGGACGAGGGCGGCACCGAGCGCCGCGAGGCTCGCGGTCGCGAGCCCCCAGCCGGCCGCCGCGACGATGATCCCCGCGTAGATCGGGTGGCGGACGATGCCGTAGACGCCGCCGTCGACGAGGTGCCCGCCCGCGACGGGGCGCGGCACTGCCGTGAGGTTCTCCCGCAGGCCGGCGAGGCCGAGGGCGCCGACGATGACTCCGGCGCCGACGAGGGCCACCCCCGCGACCCGCCCGGCCAGGAGCCAGGGCGCGCCCCAGGACGGGCCGAGCGAGCCGGCGAGCGCGGCGACGACGAAGAGGAGGCCCTGGATCGCGACCCAGCCCTCGCCCCGCGGCCCGAGGTCGGGGAGCCGCGTGCCGCGTCCCTCCCGGCCGGGCGCGGGCGACGAGGTGCGAGGGGGCCGGGCCGCCCGTGGGGCGGCCGGGGTGGACGGCGTCCCGGTCGGGGCGCTGGTCGGCACGTCGCGCATGGCGCCATCATCGGTCCTCGGCGCCGGACGCGCCGGCGACGGCTCGACCGGCGTCAGACGAGGTCGCGCGGGATCCGCTCCTCCCACGTCCGGTCGAAGATCGTCGCCCCGTCCTCCGTCGCCGTCACCCGGGCGGTCACCGTGAACGCGTCCGCGTCCGACGCGACGACGAGGCGGCCGTCGGCGGTCACGACGGGCCCCCCGGGCCACGCGACGCGGTACGCGGCGCTCCCCTCCGCGGACACCGTCGCCCAGTCGTCGCCGGCCGTGATCCGGAACCGCTCGTCCGCCGCGAACTCCAGGCCGCCGCGCTCCGGGAAGCGGTGGCCGCCCCCGAACTCGGAGACGAGGGCCGTCGTGCCGGCGAGCTCGTCCCGCTCGACCCGCCACGCGGGCGGGATCCC
>JAJZRQ010000120.1 GCA_021802585.1 Chloroflexota bacterium
CGAGGACGGCGTCGCGCGTCACGCCGTACTTCACGCAGCACAGGCCACCGGCGTTCGTCGCGAGGTTCCCCCCGATCGTGGACGTCGCGTCGCTCGCCGGGTCGGGAGCGTAGAGGAGGCCGTGGGCGGCGACCGCCGCCGTGAGGTCTGCGTTCACGACGCCCGGCTGGACGACCGCGACGCGGTTCTCGACGTCGACCTCGACGATCCGGTCCATCCGGGTAAGGGCGACCGTGAGGCCTCCTTCCACGGCGATCGCGCCGCCGGAGAGGCCCGTCCCGGCCCCGCGCGGCACGAGCGGGACCCGGTGGGCCGCGGCCAGCCGGACGATCCCCGCGACGTCCGCGGTGCTCGCGGGGAACGCGACGGCGAGGGGGAGCGGCGGCCGGAGGTACGGCGTCTCGTCGCCCCGATGGGCCTCGAGCTCGCCGGGGTCGGCGGTGAGGCGGAGGCCGGGAAGCGCTGCGTGGAGCGATGCGAGGAACGCGCCTCCCCGGTCGGTCATGGGGCCTCGCCCGGAGGACCCGGCGCCGCTACCGCTCGCCGGTCCGGCGGCCGACGATCCACCACGCGACGGGGAAGAGAATCCCGGCCAGGGCGAGCTTCACGAGGTCGCCCGCGACGAAGGGCGCGAGGCCCTTGTCGATCGCCGTCGCGAGGTCGAACCCGGTCGCGGCCATGAGCCATGGGATCCCCACGAGGTAGACCGCGAGGTTGCCGACGAGCATCGCCGTGACGGCGCCGCCGACGTGGCGGTCCCAGCCGAGCTCGGCGAGGCGGCCGGTGATCGCCGCGGCGAGGAGGAAACCGAGGAGGTAGCCGCCGGTCGCGCCGAGGATCCAGCGGCCGCCCTCGCGGGCGAGGAACGTGTCGACGCCCGACGCGCTCCCGGCATAGACCGGGAGGAGGAGCCCGGCGGCGAGGTAGAGGCCGACGGCGAGGATCCCGCGCCGGAACCCGAGCGCACCGCCGACGAGGAGGACCGCGAGCGTCTGGGCGGTGATCGGGACCGGCGAGGTCGGGAGGGTCACCCGGACGCCGCCGGGCAGGACGACCGTCTGCCCGTGGAGGGCGATCGCGATGTTCGCCGTGAGGGCGATGAGGATCGCCCCGACGACGACGAGGGCGACGTGCCGGGCGCGCGTGCCGAGCCGCTCGTCGACGGCGATCGGGACGAGGAAGTCGCCGATCGTGATCCCGCGCTCCGCGGCGGGCAGGCGGTTGAGGCGCTCGGTCGCGAGGCTCATCGGCGGGCGGGCTCCCGGGCGGGGGCGGCCGGCGGCCGCTGTGGGCGGAGTCTAGCAGCGAGCGCCGCCGTCCCCCGCGCCGCGCGCGCGTAGGGTCAGTCGCGGGCGAGCGCCCCCACGATCTCGACCCGCGCCGCGAGGCGCGCCGGGTAGAGCGCGGCGAGGACGGCGAGGACGACCCCACCGCCGAGGGCCGCCGCGGCGGCGGCCCACGGCGGCTCGAACGGGATCCCCGCGCCGCCGGCGAGGAGGACGAGCGCGGCGCCGGCCGCCAGCCCCGTGGCGGCGCCGAGGACGGCCCCGACGAGCCCGAGGATCGCCGCCTCGAGGACGACGAGGCGCCACGCCTGGCGGCGGGTGAGGCCGGTCGCCCGGAGGAGGGCCAGCTCGCGGACGCGCTCGAGGACGTTCATCGCCAGGGTGTTGACGATCCCGAGGGCCGCCACGACGAGGGCGACCCCCGCGAGGGCCGCGAAGAGCGTCGCCCGTCGGTCGATCGACGCCCCGATCGCGCCGGCGGCCTCGTCGAGCGTCGCCGGCTCGAGGGCGTAGCTGCGCGCGGCCTCCTCCACCGCGGGGAGGGCGGCCGCCTCCGCGCCGGGCGCGAAGCGGACCGCGAACGCGTCGGCGCCGAGGACCCCGAGGCGGCCCGTCGCGTCCGGCCAGCCGACGAGGATCGCCTCGCCGACCGGGCCGGGGATCGTGCGCTCGGCGACGCCGGCGACGGCGAGCTCGACGACGCCGCCCGCCGCGAGGAGGTCGAGCCTCGACCCGACGCCGAGGCCGCGGCTCTCCGCGAGGCTCCGCGGGACGATCGCCGCGCCGCCCGCGTCGAGGGCCCCGAGGGCCGCGGCCCGGTCGCCCGCCACGAGCGAGAGCCGGCCGTCGGCGAGGAGGTCGGCGCCGACGACCGCGGCCGCGTCGACCCGGGACCCGTCGAGGGCGGCGGCGAATCGGCCGATCGGGCTCACGCCGGTCACCCCGGGGAGCGCCGCGATCTCCGCGGCGGGCGGCTCGTCGGCCGCGACCGGGCGGATCGACGTGAGGAGGAGGTTGCCCGGCACGACCTCGGCGAGCCACGCGGTTGCCGCCCGGCGGGTCGAGCCGGCGACGCCGGCGAGGGCCACGAGGACCGCGAGGGCGACCGCGAGGGCCCCGACGGTGAGGGCCGTGCGGCTGCGGTCGCGGCCGAGCGACCCGCGCGTGAGGCGCTCCTCGGCCGGCAGGGCCGGGGCGGCGGCAAGCCCGGCGACCCGCCCGAGGGGCCCGGCGACGAACGGCGCCACGAGCGCGACCCCGAGGAGGAGCCCGAAGACGGCGAGCGGCCGCAGGAGCCCCGCCCGCCCGGCTGCCGCGCCCGGCCAGAGGAGGAGGCCGACGAGGCCGACGACGGCGAAGACGAGGAGGAGCCAGCGGAGCCGTGCCCGGAGCACGGCCCCCTGGTCGAGGCGCAGGCGGAGCGCGGCGACCGGCGAGATCCCACCGGCGCGGAGCGCGGGCTCGATCGCGGCCGCCGCGGTGACGGCGAAGCCGAGGACCGCCCCCAGCGCGAGCGCGGCCGGCGTCACCGGCACCTCGCCGAGGACGGTGCCGCCGCGGCCGGAGAGGAGGGCGACGGCGGCAAGGGCGAGCCCGATCCCGGCGAGGAGACCGAGCGCGACCCCCGCGATCCCGAGGTGGACCGCCGAGACGAACACCATGAGCGTCACCTGGCGGCGCGTCATCCCCGCGGCGCGGAGGAGCCCGACGTCGCGGGCGCGCTCGGCGACCGTCATCGAGAGGGTGTTGAAGATGAGGAACGCGCCGCCGAAGAGGGCGACCGCCGCGACGAGGGCGATCGCCACCCGGACCTCCGAGGTCGCCGCCTCGAGGGCGGCCGCGACGTCGGCCGGCGTGCTCAGGGTGTACGGCTCGCTCCGGAGCCGCGCGTCGAGGGCGGTCGAGACCGCGCCCGTGTCCGCGCCGGCGGCGAGGCGGACGTCGACCGCGGTCGTGCGGTCCGTCGCGAAGAGCGCCCGGGCGGCCGCGAGCGGCACGATGACGCTCCGCCCGGCCGGGTCGGGATCGCCGGGCGTCGCGGCGAGGACGCCGACGACCACCAGCTCGGCGGGAGCCGCGGCGGCCGCCCCGAGGAGCGTGATCGGCGAGCCGACCGCGAGGCCGTCCTGGCGGGCGAGGGCCGCCGAGACGAGGACCCCCCGGTCGTCGCCGGGGACGAGCGGCGCCCCGGCCGCGAGGGGCCGCTCGTGGAGCGCGGGGTCGAGGGCGGGGTCAACGCCCACGACGGTGACCGGCGCCGGGAGGCCCGCCGCCCCCGCCCCGCCGAGGGGGTACGTGCGGCGCTCGAGCGTCGGCGCTGCGGTCGCCACCCCGGGCGTCGCCGCGATCGCGGCGACCGTGCCCGGGGCGAGTCCCTGCTCCTCGAACGCGGCGACCCGGAGGTCGGCGCGCCCCATGAGGTCCGTCGCGCCCCGCGCGACCGCGGCGTCGAGGGCGGCGTTGAGGACGAGGCCCGCGACGAGGACGCCCGTCCCGAGGGCGATCCCGAGGACCGTGAGGGCCGTCCGGAGGGGCCGCGCGAGGAGGGTCCGGCGGGCCAGCGCGTTCGCGGCTCGCACGGCTCAGAGCCCCAGGGCGGCGAGCCGGACGATGAGCGGGCCGGCCGCGTGGTCGGCGCGCCGCCCGAGGGTGATCTCGTCGAGGACGGCGCCGTCGCGGAGGACGAGGACGCGGTCGGCGTAGGCGGCCGCCTTCGCGTCGTGGGTCACGAGGACGACGGTCTGGCCGCGATCGGCGCACAGCCGCCACAGCATGTCCAGGATCTCCGTGCCCGTCGCGTAGTCGAGGTTGCCGGTCGGCTCGTCGGCGAGGAGGAGGGCCGGCCGGTGGACGAGCGCCCGGGCGAGGGCGACGCGCTGCTGCTCCCCGGCCGACAGCTCGTCGGGGCGGTGCCGCTCGCGGGCCGCGAGGTCCACCGCCGCGAGGACGTCGCGGATCGCCGCGGATTCCTCGCGCCGGCCCGGATCGCGGCCGGCGACGATGAACGGCAGGGCGACGTTCTCGCGCACGGAGAGGATCGGGACGAGGTTGAAGAACTGGAAGACGAAGCCGGTCTTCGCCCGCCGCAGCTTCGTCGCCGCGTCGTCGCCAAGCCGGCTCACGACCGCCCCGTCGAGGACGACCTCGCCGGACGTCGGGCGATCGAGCCCGCCGAGGAGATGGAGGAGCGTGCTCTTCCCCGACCCCGAGGGGCCCATGACCGCGACGAACTCGCCGGGGGCGACGGCGAGGGAGACGCCGCGCACCGCGGCGACGTCCGCCCCTCCCAGGCGGTACGTGCGGGAGAGGTCGCGCGCCTCGAGGATCGGGGTCATCGGGCAGCTCCTCCGCGCGAGGCGGTGCGGCGACGCACCGCGGGCGGCCGGGGGGGACGGCGGGTCGGGCCA
>JAJZRQ010000121.1 GCA_021802585.1 Chloroflexota bacterium
CGGCCGGGGGCCAGATCGTTGGGTATGGATCCTCGGCGCGCGGCGCGTTAGAGCGCGGGTGTCCCGACGGGAGCCTGCCGCGGCCGGTCGGCCGCGCCGCCGGTCGCACCGTCGGGCGCACGGCCTGGCGCGGCGCCGGGCGCGGCGGTTCCCGGGCCGACCGCCCGGAGCCGGTTCCCGAGGCAGGCGCCGACGATCCGGTCGATGAGCGACTCGGGATCCGGGGAGATCTCCTCGCGGCTGATCGCCCAGGCCTGCGATGTGGAGATGCTCACGTCGACGATCGCCCGGGCGCGGCTCGAGCGGAGCAGGTCGACGAGCCCGACGGGTCCCCCCTCCTCGAGGACGACGACGTCCGCGTCGCAGGCGAGCGCGCGCTCCATCGCGTCGGGATCCGTCATCGCCACCCGCTCGACGGCGAGCTCCGGCACGGACGCCATGAGGGCACTCAGCCCCTCCCCGAGGAGCGCGTGGTCGTAGAGGACGAGGACCTTCACGGGGTCCGACATGGGCGTCGGGCTCCTGCGGACTTCGAGCGGACGAGCGGGTCGGCTCGCCTGGGCGCCGATGCTACGGAGCGCCGTCGGTGCTCACTATCCGCCCGAGGGCACAATTCGCCGGCCGGACGATCTATCGAACGGCATCGCGCCCGGTGCGGCGGCCGGTGCCCGCCCCGCGGCGCGACCCGCGCCCCGAGCCGCGACGGGCAGTCAGCCCCGCTCGAGGTCCGCCGGGCGCGGCGCCCCGAGCCCCCGGGCCACCGTGTAGGCGGCGGCCTGGGTCCGGTTCGAGAGGTGGAGCTTCTCGAGCGCGTTGTGGACGTGGTTCTTGACGGTCCCCTCGGTGATGACGAGCTGGCCGGCGATCTCCTTGTTCGAGAGGCCGGCGGCGACGAGCTGGAGAATCTCCGTCTCGCGGCGGGTGAGGGCCACGTCACCCTCGCGGGGCGCGGGCGCGGCCGCCGGGCGCGGACCCTCGCGGAGCGCGTCGAGGAGCCTGTGGGCCATTGCCGGGGCGATCGGCGCCTCGCCGCGCATGACCCCGCGGAGGTCCTCGAACAGGAGCTCCGGGCGGATGTTCTTCAGCAGGTACCCGTTCGCGCCGGCCCGGATCGCGTCGAAGAGGTCGTCGTCCTCCTCGGAGACGGTGAGCATGACGATCCGGGTCGCGAAGCCGGCGCCCCGGATCGCGCGCACCCCCTCGACGCCGCTCGCCCCGGGCATGTTGACGTCCATGACGACGACGTCGGGCGTGAGCTGGCGGACGCGCTCGAGGGCCTCGAGCCCGTTCGCCGCCTCGCCGACGACGGTCATGTCGAGCTGGGCGTTGACGAGGCCGGCGAGCGCCTTCCTGAAGAGCGGCTGGTCGTCAACCAGCAGCACGCGGAGCGCCGGGGGCGTGTGCGGCACGCGTCTCCTCCTGCTGCAGTCGGACCTCCACCCGGGTTCCCCGGCCCGGCGCCGTCTCCACCGCGAGCGTACCGCCGATCTGCTCGACGCGCTCGCGCATCGACGCGAGGCCGAACCCATGGTCGAGGGCCTCCTCGAGGCGTGCGGGATCGAACCCGGCGCCGTCATCCTGCACCGCCAGCGTCACGACGTCGTCCTCGGCCTTCAGGCTCACGGTCACGTGGTGCGCGCCGGCGTGCTTGCGGACGTTCGTCAGCGCCTCCTGGACGACGCGGAGCAGCTGGACCTCGCTCCGCGGCGAGAGCGCGCGCCGGGCGGTCCCATCGCAATGGAGCGTCGCCTTGATGCCCGTCTGCCGTCCGTACTTCCGGAGGTACTCGCCGAGGGCGCCCTCGAGCCCGTCGGCCGACGTGACGGACTCGCGGAGCCCGAGGATCGCCTCGCGGACGTCCTTGTAGGCCTCGTCGGCGAGGTCGGCGAGCGCCCCGATCTCCGTCGCGACGCCGTCCCCGGGGATGTCGCGGACCTCGGGCTCCAGGCCCCGCAGGCGGAGGTGGATGACGCCGAGGACCTGGGCGATGCTGTCGTGGAGCTCGCGGGCGATCCGCTCGCGCTCGGCGACGATCGTGTACTGCTGCTCCGCCTCGCGGAGGCGCGCGGTTCCGACCGCGATCGCGGCCATGTCGGCGAGCGCCCCGAGGAGCTCGCGCTCGCGATCCGTGAAGGGGGCGCCGCTCGTCCGCATGACGCACAGCTCGCCGAGGAGGCCGTCCGCGCCGCGAAGCGGCCGGGCGAGGAACTCGGCCTTCGGCCCGTCGCGCTGGATCGGGCAGGCCGGGTTGTGGCGATGGGTCGGATCATCGTCGGCGGGGTGGGCGAGGAGGCACGAGCTGCCGTCGTCGGCGAGAGCGAGGCGCTCGGTCCAGTCGAACGAGCGGCCGTCGACGCGGGGATCGGCAAGACAGGCCACCGCCCGCTCGGCCCCCAGGAGCTCGCGCGCGTGGCGGGTGATCGTGTCGAGCATGTCGCGCAGCTCGCCCCGCCCCGTGAGCTGAAGGGCGACGCCGTAGAGGGCGGTCCGCTCGTGCTCCTCGCGGCGGAGGTCGGCGAGCGAGGTCGCGAGAGTCGCGGCGATCCCGATCTTCTCCCCGAGGTCGGCGACGGCGGCGAGCGAGATCGCCGGGTCCGCCGAGGGGTGGAAGACGAGGCGCATCGTCCCGCTCGACGGCGCGCGTCCGGCGACCGGCACGTCGACGATCGAGGCGTCGACGTCGCGCCGCGCGGCGCGGGCGAGGCCGCGCACGACGGCCGGCGTCTCGTCGAGGATGAGGTGCGCCCACTGCATCCCGACGCTGTCGCCGAGGTCGGCCGGACGGCGGACGTCGATCGGCTGGCCGCCGGGCCCGGCGGCCAGGCGGAGCTGGCCGGCGAGGGCGCCCGTGTGCTCGAGGACGCGGTCGAGCGCGGCCGCGAGCATCCCCGGGAGGTCCTCCTCGCCCTGGAGCGCCGAGGCGACCGCCTGGGTCGCGGCGAGGTCCTGGTTCGCCGCGACGACGCGATGCTGGGCCCGGTCGAGGACGGCGAACAGGCCGAGCCCGAAGAGGACCGCGCCGCCGCTCATGAGGAGGGCGGCGAAGACGTGGACGGAGTCCGAGGGGACGCTCGGCTCGACGATCCACGAGCGGAAGAGCTCGAAGCCCCAGATGAGGCCGATCGGAAGGAGGACGCCCACCCACTTCGCGCGCGTGAGGAGTCGGACATCCGGCTCGGGATTCACGCGCGAACCTTACGCCCGACGGCTGTATCGAACGGCAGGGCCGATCGGCCCCATGCGACTGTGCGCATCGGTCCAGTTGCGCATGGCGCGATGGGTGCCGGGGCGCGGCTGCACCGCGTCCCGGGACGCCCCGGGCTCACCGCTCGATCGGGAGCTCCCGACGGCCGCCCCACTCGGCCCAGCCGCCGTCGTAGACCGCCACGTCGTCGTGGCCCATGAGGGCGAGGACGAAGGCGAGCTTCGCCGCCCCGACCCCCGCCCCGTCGTAGCAGACGATCCGCCGGTCCCGCCCCACGCCGGCCGCGGCGAGGAGGTCCCGCAGCGCGGAGCCGTCGAGGAACCGCCCGCTCCCCGGAGCCGTCGTCGTCGCGACGGGGAGGCCGACCGCGCCGGGGATGTGCCCGAGCCGCTGGCCGGCGCCCGCGAACCCGCGGTACTCGGCCGGCGTCCGCGCGTCGAGGATGAGGGCGCCGGACGATCCGACGAGCGCCCGCACGTCGCCGGCGGTGAGGCGGAGCCGCGATCGGACGCGCGGCGTGAACGTCCCGCGCGGCGGCTCGGCGACCGCATGCGACACGGGTCGGCCGGACTCCGTCCAGGCGGCGAAGCCCCCGTCGAGGAGCCGGACCGCGTCCACCCCGCAGACGCGGAGGCTCCACCACGTCCGCGCGGCGTAGAGGCTCGCCGTGTCGTCGTAGACGACGACCGTCGTCCCGTTCCCGATCCCGGCCCCGGCGAGCGCCGCGGCCACCCGATCGGGCGGCGCGAGGAGGAGGACGCCCGCCGTCGACTCGCGGTCGGTGAGGGTCTCGCGCCAGTCGAGGTGCGTCGCATTCGGGACGTGGCCCGCGGCGAAGACGGCCCGGCCCCCGCCGTCGGGGCGCCAGCGGACGTCGAGGACCCGCACGTCGGAGCGGCCGAGGTTCTCGGCGAGCCAGTCGGGCGAGGCGAGGAGCTCGGGTCGCGCATGGGCGCCGGACATCGCTCCCTATCATACGGGCGCCATGTCCGATCCCACCCCCTCCCCCGGCGCGGCTCCCCCGCGGCTCGACGAACCCGGCCGGGCCTCCGCGCCCGACGAGCGGGAGGAGGTCGCCGCGCTCCGCGCCGCCCTCCCCGCGACGCGGGCCGGCATCTACCTGAACACGGGGAGCGCCGGGCCACTCCCAGCGGAGGCTGCCGCGGCGATGGCGGAGGTCGCCGAGCGCGAGGTTGCCGTCGGGCGCGCCACCGGCGACGCGTTCGACGAGCTCCTGGCGCGGATGGACGAGGCGCGGGCGGTCATCGCCGCCGTCCTCGGCACGGACGTCGACCTCGTCGCCCTCACCCACTCCACGACCGAGGGCGTCAACCTGGCCCTCGGCACGATCGACTGGCGTCCCG
>JAJZRQ010000032.1 GCA_021802585.1 Chloroflexota bacterium
CCGGCGGCGGGGCGGCCGGCGGCGGGGCGGCCGGCGGCGGGGCGGCGCGCGGCGGAGCGGACCGCGGTGGAGCGGCGGACCGCGGCATGGCGGGCGGCGTGGACGCCACGGCGGGGGGCGGTTCGGCGACCACGGCGGAGCCCGGGGACGCCTCGAAGAGCACGAGCTCGAAGGCGAGGCGCAGCCCGCCCGGGCCGGGTCGGGTCGGATCGACCTCCGCGAGGCGGCGCGCGCCGGCGGCGAGCGGGCCGGCCCCGAGCGCCGCGAGCGGATCCGCTGACGGGTGGCCCGCGAGGGCGAGCCGGAGCGCTGCGCGAAGCGCCTCGACGACCTGGTCGGCGAAGCCCCGGAGGTCGCGCCCGCGCTCCTCGAGCGCGTCGAGCGTGGCGATCCCGGCGGCGGGATCGCCGACGACGAGCGCCCTGGCGAAGGCCTCGACGGTCGCCGCGTCGGCCAGCCCGAGGAGGTCGCGGACGCCGTCAGCCGTCAGGCGGTCGCCACCAGAGGAGAGCAGCTGGTCGAGGATCGACTCGGCGTCGCGCATCCCCCCGTCCGCCAGCCGGGCGACGAGCTCGATCGCGGCCGGCTCGGCCGTCCGGCCGTCGGCCTCGAGGATCCGGCGGAGCTTCCCCTCGATGAGCGGGATCGGCAGCGGACGGAAGTCGAACCGCTGGACGCGCGACAGGACGGCCGGCGGGAACCCCGCCGGGTCGGTCGAGGCGAAGATGAAGAGCACGAACTCGGGCGGCTCCTCGAGGGTCTTGAGGAGCGCGTTCCAGCCGTCGCGGGTGATCTGGTGGGCCTCGTCGAGGATGTAGACCTTCCGGCGCAGCTCCCCCGGGGGGTAGTGGATCCGCTCCCGGAGCTCGCGGACGGCGTCGATGCCGCGGTTCGACGCCGCGTCGATCTCCACGATGTCGAGCGACCTGCCCTCGCGGATCGCATCGCAGCTGGGACACGCATCGCACGGCTCGCCGTCGGCGACGTTGGGGCAGTTGACCGCCTTCGCGACGATCCGGGCGAGCGACGTCTTCCCGGTCCCGCGCGGTCCCACGAAGAGGTACGCATGGGCGGTCCGGCCCGTCCGGATCGCGTTCCGGAGGGTCGCGACGACCGCCTCCTGCCCCACGACGTCGCCGAAGCGCTGCGAGCGCCAGCGGCGGTAGAGCGCCTGGTGGGAGGGGGTCGAGCTCACGAGGTCCTCTCGTCGCGGCTGGGCGAAGTGCCGTGCACCCACCGTCGATCGACGCGCCCCCGCGCCCCCCGGGAGAGACGGCTCAGACCAGGCCGTGCCGCGGCACCCGACGAGCCTCGCTTAGCGCTGCTTCCTTCCGGACCTGACGCGGTTCGCGTGTCGTCGCTGCGCGGGACCCGGTCCTCGGCACCGTCCGGGCCGGCGGCCTTCGGAGACGTTGACCTCGGGTGGGAATTCAGCCCTGCTGGAGCGGATTGCAGGTACAGGGCACCGCTAGTTCCCCGCCTAGCACGGCACCGGGATCATAGCAGGGGGCCCCGGGGGGATGGCGGAGAGGGAGGGATTCGAACCCTCGATGGGTTGCCCCATACCGCATTTCCAGTGCGGCGCCCTAGGCCTCTAGGCGACCTCTCCGCGGGGGTCACGCCGCGGCCCCGGCCGTCGGCCGGGTCTGGCCGTCGGGTGGGGTGGAGTGGCGGAGAGGGTGGGATTCGAACCCACGGTGCTTGCGCACACCGCTTTTCGAGAGCGGCACCATCAACCACTCGGACACCTCTCCGCGAGGGAGGATAGCAAACGAGCGCCGGGACGGGGAGCGGTCCGTCCCGTGGGCACGGCTGGACGGCGCGCCGGCCGGTCAGGCGTCGCGCCGAGCGGCCGCCTCGACGAGCTCCGCGGCGTCGGCCCGGAGGATCCCGCTGATGAGGTCGACCCGGCGCCGCAGGGCGGGGTGGTTCGCCAGCTGGACGACGGACCCGGCCGCCCCGGAGGCGGCATCGGGGAGGGCGTACACGAGGCAGTCCACGTCCGCCTCGAGGAGCGCGCCGACGCACATCGCGCAGGGCTCGACCGTCGTGAACACGGTGACGCCGGCGAGGGAGTGCGTCCCGAGGCGCCCGGCGGCCTCGCGAAGGGTCACGACGACGGCGTGGGCGGTGGGGTCGTTCCGGGCCTCGACCTCCTCGTGCCCGCTGGCGACGAGCGCCTCGCCGAGGACGGCCGCCGCCCCGTGGGGCCGCTCGCCCCCCGCGAGGGCGGCGCGGGCCTCGCCGAGGGCGGCACCCATGAAGAGCTCGTAGTGCATGGCCCAAGGGTACCGCGCCCCGTCGCGCCGCCGCCACCGCCCGCCCTCGAGCCCGCCATGGGCGGCAGTCGGCGCGGCCTCCGCCCGGGGAGGTCCCGGCGGGACGTGCCCAAACGGCACTACCGCGCGACGCGCGATGCCGAGAATGATCGGCGGCGGCGACGCCGCGGATGCAGTCAGGAGAGGAGGCCGGGGTGGCCGAGCGGAAGAAGATCACGCTGCCGGCGCTGTTCGAGAAGGTCGCCCGGGGAACCCCGATCACCTGGCTCACCTGCTACGACTACCCGACCGCCCACCTCCAGGAGCAGGCGGGGATCGACATGATCCTCGTCGGCGACAGCCTGGGGATGACGATGCTCGGGTACGACAGCACCCTGCCGGTGACGATGGACGACATGATCCGGCACGCCGCCGCGGTGCGGCGCGGGGCGCCGACGGCGTGGGTCGTCGGCGACATGCCGTACATGAGCTACCAGCCCTCGGTGGAGAGCGCGATCCGGAACGCCGGGCGCTTCATGGCCGAGGCGGGCTGCGACGCCGTGAAGCTCGAGGGCGGGGCCGAGATGGCGGACCGGGTCGCGGCGATCGCCCGTTCCGGGATCCCGGTCATCGGGCATCTCGGGCTCACGCCCCAGAGCGTGTCGGCACTCGGCGGGTTCCGGCTCCAGGGGAAGGGCGCAGCCCAGGCGAGGAAGATCGTCGACGACGCGCGGGCGCTCGAGGAGGCCGGCGCGTTCTGCATCCTCCTCGAGCTCGTCCCGGACCGCGTCTGCCGGCTCGTCACGGAACGGGCCCAGCACTGCATCATCATGAGCCTCGGCTCGGGCCCCGACGCCCACGGCCAGCTCCTCATCTACCACGACGCGTTCGCCCTCTACCCGAAGTTCACGCCCCGCATGGCGAGGGTCTTCGCCGACGCCGGCGCGGTCATCCGCGACGGCCTCGACGCGTACGTCCGCGAGGTGACCGGGCGGACGTTCCCCCAGCCCGAGAACTGGTTCGGGATGAAGGACGAGGAGTACGACGAGCTCGTCCGCCTCCTCGGCTGAGCCGGGTGCGGGCAGCGCGTCGATCGATCGCGGGACGCGGCGGGGCCGCCGCGGACCGCCGCAGAGGAGACACCGAGTGACCGCCGACCTGCGCCAGCGGCTCGCGATCCCGGGCGACCGGCTCGCGGACCTCAACGCGCTCCTCCTCGATCCCGGCACCCGCGTCGTCAACGACCTCCTCGAGGTCGTCGCGCGGTACGGGACCCCCGACGAGATCAACCGCAGGGCGCGGGCTGCCGGGGAGCTCCCGGCGCTCCTCGAGCGGGTCCGGGAGACGCAGCCGCAGTACCTGCCGGACCTCGCCTGGCTCGCCGACCAGCGCGACCGGCGGGCGTTCGTGAGCGTCGCCGACTACCGGCGGGCGGTCCTCGGCGAGCGAGCCGCGGCGATGACGTTCCGGGACGACATGGCGGTGACCCTCGAGGTCAGCGCGCTCCAGTACTTCCCGTGGGTCGTGGCGGCGGCGCGCCGCGCGATCGCCGAGCGGACGCTCATGCCGGGGCGCTGGATCCGCGTCCGCAAGATGAAGGAGCAGGAGGCCGACGGCGACCTCGCCGCGGTCGCTGCCGCGATGCGGATCATCGGGGCAAGCGTCGTCGAGACGCTCGACACGAAGGGCACCGATGGCTCCAACGTCCACCTCGACGGCCCGGCGACGATCACCGGCTACTTCGGCGGCGTCGGCCAGCCAAACGACCACCCGCTCCTGTGGGTGGACGAGTACCTCCACTACTACACGACGTACGGCGTCCGGCAGGTCCTCAACCTCAACCCGGGGACCGTCCTCGCCGGCTACCTCCTCCACCGCCTCGGCGTCGACATCGAGTTCAAGATCTCCGTCTTCATGGGCAACGACAACCCGTTCGCCGCCCTCTGGACGCTCAGCGGGGCGAAGCTGTTCGCCCGCGACGACGGCACGACGCCGCTCGTCGGGTTCAACTGGAGCAACTCGGTCGACAACACGACCCTCGAGATCGCGGCCCAGATCCGCCGGGAGCTCGGGTTCGAGGACGCCGTGCGCTTCGAGCACCACATCACCGAGACGCAGAAGAGCATCGTCCGCCAGCCGTACGACCGGCGCGACGAGCTCGTCGCGCTCGCCGACCACGTCCCGAACATCTCGGCGAAGCACGAGGGCGGCGACCCCGCCGTCGACGCGGCGCACCCCCACCCATCCGACATCCTCGACTACTTCCGGGACAAGTCTGAGGTCATCGCGAGCGGCGACTGGGACGCCCTCCAGGACGACTTCATGGACAAGCTCGACGCGACGAACCACACGGCGCGGGCGCTGACCGAGCACGGCCTCAGCTTCGTGGCGGCGCACGAGCTCCATCGCTGAGCGGACCCGCGCGGGCGGAACGCGCGGCCCGGCCGGCCCGCCCCCGCCGACCGACGGCGAGGACGGCGGGCCGGGGCCCGCGGCGAGATCAGGCGCCCGAGGCGAGGGCCGCGGCGACGACGGCCTGCGCCTCGTCGATGAGCTGCGCGAGGTGGTCCTCCCCGCGGAAGCTCTCCGCGTACACCTTGTAGACGTTCTCGGTCCCCGACGGACGGGCGGCGAACCACCCCCGGGCGGTGACGACCTTCAGGCCGCCGATCGGGGCGCCGTTCCCCGGCGCGGTCGTGAGGACCGCGGTGATCGGGTCGCCGGCGAGCTCCGTCGCCGTCACGGCCGCGGGCGAGAGGCGGCCGAGGATCGCCTTCTGCTCGGGCGACGCCGGGGCGTCGACGCGGCGGTAGGCGGGGCTGCCGAAGCGCGCGGTGAGGTCGCCGTACGCGGTGCCCGGGTCGCGGCCGGTGCGGGCCGTCATCTCGGCCGCGAGGAGGTCGGCGATGATCCCGTCCTTGTCGGTCGTCCAGGTCGTCCCGTCGCGACGGAGGAACGAGGCGCCGGCGCTCTCCTCGCCGCCGAAGCCGATCGTGCCGTCGATGAGGCCGTCGACGAACCACTTGAAGCCGACGGGTACCTCGAGGAGCCGCCGCCCGAGGTCGGCGACGACGCGGTCGATCATCGCCGAGGAGACGAGCGTCTTGCCGACCGCGACGTCCGCCCGCCACGAGCGGGCCCCGCCGAAGAGGTAGGCGATCGCCGCGGAGAGAACGTGGTTCGGGTTCAGGAGGCCGGCGGCCGGGGTGACGATGCCGTGGCGGTCCGCGTCGGCGTCGTTCCCGAACGCGAGGTCGAAGCGGTCGCGGAGCCCGACGAGGCCGGCCATCGCATACGGCGAGGAGGGGTCCATCCGGATCCTGCCGTCCCAGTCGACGGTCATGAAGCGGAACGTCGGATCGACGGCGGTGTTCACGACCGTCAGGTCGAGCCGGTACCGCTCGCCGATCGCCGCCCAGTAGTCGACGCTCGCCCCGCCGAGGGGGTCGACGCCGATCCGGAGCCCCGAGCCCCGGATCGCCTCCATGTCGAGGACGGCGCCGAGGTCGCCGACGTACGTGCCCCGGAAGTCGTAGGCCCGCGCCGCGGCGCGGGCCCGCGCGTACGGGACGCGCCGGACGGCGTCGAGCCCGGATTCGAGGAGGCGGTTCGCCTCGTCCTGGATCCAGCCGGTCACGTCGGTGTCGGCCGGGCCCCCGTTCGGCGGGTTGTACTTGAAGCCACCGTCGCTCGGCGGGTTGTGGGACGGGGTGACGACGATGCCGTCGGCGAGCCCCTCGCGCCGCCCGCGGTTGTGCGCGAGGATGGCGTGCGACACGGCCGGCGTCGGGGTCCAGCCGTCGGCGGGCTCCACGAGGACCTCGATCCCGTCCGCGACGAGGACCTCGAGGGCGGTCCGGAACGCCGGGGTCGAGAGGGCGTGCGTGTCGAACCCGATGAACAGCGGCCCGGCGATCCCCCTCCGCCGGCGATGGCGGGCGACGGCGGCGCTCGCCGCGACGATGTGCGCCTCGTTGAACGAGGCGCTGAGCGAGGAGCCGCGGTGCCCCGACGTCCCGAAGGCGACGCGCTGGGCGGGGATCGACGGGTCCGGCCGCACGTCGTGGTACGCCGCGAGGAGGCGCTCGACGTCGACGAGGATCGACGGGTCGGCGGGCCTGCCGGCCCGGTCGCTGACGGTCATCGGCGTGTCGCCTCCTCTCCGCGCCGGTCGACCGCGTCCCCGGGCGTCGCTGCCCCCGCAGGGCCCGCGGTCGTCGACGCGCGCCCTCAGGGTACCCGGGCGCGGCCGAGACGGCGGCGTCGCGCGCGACGACGGGACGGGGCCGATCGGGGAGGTGGCGCGCCCGGCGGGACTCGAACCCACGACCTTCAGGTCCGCAACCTGACGCTCTATCCACTGAGCTACGGGCGCACGGGAGGGATGGCGGAGAGGGAGGGATTCGAACCCTCGAGGCAGGTTACCCCACCTGGCGGTTTAGCAAACCGCTGCACTAGGCCTCTATGCGACCTCTCCGGGCCTCGGCGCCGCGCATTCTAGCAGACGCCGCGCTCCCGTCCGGAGGCCCTCGACGAGGGCCCCGGTGCCGCCCGCCGGTCCCGTCGTTGACACCGTCCCCGCGAGGCCGTTATCGTCGCCTGATCGTGGAGGAACGCTACTTCTCCTTTCCGAGCCCGGCATGACCTGCTCCGGAGCGTGATCTCCGGGCCGGGTGGTGCCGGGTGCGAGCAGAGGCCGCGGGACCTCTGCTTTTTTGTTGCGCGGAGCGCGATGATGGTCGGCGCCCGGGAGGGCCGTCGACGCCGCCACGGGGCGGCCGGGATGCGAGGCAGGACCTGATGTTCGTCGTGATGGCGGTCGGGGCGACCGAGGAGCAGCTGAACGCGGTGCGCGGGGCGGTTCTCGAGGAGGGGCTCACCCCCCATGAGAACCGGGGCGGAGCCCGCCTCGTCGTGGCCGTTCTCGGCGAGGGCGGGGCATGGGTGGAGCGGCTCGCCGACCGCCTCTCCGTCCTGCCCGGCGTCGAGTCGGTGACGAAGTCGAGCCGGCCCTTCAAGCTCACCTCGCGGGAGTTCCATCCCGACGACACCGTCGTCCGGGTCGGCGACATCGCGATCGGCGACGGGTCGCTGACGATCGCCGCCGGGCCCTGCGCGATCGAGTCGCGCGACCAGCTCTTCGAGACCGCGGAGGCGGTGCGGGCGGCCGGCGCGAACCTCCTCCGGGGCGGGGCGTTCAAGCCGCGCACGAGCCCGTACTCGTTCCAGGGGCTCGGCCTCCAGGGCCTCCGTTTCCTCGCCGAGGCCCGCGAGCGGACGGGGCTGCCGGTCGTGACCGAGGTCATGGAGCCCGGCCAGGTGGAGCACGTCGCCGAGTACGCCGACATCCTCCAGATCGGCGCGCGGAACATGCAGAACTACTCGCTCCTCATGGCCGTCGGCCGGATCGGCCGGCCGGTGCTCCTCAAGCGGGGGCTCGCGGGCACGATCGAGGAGTGGCTCATGGCCGCCGAGTACGTCATGTCGAGCGGGAACCCGAACGTGATCCTCTGCGAGCGCGGGATCCGCACGTTCGAGACGGCGTACCGGAACACGCTCGACGTGACGTCCGTCCCGCTCATCCACCAGATGACGCACCTGCCGATCGTCATCGACCCGTCGCACGCCGCCGGCAAGCGGTGGCTCGTCCCGTCGCTCGCCCTCGCGGGCACGGCGGCCGGCGCCGACGGGCTCCTCATCGAGGTCCACCCCCGGCCCGCGGAGGCCCTCTCCGATGGCGACCAGTCGCTGACCCCGGCGCAGTTCGCCGACCTCGCGGTCGCCGTCCGCGGCGTCGCGGAACAGGTCCGCGCGATCCATGCGACCCGCGGGCCGGCGATGACCGCCGGCTCGCGCGCCTGACCGCGCTCGCGTGACCGTCGTGGCCGCCCCCCCGGGCGTCGTCGTCCGCTCGGCCCCTCGCCTGCGCGGCGAGATCCGCCTGCCCGGCGACAAGTCCATCAGCCACCGGGCGCTCCTCCTGGCCCTCCTCGCGGAGGGTGAGAGCCGGATCGCGGGGGCCGGCGACGGCCGCGACGTCCGAGCCACGGCGGGCGTGGCGGCGGCCCTCGGGGCGACGGTCGAGCGGAGCGGCGACGACCCCCGCGTGATCGACTACCGGGTGCGCTCGCCGGGCCGCGCGGGGCTCCGGGAGCCTGCCGGCATCCTGGACTGCCAGAACTCGGGCACGACGTTCCGCCTCGTCGCCGGGATCCTCGCCGGCCTGCCCGTCTTCGCCGTCCTGGATGGCGACGCTTCGCTCCGGGCCCGCCCGATGGGTCGCGTCGCGGCGCCGCTCGCCGCGATGGGCGCGCTCGTCGCCGGGCGTGCCGGGGCAACCCTCCCGCCGCTCGCGATCACCGGCCGCGCCCTCCTCCGCCCGATCGACCACGCGACCCCGGTCCCCAGCGCCCAGGTGAAGTCGGCGATCCTCCTCGCCGGGCTCGCCGCCGCCGGGACGACGACCGTCCGCGAGGGCGTCGCGACCCGCGACCACACGGAGCGCATGCTCCGCGCGCGGGGCGTCGCGGTGCGGACGGACCTCCTCCCCGACGGAGGCGCCGTCCACGCGGTCGACGGCCCGGCCGAGGTCCGCCCTCGCGACGAGCGCGTGCCCGGCGACGTCTCCGGCGCAGCGTTCTGGCTCGTGGCCGGGGCGATCCACCCCGACGCCGAGCTGACGGTCCGGGACGCCGGGACGAACCCGACCCGGCGTGCGATCATCGACCTGCTGCGACGGATGGGCGCCGACATCGAGGAGCGCCCCGTCGGCGCGGCGGGCGACGGGGAGCGCGGCGAGCCGCTCGCGGATCTCGTCGTCCGGAGCAGTGCGCTCCGGGGGATCGATGTGGCGCCCGCCGAGGTCGCCGCCGCGATCGACGAGGTCCCGGTCCTCTGCCTGGCCGCGGCCGCCGCGACCGGCCGGACCGTGATCCGGGGTGTCGGAGAGCTTCGCCACAAGGAGTCGGACCGGGTCGCCGGGATCGTCGCCGGGCTCGGCGCGCTGGGCGCGCAGGTGACGGTCGCGGGCGACGCGATCGAGATCGAGGGCGGCCGCCGGCTGGCGGGGGCGGCCGTCGAGACGCACGAGGACCATCGCCTGGCCATGACGTTCGCCGTGGCCGGGCTCATCGCCCGTGGCGAGACGCTCGTCCGCGATCCGGGATCGGCGGACGTCTCGTACCCCGGGTTCTTCGGAGAGCTGGAGAGGGTGCGAGCATGACGAAGCGGGTCGTCCTCATCGGCCATCCGGTCGCCCATTCGCTCTCCGGCGCGATGCAGCAGGCCGCCTTCGATGCGGCCGCCATCCCGGCGACGTACGAGCTCTGGGACCGGACGCCGGCCGAGCTGGCCGACGCGATCGCCGAGCTGCGCGGCGACGACTTCCTCGGCGCCAACGTCACGATCCCCCACAAGGAGAAGGCGGCCGGCCTCGTCGACCGCCTCACCGAGGAGGCGCACGCGACGGGCGCCGTGAACACGATCACCCGCGAGGGGCGGCGCCTCGTCGGGCACAACACGGACGTGCCGGGCTTCAGGGCCGCCCTCGAGGCGCTCGTCGGCCGGCAGCGGATGCCGCGCACGGGGGTCGTCCTCGGCTCGGGCGGCGGGGCGCGTGCCGTCGTCCACGCCCTCGTCGCGGAGGGCTTCCAGCGGGTTGTCGTGTTCAACCGGCACCTCCACCGTGCCGAGGCGCTCGTCCGCTTCTTCGCGAAGAGCGCGGCCCACATGGAGCTCCGGGCGATGCCCTGGCACGAGTCGATCATCGAGGCGGAGCTGGCGAAGGCGAAGGTCCTCGTGAACGCCACCTCGGTCGGACTCGGCGGCGACGAGAGCCCGATCCCGGGGGGCCTCCTGCCTCCCGACCTCCTCGTCATGGACCTCATCTACAACCCGCCCGTGACCCCCTTCCTCCGCGAGGCTGCGGCGGCCGGCTGCCAGGTCCAGAACGGCGAGCTCATGCTTCTCCATCAGGGCGCGGCGGCCTTCACCCTGTGGACGGGCCAGCCGGCGCCGCTCGAGCTCATGGGGCAGCAGCTCGCCGCCGGGCTCGCCGCCGCCGACGCGACGCCGGGCGGGGCTGCGGACGAGGGCGCCGGGACGGCCGGGGCGCCGGGGGCCTGAGGGTCGGGATGACCGGCTTCCGCTTCCTCACGGCCGGGGAATCGCACGGTCCGACGCTGGGGGTCATCCTCGAGGGGCTGCCGGCCGGGATCCCGGTCACGGCCGAGGCGATCGCGGCCGACCTCCGGCGACGGCAGGGCGGGTACGGGCGCGGCGCCCGCCAGGCGATCGAGCGCGACGCGGCGGAGATCGTCGCCGGCGTCCGCCACGGGCTGACGATCGGCTCGCCGGTCCTCCTCCTCGTGCGGAACCGCGACTGGGAGAGCTGGACGCGGGTCATGCAGGTGGAGCCGCTGTCCGGGGATGAGGCCGCCGAGCTCGCGGCGCTCGCCGCGGTCGGCGCGAAGCGGGCGCAGCCGGTGACCCGCGTCCGGCCGGGCCACGCCGACCTCGCCGGCGCCCTCAAGTACGGCTTCGACGACGTGCGGCCGATCCTCGAGCGCGCGTCGGCCCGCGAGACGGCGGCCCGCGTCGCCGCCGGCGCCGTCTGCCGGGCGTTCCTCGCCGAGCTCGGGATCGAGGCCTGGTCGTTCACCGCGGAGGTCGGGGGCGTGGCCGTCGACCGGGACGCCTGCACCCGCACGCGGGCCGAGGCCGAGGCCAGCCCGCTCCGCTGCCCGGATCCGGCCGCGGAGGCGCGGATGATCGCCCGGATCGACGAGGCGCGCTCGCTCGGTGACACGGTCGGCGGGGTCTTCGAGGTCGTGGCGCGGGGGCTCCCGATCGGGCTCGGGAGCCACGTCCAGTGGGACCGCCGCCTCGACGCCGCGCTCGGCGCGGCGATCCTCGGGATCCAGGGCGTGAAGGGCGTGGAGATCGGGCTCGGGTTCGAGCAGACGCGCCGCCGCGGGTCGGAGGTCCACGACGTCGTCGAGGGACGGGGCCCCGACGGTGGGTGGGTCCACCGGACGAACAACGCCGGGGGCCTGACCGGCGGGATCACGAACGGCGAGCCGCTCGTCGTGCGGGGCGCGATGAAGCCGATCTCGACGCTCGCCCGGCCGCTCCCCTCGGCCGACCTCCGGACGGGCGCGCCGGTCGAGACCGCCCACTACGAACGGAGCGACATCTCGGTCGTTCCTGCCGCGGGGGTCATCGGCGAGGCGATGGTCCTCCTGACGCTCACCCGGTTCGTCCTCGAGAAGACCGGCGGCGACTCGCTCGCCGAGGTCGCCGACAACCTCGCGCGGTACCGGGCGCGGATCGCCGGCGCAGGCGCCGGAGGCGGCGGGACCGGACCCGGAGGCGGCGCGAGCCCGCTGCGTGGCGCGGCCGCGCCCCCCACCCCGGCGTCCGGCGAGGCCGGCTCCGGGGGCGACGACTAGGGCACGGGCCGTGGACCTCGTCCTCGTCGGGCTGCCGGGGAGCGGCAAGACGGCCGCGGGGCGGCGGCTCGCCCGGCGCCACGACGCCGCCTTCGTCGACCTCGACGAGGCGATTGCGGCCGCGGCCGGCCGCCCGATCCCGGCGATCTTCGCGGCGGAGGGCGAGGCCGGCTTCCGGGCCCGCGAGCGCGCCGCCGTCGCGTCCCTCGGGCCGGCCGATCCCGCCCCCGGCCTGCGGCGGGTCGTCGCCACCGGTGGGGGCGCCCCGATCGACCCCCGCAACCGCTGGCTCCTCTACCGCGGCCGGCGCGCCGCCTGGCTCGACGGCCCGGCCGAGGTCCTCGCCCAGCGGGTGCGGCGCAGCGCGAACCCCCGGCCGCTCTTCGACGGTCGCGACCCGATCGGGCGGATGCGCGAGCTGGCCGCCGCCCGCGCCCGCTTCTACGCCCCCGCGCTCCGGGTGAACGGGATCATCGGCGTCGCGGGGATCGTCGCGGCGCTCGAGCGGCATCTCGACGAGCCGCTCCCCGCCGGGACGACACTCCTCCGCGCGGCGACGCCGATCGGGACGTACGAGCTCGGCGAGGGGAACGCGGTGGCGGGCGTCCTCGCGGCGCTCGCCGCCCTCGAGGCGCGGCGCGCGATCGTCGTGTCGGAGCCGCGGGCCTGGGAGGTCGCCGGGGCCGCGGTCGCCGACGGCCTCGCCGCGGCCGGCCTGCCGGTCGAGCGCGTCCTCCTGCCGGAGGGCGAGCCCGCGAAGCGCCTCGCGGTCGTCGAGGAGGCCGCCCGGGAGCTCGCCCGCCTCCGCGCGGAGCGGCGCGACCCGCTCGTCGCCATCGGCGGCGGCGCGCTCGGCGACGCGGCCGGATTCCTTGCCGCGACGTGGCTGCGGGGCGTGCCCCTCGTCCACGTCCCGACGACCCTCGTGGCCCAGGTCGACTCCTCGATCGGGGGCAAGACGGCGGTGGACCTGCCGGAGGGCAAGAACCTCGTCGGGGCGTTCCACCAGCCGGCGGCGGTGGTCGTCGACGTGCGCTTCCTCCGGACGCTCCCGTCGCGCCAGCTCCGGGCCGCGCTCGGGGAGGCAGCGAAGATGGCCGCCCTCGGCGACGAGCGGCTGTTCGAGCTCCTCGAGGAGGAGGGCGCGGCGATCGCGGCCGGCGAGGCCCGGGCGTTCGACGACGGTGCGCTCGCCGAGGTCGTCGAGCGGTGCGGCTGGGCGAAGGTCGAGGTCGTCGTGGACGACGAGCGCGAGGCTGGTCGGCGGATCCACCTCAACCTCGGCCACTCGCTCGGCCACGCGATCGAGGTCGCGGCCGGGTACGAGGGGATCCTCCACGGCGAGGCGGTCGCGTACGGGCTGCGGGCCGCGGCCCGGATCGGCGTCGCGGTGGGGACGACCCCGCCGGAGCGCGCGGCGCGGATCGAGGCGCTCCTCGACGGGCTCGACCTCGGCCGGGGGCCGCTTCCCCATCCGCCCGACGCGGTCCTCGCCGCGATCGCGACCGACAAGAAGCACGCCGGCGGGCGCCTGCGGTGGGTCCTCCCGACGGCCGCCGGGGTCGCCGTCCGGAGCGACGTGCCCGACGAGGCCGTCGCGGCCGCCGCCCGGAGCGTCCTGGCGGGCGCGGCGCCGGAGGCGCTCCGGTGAGCCGGCGGGCGGGCATCGGGGACGGCGCGGCCCGCGAGCGGGCGCTCCGTGTCCTCGTCGTCAACGGGCCGAACCTCGACCTCCTCGGCACTCGCGAGCCGGCGATCTACGGGTCGGAGACCCTCGCCGAGATCGAGGCCGGGATCGCGCGCCGGGCGGCGGAGCTCGGCGTCGAGGCCGGGTTCTTCCAGTCGAACCACGAGGGGGCGATCATCGACCGGCTCCACCGCCGCGACTTCGACGCGGCGATCGTGAACGCCGGGGGCCTCACCCACACCTCGGTGAGCCTCCGCGACGCGCTCCTCGGGATCGAGCGGCCGTTCGTCGAGGTCCACCTCTCGGACCCGGCGACGCGGGAGCCGTTCCGCCGCGTCAACTTCCTCGAGGACGTCGCGATCGCACGCTTCGTCGGGATGAAGGCGGCCGGCTACCACCGGGCGCTCGAGGAGCTGGCGCGGCGGTGGGCGGCCGGCACGATCGCCCCGCGGGCGCTCGACCCTCGGGGCGGCGGCGGACCACGGCCCGACGCGGGCGCCGGGAACGCCGGAACGGAGGAGGCACCGGATGCCCGAGCGTGACGAGCCCGACATCGTCCGCGCCGACGCGGCGGCCCTCGCCGACCGGACGGGGGCGGCGCTGGTGCCCCTCCGCGAGCGGATCGACGCGATCGACCACGAGATCGTCGCGCTCCTCAACGAGCGGGCCGAGATCGCCCTCGAGATCGGCCGGGTGAAGCAGGCGACCGGGCGGCGGACCGTCCGCGACGCGTCGCGCGAGGCGGAGGTCCTGGAGCGCGTGACGAGCGCGTCGGCCGGGCTGTTCCCCGAGCCGGAGCTCGTCGCCCTCTACCGGAAGCTCATCGCCGCGACGCGCCGGGTGCAGCACGCCCAGAAGCGGGCCGGCCCGGCCGCGGCCGGAGCGCCGGACGGCCCCCGGCCGGCGCCGGGCGGCGGCGCGCCGCGACCCGACGACGCGTGACGCCGCTCGCGGTCCCCCTCGGGCCGCGCGATCCCGGGCCCGTCCGTCCGGACCCCGCGCGGCTCCCGGCCGCGCCGACGACCCGCTTCGCCCCGGCCCCGACGGGCCTGCTGCACCTGGGCCATCTCGTCAACGCCCTCTACGTCTGGGGGATCGCCCGCGCCAGCGGGGGACGCGTGCTCCTGCGGATCGAGGATCACGACCGCCAGCGATCGCTGCGGGCGCACGAGGCGGCGCTCCTCGACGACCTCGAGCGCCTCGGGCTCCTTCCGGACACGCCCCCGCTCGACACGCTCCGGGCGGGCCGCTCGGCGTACCGCCAGTCGGACGACCCGGCGCCGTACGAGGCGGCCGCGGAGGTCCTCCGCGCGCAGGGCCGCGTCTACGCCTGCGACTGCCCGCGCGCGGCGGTCCTCGCCTGGCGCGGGCCCGGCTGTCCGGGGAGCTGCGGGGATCGCGGGCTGCCGGAAGGATCACCCGGCGCGTCGCTGCGGGCGCGGCTGGACGCCGGCGCTGCGGGGTCGACGGCGGACGAGGGCGACCGCGAGGCGTTCGACGACCTCCTGCTCGGCCCGCGGGACGGCGATCCGTCGGCCGACGGCGACGTCACCCTCCGCGACCGGCACGGCAACTGGAGCTACCCGCTCTGCGTCGTCGTCGACGACGCGCGGCACGGGGTCGACCTCGTGATCCGCGGCCGCGACCTGCTTGACGCAACGCCGCGCCAGCTCCGCCTCGGCCGGCTCCTCGGGCGGGCGAGACCACCGGCCTTCCTCCACCACCCGCTCCTCCGGAAGCCGTCGAGCGCGAAGCTCTCCAAGGCGGACCACGACACAGCGATCCGGGACCTCCTCGAAGAGGGCGCGACCCCGGCGGACCTGCTCGGTTTCGCGGCGGCGGCCGTGGGACTCATGGACGCGCCGCGGGCACTGCCCGCGGCGCGCCTCGAGGGGCTCTTCACGACGTCGCTGCGCGGGGGCTGCTCGAGCGTCCTCGCCCCGTCCGTCAGCCCCCACTTCTCGACGAGCGCCGGCCCGGACCGGCGTGTCGCGCACTCGAACCAGTGGACGCGGCCGCCAGCCGGCGTACGATCTCGGCGACGGCATCGAGCCTGAGGGGTTGCCTGCATGTCCGGATCCCGGAGATCCTGCACGACGCGCGTCCGGGGCGAGCGAAGGTCACGTTCGTGAGCCCGGAGCTCGGCTTCCTCCTGTTCGTCGCCCTGCTGTGGGGGCCCACGGCGCTCTGGCTCGTCTATCGGGGGGTTCGCGGTCCGCGGAGCCGTGACATCGCCGCGTTCGGGATCTCATCGTCTGCGCCGGGGAATGACCCGCCCGTCGCCGACGTCCCGGCGGACGAGGCGGCGGACTTCTGGATCTGCGACGCCTGCCGGTCGGTCAATCGCCGCCAGTCGAGGCACTGCTACTCCTGCAGCGCCGTTCGCGGGACCACGCCGGTCGACCGGCCCGACGAGTCCGGGGTCACGCCCTGGGTGCCGGTCATGGCCGAAGGGATCGCGCGGCCCGCGGCGATGGCGGTCGTGACCTCGACGCCGACGGTCATGGCCGGCACGGCGCCCGTCACGCCCCGCACGGCGGACGCGGGGTTCCCGGCCGAGACGGCGACCGCGCCGCGGGCCGCGGTCCGTGCCGCCGTTGCGGCGACCTCTGCCACGACATCGACCACGGCAGCAGCCCGTCCTGACGCCTCCCCGCAGCCGCTTCCCGCGGTCTCGCTCCAGCCCGCGCCCGAAGCGGTGCCCGACGCGCCCGCCGGCGCATGTCCGTATCTCGGGCTCCGAGCCGATCCCGCCACGAGGTTCGACTTCCCGGATGCGACGCACGCCTGCCACGCGAGGTCGACGGCCGGGCGGCGGCGGGGGCCTCGCCCACTCCGCGGCGCTCGCGGCCGCCGCCCCGACGCACCCGCGATCGCGATGGACCACCAGGCGGCCTACTGTCTCTCGGCGGCCCACCGGGGGTGCCCCTTCTACCCTCCGGCCGAAGGCTGACGCTCGGCCGCGATCAGGCGGGCGCGGGCGTCGCTCCTCGCAGCGCGGCAACGCGGCGCCCGAGCGCGGCCACGTCGCGGCGGCCATGACCCCGACGGTCAGGTCAGGGCACGGCCGCGATCGCGGAGACGACCTCGGCGAACGGCCGGCCGCGCAGGGCTTCCTGCCATCTGCCGGCCATCGTCGCCAGCTGATCGGGGGAGAGGTGGGGCGGCTCGACGAGGCCCCCGACGTCGCGCAGGAAGCCTTGCCCGCCCAGAACCTCGCAGAGATGCGGATCGGCTTCAGGGAGGTCGGTGGCGCCGCCGGAGCGCCTGACCCACTCCGCCATGTTGGAGAGGAAGAAGATCCCCCGCTCCGCAGGCTTGGCTGCCATGAGCTGAGCCAGCCGGTCGTCGTAGGTGTCGGTGGCGCCGCCGACGCCGAGGAACACCAGGAGGGCAACCGTTCCCGGCGTCTTCGTGTCGAGACTGCCGTGTAGTACGCGATCGACTTCGAGGGTCAGCACGCCCCAGTAGCTGACGTTCCCGTATTTGTCCGCGTAAGCCGGCCCGCGTGTCAGGTTGCCAAGAGACGCCAACACGACTGCGTCCGCGTCCGCGAGGATCGCCTCCATCGACGAATAGCTGACAGCGGCGGGATCACCCGGCACGAGCGCCGTCCAGAAGTCCTCTGGAGACAAAGCCGCGAGGGCTGACTGCGTCTCCCCAGGACCCCGCGGCACCGTTGCGGATGGCACCTCGTTCGGAGATCCGGCGGAGGGCTGGAGCCCGCCCGGACTCGCCACGCAGCCGCCAGTCAGCGCGACGATCGCGATGAGGAGCGCGAGCGTGCCGGTCTGCTTCGTCATGATCCGCGCTCCTCGTCTCTAGTACACGCGTCGACCTGGGTGCGTTCCACGCTCGAGGTCGTCGTGTACGTGGGCACGTACTTGGGCGTGATCGTCGCCGAGCGCATGCAGGTCACCAGGGTCTCGCCCGCCGCGGGATGCTGGAGCCCGATCGTATGGCCGAGCTCATGACAGGCGATGTAGCGCTGTTGGCCACGCACTCGGCGTAGATCGTCGTGTCGCAGGGGTTCGAGTAACTGGAGCCGAACTTGGCGTAGGCGATCGACGCCACGAGGACGGCCAGGACCGCGGCGCCCGCGAGGGCCCGCACGGTGGTGCGCCTCCAACCGCGGACCGAAGCACGAGGAGCGCCGCTCCCGTCGGAGAAGGGACGCGACGGCGCCCCGGCACGGTGCAGTCGCCAGGACATCGATCCCCCCTGACACGACCGGGACGTCGGCGTCGACGTGCGCGTTGCGGGACCTGCCAGGGCCGGGACCAGGCCCGCACCGCGACGCGCCGACGGTGGCCGGTCTCCCCTCGCCCGGTCAAGTGACGCGAAGGTTCCAAGGAAAGCGTCAGCCCACCGCGCTCCGCAGACGTGCCACGAGGCGCCCGAGCGCGGCCACGTCGTGGCCATCGGGGCCGAGGGCGTCGACGAGCGCCGAGGCGACGATGACCCCGTCCGCGCCGGCCCGGACGAGCGCCCGGACGTGGGCCGGGCGGGAGACCCCGAAGCCGACCGCGACCGGGACCGGGCTGCCGGCCCGCACCTCGCGGACGTAGCGGCCGACCTCCGGCGGGAGGCTCGTCCGGGCGCCGGTGATCCCGACGAGCGAGACGCAGTAGAGGAATCCGCCGGTCCGTGCGGCGACGAGCGCCCGGCGGGCGCGCGACGTCGTCGGCGCGACGAGGTAGACGACGGCAAGGCCCGCCTCGGCGGCCGCCGCCTCGAACGGCGCGCCCTCGTCGGGGGTCAGGTCGGCGACGATCGTCCCTGCCGCGCCGGCGGCGGCGAGGGCGGCCGCCCGTTCCCGCCCGTCCCCGCCCCCGAGGAGCTGGTTCGCGTAGCCCATCGTGACGAGCGGCACGGCCGGCCGGGCGTCGGCGATCCGCCGGACGAGGGCGAGGGAGCCGTCGAACGTGATCCCCGTGGCGAGCGCCGCCGCCGAGGCACGCTGGAGGGTCGTCCCGTCCGCGAGCGGGTCCGAGTACGGCAGGCCGACCTCGAGGAGGTCGGCGCCGGCGTCGATCGCGGTCAGGGCGACTGCGAGAGACATCTCCGCGTCGGGGTAGCCGGCGACGAGGTACGGGACGAGGGCGGCGCGCCCCTCCGCGCGGGCCCGGCCGAAGGCGGCGGCGATCCGCGCGGCGCCGGGCGTCGCGTTCGTCGCCGACGGAGGGGGCGCGGCGCCGGCGGGCGCAGCCGGCCGCCCCGGCGCCGTCATCGGACTGCCTCCCAGGGCTCGACGTCGGCGAAGCGCTCGAGGGCGGCGAGGTCCTTGTCGCCACGCCCGGAGAAGCCGACGAGGACGAGCGTCTCGTCCGGCCACGGCGCGGCGCGTCCCCTCCCCGGCCGCCCGCCCGGGCCGGCACCGACGGCCCCGGCGAGGAGCTTCGGCAGGGCGGCGATCGCGTGCGCCGTCTCGAGCGCCGGCAGGATCCCCTCCGTCAGCGTCGTCGTCTTCATCGCCGCCACGGCCTCCCGGTCGGTCGCCGCCGCGAGGGCGAGGCGGCCCGCCTCGGCGAGCGCCGCCAGCTGCGGCCCGACCCCCGGGTAGTCGAGGCCGGCGGAGGCGCTCACGGCCTCGACGACCTGTCCGTCGCGGTCCTGGAGCATGAGCGAGCGCGACCCGTGGAGGATCCCCGGCGAGCCGCCGAGGATCGCCGCCGCGTGGCGCCCGGTCTCGATCCCGTCCCCGGCCGCCTCGGCCACGGCAAGGCGCACGGAAGGCTCGCCGATGAACCGGGCGAGGAGCCCGATCGCGTTCGAACCGCCCCCGACGCAGGCCAGGGCGAGGTCGGGCAGGCGGCCTTCGACGGCGAGCAGCTGCCCCGCGGCCTCGTCGCCGATCCGCCGCTGGAGGTCGCGGACGATCGTCGGGTAGGGGTGGGGGCCCATCGCGCTGCCGAGCACGTAGTGGGTGGTGGCGACGTTCGTCACCCAGTCCCGCATCGCCTCGTTCACGGCGTCCTTGAGCGTCCCGGTGCCCGAGGTCACGGAGCGGACCTCGGCACCGAGGGCGCGCATCCGGAGGACGTTCGGGGCCTGGCGGCGGATGTCCTCCTCCCCCATGTAGACGACGCACGGGAGCCCGAGGAGGGCGCAGGCGGTCGCCGTCGCGACCCCGTGCTGGCCCGCCCCGGTTTCCGCGATGACGCGGCCCTTCCCGAGGCGGCGGGTGAGGAGCGCCTGGCCAAGGGCGTTGTTGATCTTGTGGGCGCCGGTGTGGGCGAGGTCCTCGCGCTTGAGGTGGAGGAGGAGCCGCCGCGGGAGGGGCGCGGGGTCGGGGCGCCCCCGGCGCCGGGTGTCCCCGTCCCCGGCCGCCGCCCGCAGCCGGGCGGCCTCGGCGAGGACCGCGGCGGCGAGCCGGTCGGCGCGGTAGAGGGCGGTCGGGCGCCCGGCGAACCGGGCGAGGAGCTCCCGGAGCTCGGCCCAGAAGACCGGGTCGTGGCGAAGGGCCGCCCACGCGCCCTCGAGCTGCTCGAGGGCGCCGACGAGCGTCTCGGGAACGAACCGGCCGCCGAAGTCGCGCTCGACGCCCCAGTGGCCGCCGGCGTCGGCCTCGACGAGGCCGGGGTGGACCGGCGACGGGCCGGACGGCGCGTTCGGGCGGTCGAGGCGGGCGCCGCGGGCGCGCTTCGCGAAGAGCGCGACCGCGAGGGGGTCCTTCCGCGGCCGCTCCCCGGGCCGGCGGGGCGCCTCGACGCCGGAGGCGACGTCGACCCCGACGGCCGGGACTGCGAGGAGCGCGCCGCCGACGGTCCCGGGGCCGAGCCCGCCGGCGAGGATCACGGGGACCTCGCGGGCGACCGCGGCCGCCAGCGACGTGGCGGCGCGGGTCCCGGTGCCCCCGGGGTGCGGCCCGCCGGCCGTGTCGAGGACGATCCGTGCCGCGCCGGCCGCGAGGTGCGCCCGGGCCCGGGCGACGGCGGCGTCCACGATGGCGGCGCGCTCCAGCGGGTCGTCCGGGGCCGCGGCCGGGAGGTGGACGACGGCCCAGGCGGGCCGCGGGGAGCGGGCGGCCCGCTCCGGTGGCTCGGCGCCCGAGAGCTGGACCGCGTCCGCGTCGACCTCGTCCGCGAGCGCGCGGAGGAGCGCCCCGTCGGCGCCCGCCGTGACCGCGACGATCGTCGGCGTCCGGGTCCCGCCGACGGCCCGCGCCCGGCGAGCGAGCGCGGCCGCCTCCGCGACCGCCAGGGCCCGGGGCGTGCCGGCGACGAAGTTCAGCCCGATCGCGTCGGCGCCGGCGGCGAGGGCCGCATCGAGCCCGGCGGCGTCGACGACGCCGCAGATCTTCACGAGCGGGACCCGGTGCGCGGCGCCGGGGTCGTCGGGGACGGCGCCGGCGGCGACGAGCGCGGCGGCGGCGGCACGGGGGTCGGCGGCCCGGACGAGGGCCTCCCCGACGAGCGCGGCGTCATAGCCGGCGGCCCGCCAGCGGGCGACCGTCGCGGGGTCGCGAGCGCCAGACTCGGCGATCGCCAGCCGGTCCTCCGGGATCCGGGCGCGGAGGCGGACCGGGTGGTCGGCGTCGACCGCGAGCGTCCGCAGGTCGCGAGCGTTCACCCCGATGAGGCGCGCCCCGGAGGCGAGGGCGGACGCGATCTCGTGCTCGGCGTGGACCTCGACGAGCGGCTCGAGGCCGAGGTCCCGGGCGCGGCCGACGAGGTCGGCGAGGCGGCGGGCCGGGTGGAGCGCGGCGAGGAGGAGGACGAGGTCGGCCCCGGCCGCCCGGAGGACCGGGAGCTGCCGCCGGTCGACGACGAACTCCTTGGCGAGGACGGGGATGGCCACCGCCTCCCGGACGGCGCGGAGGTCGGCGAGGGAGCCGCCGAACCAGTGCGGCTCGCAGAGGACCGAGACGACCGCGGCGCCGCCGGCCTCGTAGGCGCGGGCCTGCCCGACGATGTCGAGGCCGGGCCCGGCGATCGCCCCCGCGGACGGCGAGGAGCGCTTCACCTCCGCGACGAGGTGGAGGCCCGGGCGGGCGAGGCGGAGGAGCGCCTCGCGGGGCGCGGGGGCGGCCGCCGCGGCACGCGCGAGGTCGCGGTACGTCGCGCCGTCCAGCTCGGCGGCGACGTCGGTGGCCCGTCGCGCGGCGATCTCGGCGAGGACGCCGACCCGGGCGCGGCGCCGCGGGCGCGGCGCCGCGGGCGCCGGCGCGAGGGCCGCGACCCGAGGCACCGCTGCGCGGGCGGGGGTCACGCGGACACCTCCGGCGCGGACGCCCGGGCGGCGTCGGCGTCCCGCTTCTCGGCGCGGAGCCGGGCGAGGAGGGCAACCGACGCGCCCGTGTCGATCGCCGCGACCGCGCGGTCGATCCCGGCGCGGAGGTCGGACACGGCGCCAGCGGCAACGAACCCCGCGGCGGCGTTGAGGAGCACGACCGCGCGGCGCGGCGCGCGGTCGACGCCGGCCAGCACGCCCTCCACGAGCGCCGCGTTCTCCGGGGGCGTGCCCCCGAGGAGCGCCGCGGTCGCCGCCCCGCCGAGGCCGAGCGCCGCCGGGTCGACCAGCCGCCGCACGACCCCGGCGGGCGTCACGTCGTGGATCACGCCGCTCCCGTCGAGCGGCAGCTCGTCGAGCCCGGCCCCGTGGACGACGAGCGCGCGCTCCGCCCCGAGGACGCGGAGCACCTCGGCCACGCGCGGCGCGGCGGCCGGGTCCCCCACGCCGACGACCTGGCGTCGCGCGCCGGCCGGGTTCGTGAGCGGGCCGAGGAGGTTGAACGCCGTCCGGACCCCGATCTCGCGGCGCGTCGGGCCGGCGTGGCGCATCGCCGGGTGGAACCCCGGGGCGAAGAGGAACGCGAACCCGGCGTCCCGCAGCGCGGCCGCCGCCGAGGCGGCGTCGTGGTCGGTCCGCACGCCGAGCGCCTCGAGGACGTCGGCCGAGCCCGCCTTCGAGGTGATCGCCCGGTTGCCGTGCTTCGCGACCGGCACCCCGGCCGCCGCGACGACGAGCGCGGCCGCCGTCGAGATGTTGAACGTCCCGGAGTGGTCGCCCCCGGTCCCGCACGTGTCGATCGTGCCGGGAGGCGCCTCGACGCGGACGGCGCGCTCCCGCATCGCCTGAGCGAAGCCGGCGAGCTCGTCGATCGTCTCACCGCGCATCCGGAGCGCGACGAGGAGGGCCGCCAGCTGGGCCGCGGTCGCCTCCCCGTCCATGACCGAGCCCATCGCGGCGCGTGCCTCGTCACGCCCGAGGGCCCGTCCGTCGACGACGGCCGCGAGCGCAGCCCGGACCGCCTCGCTCATCGGGCGCCTCCCGTCGAGCCGATCGCGGCGGGGACGTGGGGGACGATGCCCCCACCCCCGTCGTCGACGTCATCGTCGCCCGCGTCGAGCCCCCGCGTCGCGAACGATCCGGCGGCCGCGTCGAGCCGGCCCGCCTCGCCCTCGCCCGCGAGCCGCAGGAAGTTCGCGAGGAGGTGCGGCCCCTCGGGCGTGAGCACCGACTCGGGATGGAACTGGACGCCCTCGATCGGGAGCGTCGCGTGGCGGACGCCCATGAGGACGTCGTCGCCGACGCTCCGGGCGGTCGGGACGAGCACCGCCGGGAGGGTCGAGGGATCGACGCAGAGGGAGTGGTACCGCGCCGCCATGAAGGCCGGCCGCATCCCCGCGAGGAGCCCCGCGCCGTCGTGCTCCACGGACGAGGCCTCGCCGTGGACGAGCGTCGGTGCCCGGACGATCGCGGCCCCCAGGGCCGCGCCGATCGCCTGCATCCCGAGGCAGACGCCGAGGAGCGGGATCGCCCGCTCGGCGGCGAAGCGGACGGCCTCGATCGAGATCCCCGCATGGGCGGGATCCGAGGGGCCGGGCGACACGACGATCCCCCGCAGGCCGGCGCGGGGGTCGTCGGCGAGCGCCGCGAGGCCGGCCCGGTCGATCGCGTCGTTCCGCACGACCCGGACGTCGGCTCCGGCGGCCTGGAGCGCCTGGACGAGGTTGAACGTGAAGCTGTCGTAATTGTCGATGACGAGGATCATCGGGCGCTCCCGCGCGCCGCGGCGGCGGCGACGGCATCGTCCGCGAGCGCCGCATCCGCGGGCCGGGCGGATGTCCCGCCGTCGGCGGTCCCGGCCGCGAGCTCGATCGCGCGACGCATCGCTGCGGCCTTGTGCTCCGTCTCCTCGAACTCGCGCTCGGGGACGCTGCCGGCCACGATCCCCGCCCCCGTGTGGAGGTGGGCGAGGCCGTCCCTCAGGACCGCGCTCCGGATCGCGATCGCCGTGTCGAGGTTGCCGTCGTAGCCGAGGTAGCCGACCGCCCCGCCGTAGAGGCCACGGCGCTCGCCCTCCGCCGCCGCGATGAGCTGCATCGCCCGAACCTTCGGCGCGCCCGACAGGGTCCCGGCCGGGAAGACGCTCCGCAGCGCGTCGAGCGCGTCGAGCCCGGGGGCCAGCCTCCCCTCGACGTGGCTCACGAGATGGAGGACGTGGCTGTACCGCTCGACCTCCATGTACTTCGAGACGCGCACCGTCCCCGGCCGCGCCACCCGCCCCAGGTCGTTCCGCCCGAGGTCGACGAGCATCACGTGCTCGGCGCGCTCCTTCGGGTCGGCCTGGAGCTGCTCGGCGAGGAGCTCGTCCTCGCGCGCGTCGGCGCCGCGCGGGCGGGTGCCGGCGATCGGGTGGGTCGTCATCCGGTCGCCCTCGACCTGGAGGAGGAGCTCGGGGCTCGCCCCGACGACCTCGAACGACGGGGTCCGGACGAAGAAGAGGTACGGGCTCGGGTTCACCCGCCGGAGGGCGCGGTAGAGGGCGATCCCGTCGAGCGGCATCCCATCGGCCAGGGCCGGGAGCGGCAGCGTCTGGCGGCGGGCGAGGACGACCTGGATCGCCTCCCCGGCGGCGATCGCGTCCTTCGCGCTCCGGACAGCGGCCTCGTACGCGTCGCGCCCGAGCGAGGTTTCCGGGGGCGGCGCTGCGCCGGCCGGCGAGCCGGGAACGGCGGCCGGCGAGCCGAGGATGGCGCCCGTCTCCGGCGCGCCCGCCTGGTCCGCGGCCCCGGATGCCGCGGTCGCGTGACGCCCGGCGGCGCCGGCGAGCTCGGCGGCGCTCGGGCGGGCCGTCCGCTCGAGGGCCTCGAAGAGGGCCCGCTCGGCGACGCGGTAGCGCTCCTCGAGACGCGGCGCGTCGGCGTGGAGCGACGCGATCGCGGCGAGGGTGTGGGTGAGGTGATCGAAGACGAGGACGAGGTCCGTCTCGATGAAGCTCGCGAGCGGCACCCCGACCGGGTCGGCGGCCGGGAGCGGGACGGTCGGCTCGAAGACGGAGACGGCATCGTACGCGAGGGCGCCAACGGCGCCGCCCGTGAAGCGCGGCATCCCCACCGCCGGCTCGACGCGGCGGCGGGGCACGAACGCCCGGAGGGCCGCCAGGGGGTCGGTGGCGGCGTGCACGGTCACCGGCAGGTCAGGGGCGTACGCGACGACGCCGACCGGGCGGTCCTGGATCGTCGCCCGCCCTCCGCGAACCTCGAGGAGGCGCCGGGGGCCGACGCCGAGGAAGCTGTACCGGCCAAGGCGCTCGCCGCCCTCGACCGACTCGAGGAGGTAGGCCGGGGTCGTGCCGTCGTCGAGGCGGAGGAAGGCGCCGATCGGGGTCTCGAGGTCCGCGTCGCGGACCGCCCGGAGGCGGATCGTGGCCGCGCTCCCCACGAGGCGCTTGACCTCGCCGAGGCTGAGCGGGCTCTGCGTGGACATCGGCGGGAACCTCCGGAAACGAACGCGACCTCTCGTCCTGCCAGGACGAAAGGTCGGACCTTCCGCGGTGCCACCCGGGTTCGGCGTGTGCCGCGCTCACGTGACCGACGGGACGGAGGGCCGTCCGATCGGCGCTGCCCGCTATCGCTGGCGCCCTGCGCCGGAGCCTACTGGCGGGGGGCCGTGCCGGTCGCCCGGCGTGCAGCCCGTCCGCGTTCGGTCCGGAGGCTCCCGGGTCCATTCCCCGCCGTCGCCGCCCCGGCTTCCACCAGCCGCCGGGTCTCTCTGCCGGCGTCGCGACGGGTACTCGTCCCGTTCACAGCCACATCTGAAGTTGTGGCGGAGTCTAGGCGCGCCCCGGCCGGCCGTCAAACCGTC
>JAJZRQ010000122.1 GCA_021802585.1 Chloroflexota bacterium
CAGACGACGGCCGATCCCGCACCCGCGCGGCGCCCGCCGCGCGCCGGGCGGGGGGTCGCACCGCGCGCCGACGCGGCCGCCCGCGCGGGGCGGCGGGCCCGGCTCCGGAGGGAGCCCTGACGGTGGACGCCGACCTTGCGGCGCTCGCCGCAGCGGTACCCGACGCCGTCGTCGAGCGGGTCGGGGCTGCCCGGGCCGTGCTCGCGATCGGGCACGAGAACCCCGACGCGGACGCCCTCGGGGCGGCCCTTGCGGTGGGGCGGATCGTCGCCGCCCGCGGCGGACGGGCGACGGTGGCCGCCGGCGACGGGGTCCCGGCGCTCTATGCGTTCCTCCCGGGCGTCGAGGCGGTGCGGGCCGACCCGGAGCCCGGCGCGACGTACGACCTCGTCGTCCTCTGCGACTGCGGGGACCTCTCCCGCGTCGGCGCGATCCGGGAGCGGCACGCGGCGCTCTTCGCCGCGACGCCGGTCCTCACGATCGACCACCACGCGAGCAACGACGGGGCCGCGGACCTCGCCTGGATCGACGCGGGCGCGGCGGCGACCTGCGAGATGGTGACGCTCCTCGCCGTTCGCCTGGGGGTGCCCCTCGACGAGGGCGCGGGGGCGCTCGCGACCGCGCTCGCGGCCGGCATCGTCATGGACACCGCGACGTTCGCCCATCCCAACACGACGCCGCAGACCCTCCGCGTCGCGGCCGCGCTCGTCGAGGCCGGGGCGCCGCTCTCGGAGATCAGCCGGCGGATCTACCGCACGAAGCCCGACGTCCAGCTTGCCCTCGCCGGACGGGTCCTCGCCCGCCTCGAGCGGCACGCCGACGGCCTCGTCGTCGCCTCGACGCTCGAGCTCGCCGACCTCGCGGCGACCGGCGCCCTCTCCGAGCACTCCGAGGGGATCATCGACCTCCTCGCCCAGGCCGAGGCCGCGGAGGTCGCCCTCCTCCTCAAGGAGAAAGGCCCCGAGACGCGGCTCTCCGTGCGCACGAAGCCCGGCGGCGTCGACGCGACGATCCTCTGCGGGACGTGGGGTGGGGGAGGCCATGCCCGGGCCGCCGGGGCATCCCTCCCGCTCCCCCTGGCGGAGGCCCGGGCGGCCGTCCTGCCTGTCGCGGAGCGCCTGGCGCGGGCGGTCCGCCGGTGACGCGGTCCGGGCGGGACGCCGCGGCGGGCGCTCCGGCGCGGGTCGACGGGATCCTCGTCGTCGACAAGCCCGTCGGGCCGACCTCGCACGATGTGGTTGCTCTCGTCCGGCGGCTCGCCGGGACGCGGCGGATCGGCCACGGCGGGACCCTCGACCCGTTCGCGTCCGGCGTCCTCCCGCTCTACCTCGGGCTTGCCACGCGGGTCGTCGAGTTCCACCTGGGGGCGCCGAAGGCGTACCGGGCGACGGTCGTCTTCGGCGCCGGCTCGACGACGGACGACCTCGAGGGCGAGCTGACGCCCGCCGAGGGACGGCCTCCCGCGCGCGAGGAGGTCGCGGCGGCCCTCGCCGGGTTCGTCGGCGCCCAGGAGCAGCGGCCGCCGGCCTTCTCGGCGCGGAAGGTGGGCGGGCGACGGGCCTACGCCCTCGCCCGGCGCGGGGAGACGCCGGCGCTGCGGCCGCGGACCGTGACGTTCCATGCCCTCACGCTCGTCGCCTGGGACGACACGGACTCCGGGCACCCGGCGGCGGTCGTCGACGTGGCGTGCTCGGCGGGCACGTACGTGCGGGCGCTCGCGCGGGACCTCGGGGCGGCCGTCGGGAGCGCCGCGTACCTCGGGGCCCTCCGCCGCACCGCCTCGGGCCCGTTCGGCCTCGCCGACGCCAGCCCGCTCGACGCGGTCCGGGCAGCCGCCGCGGATGGTCGTCTCGCAGACCTCCTCCGCCCGGTCGGCTCGGGGCTCGACGATCTCCCCGTGGTCACCGTCGAGGCATCCGAGCTCCGCGCCGTCGCCCACGGGGGCTGGACGGCCCCCCTCGACCGGCTCGGCGCCGAGGCCGCGGCCGTCGCGCCTGGCACGGCGGTGCGTCTCCTGGCCCCCGGCGGCAGCCTGGCGGCGATCGCGCGCGTCGCGCCGGCCGGGCGCCTCGTCGCCGACAAGGTCCTCCTCGACCGCGAGGCGGGCGATGCGTGACGCCCTCCCCGGCATCGACGCTCTCCGCGCGTCGGACGGCCCGCTCCTCGTCGCCGTCGGCGTGTTCGACGGCCTCCACCGGGGCCATCTCTACCTCCTCCGCGAGCTCCGCCGGGCGGCGCGCCGCCTGGGCGCGCACCCGGCCGTCCTCACGTTCGACCACCATCCCGACGAGATCCTCGCGGGTGCCGCCCCGCCGCTCCTCTGCGACCCCGACGAGCGCCTCGCCCGCCTCGAGCGCGACGGCGTGGCGGTCACGATCGTCGAGCACTTCGACGAGGCGCTCCGGCGGACGCCGTACGACGCGTTCGTGCGCCACCTTCAGGCGCGAACGCGCATCGCCGGCTTCCTCATGACGCCCGACGCGGCGTTCGGCCATGAGCGGCGCGGCACGCCGGCGACGCTCGCGGCGCTCGGCGCGGCGACGGGGTTCGAGGTGGTCGTCGTACCTCCGTTCGACCTCGACGGGCGGCCCGTCCGCAGCACGGAGATCCGGGCGGCGATCGCGGCCGGCGACCTGGCCTCCGCACGCGCCCTCCTCGGTCGCCGCGTGGCGGCGACGGGAATCGTGGCGGAGCGCGACGCGGATGGCCGCGGGGCCGCGCTCCGGTTCCCGCTCCCCGTCGCCCTGCCGCCCGCCGGCCGCTACCGGGCCTCCGCCGAGGCGGCCTGGGGCCCCGGCGTGCGGCCCGGCCCGGCCCGGTCCGCCACCGTCGACGTCGACGGGCGGGGCGGGGTCGCTCTGCGCGCACCGGGCGATTCGTTGCGCCACGACCGTGTTCGGGTGGCATTCGTCGGGCGGTGCTGCTCACCGGCCGTCGGACCGCTGTCAGCCGCCACCGCCCGAGGGGCCCGGCACCACGGTGGGCAGAGCATCGACGATGGTGTTGAATGGCAGGCCATCGAGAGCCGCGAGCTCGGTGCCCGGTTCTGCGGACGGGGTGCGGGCCGTCCCGCCGTCGTCGATCACGTAACCCTGGGGTCCGGCGATCCGGTAGTAGCCGCGACCGGCGCCGGGCCCGTCCGGATCCTGTCCGAGGGACGCGGCCTCTGCTGCCTTGTTGCGCAGGAAGATCAGCACTTCCTCGGCCGGAATGGCGGCGGCGAGGCGCTCGAGCGCCGTTCGATCGTCGCCGAGGTAGAACTCGACGTTCAGCAGGCCGCGCTGATTCGGCGTCGGGATGCCGCGGTGGGTGTCCAGGACCTCGACCTCGACCGTGGCGTAGTAGTACGTCCTGCCGGTCGCCGGGGAAACGAAGTCCCGCCCCGCGCGGATCATCACGGGCCTGACCCGCGCGACGAGGTCCGCCTGCTTCAGGAGGTCATCGATCGATGCGGCCGTTTCGTCGCTCTGGCCGCCCGGAGCCACCTCGCGCCAGAATTCCGACGGGTTCGGGAGCGGACGGGCGGAGGCGACGGGCGTTCCCGACGGCACGGTCGCCGGGAAACGCGTCGGCACGCCTCCCACGCACGCCGCGACCAGCGCTGGGACGAGCCAGATCGTCACGATGGGAGCAGCGTGCGGCGCACGGCGGCCTGTCATCAGTAGTAGTCCGCGATGTGGGCCCGGTCGTGACTGTTGGTGGTCGTCACCGTCTGGTTGCCGCTTCGCATGCACGATGTCGTGGACGTCGTGTGCTGGAGACCCACGGTGTGTCCGAGCTCGTGGCACGCCACGGCCCGCTTGTTCGTCGTCGTCGGGTATTTCGATGCTTCGTACGTACGGTTGAACTGAAGGATCTGCGGTCGACACCATCGCGTTCCGGGCAGCGGTGATTCCGCCCCACCGTACGAGGCGTTCGTCGCGCACATCGTTGCCGCCCACCAGCCCGTGTAGCCGACGTAGTCACCACGCACTGTTACATCGCGGTCCGTGGCAGGCGGGAACACCTCTGCCATGTCGATTGGTGGAGCGACGCTGTTGTAGTTGGTCATCGCCCAGAGTGTCGCATCACGCAGGGCCGACGTCGCATACTCGAAGTAGACGGTGTGGCTCGCGTTGTTGGCCACACACTGAGACGACGGTGTGGTGTCGCAGTGGACGCCGGCGTCTCGCGGGCCCCCGAAGTTGGTCGCGGCGACCACACCAGTCACCATGAGGACGCCGAGCAGAGCCAAGACCAGCCCAGCGCGCGCTGCACGCACCCCCGACCTCCGCGCTTCGACCGTGGACCGGATGATGATTGGGGGGGGGGGGGGGGGGGGGGGGAAGGGGCCGCCCCC
>JAJZRQ010000123.1 GCA_021802585.1 Chloroflexota bacterium
GCCGGTCACGCGGGGCGCCGCCGGGGCGGCCGGATCGGGGTTCGACACGGCCGATACCGTAGCACGCGCGGCGCGGGTCGCCCGCGTGCCCGGACGGGCTCCGGGGGCCGGCGCCCCCGGCCGCGGGGATCGCTACGGGCCGGGGTTCAGCGGACAGGGGTACCGCCACGTCAGCGACACGACGCCGGAGTACGCCGGATCGACGCCGGTCTCGCCCCTGCAGTGGGCCCGGTAGTCGTAGGTGACGCTGCCGCTCGTGCCGTTCTCCGTGAACGAGCGGGACCAGTTCGTGCCGGTGTTGGCGTTGCTCGCGGTCGTCGTGGCGTAGTCGAGGGTCCAGGTGCTCGAGGAGTGGAGCTTGCGGTCGAGGTAGACCGTTCGGGAGGCGAGGGGGTTGCCGCCCAGGGTCCCGTAGTTCGTGTTCGCCTGGACCTCGAGGCGCCCGCTGACCGAGGGCGCGGTCCCGTAGCAGGCCGAGGCGACCGGGGCAGTTGCCGTGGCGGTGCTGACGAGGCCGCTGACGCCGTGACCGGTGACGTGGTCGAAGCAGTCGGCGTAGATGCCCGCGAGGGCGGCGAGGTCGTAGAGCAGCTGGGCGGCGGCCTGGTCGCACTTCTGGATGTGGTGGGTCGCCCAGCCGGTCGTCGGACTCGACGGAGTCGCCGAGGCCATGATCGTGTTCACCTCGCCCTGGGCGTCGTGACCGCCGACACCAAGGGTCACGTGCTCGATCTCGTGGAGGGCGACCCGGCGGAGGTCGAAGCAGGTGTTGGAACAGCTCCCCGTCGTCTGGACCCAGGTGCCCGTGAAGCCAGATGGGAAGGGCGGCTGCGTGAAGTCGCGGAGGAAGACCTGCCAGCTCGAGGAACCCCAGCCATTGGAGCAGCCGATCCAGTTGCTGCCATCACATTGCGGGATCCCCGTCGTGGACTTGTACCAGACTGTCCCCGCGCCACTTGCCGAGTAGCTGAAGGTGGGCACGCGAGAGTTGCTGTACGTGCTGTTGGTCCAGTCGATCCCGAAGGCCGACCCCATCGCCCCCGTGAACCACGATGGATAGGCGGCTCCCCATTTGTATTGCAGCGCGGTGCCTTGGGCGTACTCGCGCACGGCGCCGGCGACCGGGGTGTGAGCGGAGGCGGCTGTCGCACCCACGAGGAACATCACCGCCGCGGCCGCCATTGCGCGGGCCACCAACCGGAACCTCGCGTCCATGATCACTCCCTTCAGCGGATGGTCACCCGCAGGGCGGACCGCTCAATCTTCCCTGTCGAGAGGTCGAGGAGATCCGCTGTGAGCGAACCCGCTCCGGCGAGCGCCTCTGCAGGCAGAGGACCGGCAGAAACCAGAACGGCATATCGGTCGTTGGAAGCCCCGGCCCACAGGTCCGGATAGGGCTCCGTCCTGGGGACTCTCAGCAACTCGCGAGTGGCGCCGGTTCGCAGGTCGATCGTGGCCACGACCCGCTCGGCGACGGCGATGTCCTGGAAGGCCTGGACCAGCGTGGTGTTGTCGCTCTCGATGTAGCCCCCGCTCTCCGCCCGGGCCCCCGCGTGCATCCAGAGGACCTTCCCGGTCGCGATCTCATAGGCCGCGGTATCGGCTTCACCGACCGTTGTCACGAGGACCTCGTCGCTAAGCAGCCACAAGCCTCCTGCCAGCCCGCGCACGGCGACGCGCGACACGCCCTTCGTGAGGTCCACCACCTGGACGTCGCAGAGGAAGTTCCGGAAGATGCAGGAGCCCAGGGTCCGCCCGCTCGGACTGAGGGCGAGAGGCCCGCGCGACGGAGCGTTGAAGGGCGGGGAGCCAATCGGATCCACGCCGATGTCCTGCGCAGGGACAACGTCGCGCACCGTGCCGTCTGCAAGGGAGATCGCCTCAATCGCGGACACCACGCCGGGAACGTCGGCCGCGCCCGTGGCGACGTACGCAACGTCGGCTCCCAGGACTCCACTTCCACTCCCCAGATCGCCCGGGACGTCAACCGCAACGACAGTTTCGCCGGTGGCCACGTCGCGGACGATCACGGTCGATGAGCTGGCGAACCCCGAGGCGGCGACCGGCCCCCGGCGGACGCTGAGGACGCGCCCATCGGACGCGTCGAGCGGGAACTCGCCTGCCGGCAGGACGAGGTGGTGCCGGCCGTCGAGGGTCCCGGCGACGTAGCCGATGCCCTCGACCTCGTTCCGGGTGACCCAGGTGCGGTTGGTCAGGCCGGCGGGCAGGGGCGGCGGGATCGGCGTCGGCGTCGCCGGCGCGGGGGTTGCGACGGCCTGGGCGGTCGCCGTGGGGACGGGCGGCGGCGTTCCGACTGCCGACGCTGTCACGCTGGGCGAGGCCGCGGGACCGGCGGGACCCGCCAGGGAGGCTCGCAGGGTGGCGACGACCGCCACCACGACGATCACCGCGAGGAGGAGCGGCGCGACGTCGAGGAACCGCGCCCTGGGCCGTCTTGTCTCGTTCGGCTGCATCCGGTTCCTCCACTGTCGTGAGCGACGGCGCATGGGTGGACTGGAGTCTGCGAGGCCCTCCCCAAGAGGTGTCAATGAGGAGAACGTCGTAGTCCCCTCGGCCCAGGAGGTCTCCGCAGCCCGTCGCAGACATTGCAGCCATCCCGGCTCGTGACGGCCAGCCCCGGTGGCCTGTGCTACCGTCGCGCCGATGGCACCATCGACCCCCGGGGCGCCGGCGGGCGCGAGCCCGGCGCGGCTCCGCCTCCCCGGCATGGCGCGCGCCGTGGCGCTCCACGAGCTCCGCTCGATCCTCCGCTACCGGAAGCTCGCCGCGTTCCACCGGGTCGCCGGCCGGCTGTCGCCGGCCGTCCGCGATCGGGCCCTTCGGCCCCCCCTCGCGATCGCGGACCGGCTCGCCATGCGCGATCCCGGCCACCCCGTCTGGGCCCCGACCGCCGTCCTCCTCCGCTGGGAGGTCGGCCGCACCCGCGACGCCCTCGACCTCCTCCATCGCGGCCTGGCCGTGGCCGAGCCGGACGCGCTCCTCCGCCTCGCCCACGTCGCCGTCGCCCTCGGGCAGCTCGACGAGACACGCCCCATCGCCGACCGGCTCCCGGACGGGCCGCTCCGCAGCCGCCTCCTCGCGGAGCTCGCGCTCGCGTCGGGACGCTACGCCGAGACGATCGAGCTCGCCGATGGGATGACCCGGCCGGCGGACCGGGGGCGCCGCCTCCAGCTCGTCGCCCGGGCCGAGGCGGAGCTGCGCGTCCTCGACCCCGCCTGGCGACCGGCGCTGCCGGCGCGCGCCACGGCCGACTGGACACCGGTGCCGGGACGCGTCCTCCATCTCCTGACGAACTCCCTCCCGTACCGCCAGAACGGGTACTCCGTCCGCGCCCAGCAGGTCGCCCTCGCCCAGCGCGCGGTCGGCCTCGACCCGCACCTGGTGACCCGAGCCGGCTTCCCGCTCTCGGAGGGGCGCGCGGGGGCGCCGGCGCGCGAGCGCGTGGACGGGGTGCCCTACTACCGGGTCCGGCCGGACCTCCCGCTGACCGGAGCGCCCGACGTCCTCGCGACGGAGACCGCACGGGGCCTTGACGCGCTCGTCGCGGAGCTCCGGCCCGCCGTCCTCCACCCGACGACGAACCACCCGAATGCGCAGGTCGCGCTCGCCCTCCGCGGGCGCTACCCGCTGAAGGTGGTCTACGAGGTCCGCGGCTTCCTCGAGGAGACGTGGGTCGCGCGGGCAGGTGGCGACGCCGCGACGGCGGACCGCTACCTGCGGGGTCGTGCCGTCGAGACCGCCTGCATGGCCGCCGCCGACGGCGTCGTCACGCTCTCGGAGACGATGAAGGCCGACATCGTCGGCCGCGGGATCCCGTCCGAGAAGGTCGTCGTCGTCCCGAACGCCGTCGATCCCGGGCGGTTCACGCCGCGCCCGCCGGACGAGGCCCTCCGCACCCGCCTCGGGTTCGAGCGCGGGGAGACCGTCCTCGGCTACATCTCGAGCATGGTCGCCTATGAGGGGATCGGCTACCTCGTCGAGGCGACGCGCGTCCTCCGCGACCGCGGCCGGCGGGTCCGGCTCCTCCTCGTCGGCGACGGCGAGGAGCGCGGCGCGCTGGAGGAGCAGGCGCGGTCGCTGGGCCTCCTCGAGGGCGGGGTCGCCCGCTTCACCGGCCGCGTTCCCCACGCCCAGGTGGGCGCGTACTACTCGGTCATCGACATCTTCGTCGTCCCCCGCACGAACGACCGGGTCTCGCAGCTCGTCACGCCGCTCAAGCCGTACGAGGCGATGGCGATGGAGCGCTGCCTCGTCGTGAGCGGGGT
>JAJZRQ010000033.1 GCA_021802585.1 Chloroflexota bacterium
CGTCCTCCAGGCCCAGATCGTCGAGCGCCTCCTCGACCGCGACCCGGCCGCGGCCCGGGACGAAGTCGAGGCGCTCACGGCGATGGTCCAGCGGACGCTCGAGGCGACGAAGACGTTCATCTTCGACATCCGGCCGATGGTCCTCGACGACCTCGGCCTCGTCCCGACGCTCCGAAGGGTCGCCCGCGAGAGCGGCCGCCGGTCGCAGGTCCCGGTGGACTTCGAGTCGCTGGGGACGGACCGCCGCCTCCCGATGGACCTGGAGGGCGTGGTCTTCCGGGTCGCCCAGGAGGCGGTCGCCGGGCTCGCTGCCGGCGCCGCCGAGCGCCTGGCGATGACCCTCGACTGGGGCGCGGAGCTGGAGCTCGCGGTGCGGGCGATCCATTCCGCGTCCGCAGAGGAGCCCGCGGAGGAGCCGCGGGCCGACATGCCGGCCGCCCTCCGGGCCATGGTGGACGAGCGCCGGGCGAGGGCGGCGGCTGCCGGGTCCGCGGCGGCCCTCGCCCCGGCCGTCCGCCGCGAGCTCGTCGACCGGGCCGCCGCCGCCGGGGGGCGGGTCGAGATCGGCGCCGACGGGCGCGAGGTGCGCGCCTTCTTCCCGCTCCCGGCGCCCGCCGCCGAGGCATGAGCCGTGGGCGGGCCGGGCGGGCGGCCGGCCAGGGGTTCGTGGAGTTCGGGGTCATCCTCGCCGTCGCCGTCCTCGTCGCGGCGGTCGTCCTCGTCCTCCTCCGCCCCCAGCTCGCCTGGATCCTGAGCCTCATCGGCAGCGAGGTCGACAAGTCGGGGCTGCTCTTCGGCGCGGCCGCGGCGCTCTGACGGGTATCCGATGGTCCTGCCGCCGTCCCGGTACGAAGTGGCTCTGGTGGGCGGCGCCGCCCGCCCGTAGCCTCCGAGGTGCCCCGCTCATGGGGTGTGCGCACTCATCCAGGGGAGGCCTTCATGGCGATCATCGACTACATGGTCAGCATGCTCCGCCGCGACGAGGAGGGGCAGGGTCTCGCGGAGTACGCGCTGATCCTCGCCCTCATCGCGATCGTGGCGATCGTCGCCCTCATCTTCCTCGGCGGCCAGGTCTCGAAGATCCTCTCGACCGTCGGCACCTCCGTCTAGCGCGCGATCCCCGCCAGGGGCGAGACGCCGGGCCCGTCGCGGGCCCGGCGTCTTCCGTTCCCGGCGGGCGGCGCGGCGCGGGAGCGCACCACGGAATGGGCCGTCAGACCTTGACACCCCGGGGCGCCGGACCTACGGTTCCGATCGCCGTGCGGGGTCCGGCGAATCGTGACCGGGCCGCCACGGACGGCGCTCCTGCGGGCCGACCGCCCGCCAGCTCCCGCGGGGTGCGGGGGACTCTCGAGGGAAGGAGGTGGAACCTCATGGCGTATCTGTCCGGACTCATCTCGTATCTTCTCGACCGTGACGAGGAGGGGCAGGGTCTCGCGGAGTACGCGCTGATCCTCGCCCTCATCGCGATCGTGGCGATCGTCGCCCTCATCTTCCTCGGCGGCCAGGTCTCGAAGATCCTCTCGACCGTCGGCACCTCCGTCTAGCGACGACCGTGCGACGGGCCGCCGGGGATCCCGGCGGCCCGTCACCATATCCGGCCCCCTCGGGGGTCGCGTACGGGGGAGTGAACCGAATGGTCGCGGCGCCGCGCCGGCGCCGGTGGAACCGACGGAGGAGCGAGCAGGACGGCCAGGGGCTCGTCGAGTACGCCCTCATCTTCGTCCTCATCGTCATCGTCGCAATCGCCAGCCTGCTCTTCCTCGGGACCTCCGTCTCCGGCTATCTCAGCTCCATCGGGACCTCGATCTGACACGAGACCGGCCTCCACCGCGGAGGCCGGTCTCGACCGCTCAGGGGGGCTCGGGTCGCGCCCGACGCGCGGCGCCCCGTGCGGGGAATCCTTCCATTTGTTCCCAGCGGTCCTAGCCCATTCGTATAGTCGCGTGGCCCTTGGCCGGTGCTAGAGTGGTGCCGCCTGTCACACGGCAACGGGGAGACCAACGTTGAAGCGCAGCAATCGCCTGATCCTGCTGATCGGCATCTTCCTCGCCGCGGTCGCCTTCGTGGGCGTCGTGCTGCTCCTCGGTCAGGGGAGCGGCGGCGGGGGCGATGGCGCCCAGGTGGACGTGAACGTGTCGACGATCGTCGTCGCCGCCAGTGACATCCCCCTCGGGACCAAGCTGGACGAGAGCATGGTGACGACCCAGGAGGTCAAGGTCGCCGACAAGCCGGCCGGGGCGTTCACGCTCACGAACGAGGTCGTCGGCCGGACGGTCACGACCGACCTCACGAAGGGCCAGCTCATCGACGCGACCGCCTTCGCGGTGACGACGGTGAACCCCGACGTGGCGCGGCTCCTCGATCCCGGCAAGCGGGCGATCGCCGTGCAGGTGGACCAGGTGAGCGGCGTCGGCACGCTCATCAAGCCCGGGGACCGCGTGGACGTCGTCCTCGCCCTCACCGAGGGCGACAACAAGAACCCGATCATCGTGGAGGGCGCGCCCACCCGCGAGGGGCAGCCGCTCACGACGGTCCGCAACTTCAACACCGTCGACCCGCTGCTCAACAACACGACGGTCAAGGTCCTCGTGGAGAACCTGCGGGTCGTTGGGACGCTCCTCCCGCCGGTCGAAGCCGCGCCGGGCACCCAGAACAACCAGGGCTCGACATCGACGACGCCGTCGCTGAACGGCCAGTCGCAGCTCGTCCTCCTCGAGGTCACGCCGCAGCAGGCCGAGATCATCCGGTTCACCCAGCTCGATGGGAACCTCTCCCTCGTCCTGCGCGCACCGGCCGACGCCGAGGCGGCCCCCGTGAAGACGACGGGGATCACCGTCCGCGAGCTCGTGGACCAGTACGGCGTCCTCCCGCCGAAGATCATCCTCACCCAGCAGCCGTAGCAGGCGCGATCGCGGCGCGGACGGAGCCGGAGTTCCCGGCGCCGCCCCGGCGCGAGCCACCCACCCGACCATGAGACCCCTCTCGAGGCGACAGCCGAGCGGCCGATGAGCGACCAGATCCGCGTCCTGATCGTGGACGACATCGCGGAGACCCGGGACCACCTCTCGAAGCTCCTGGGCTTCGAAAAGGACATCGAGGTGGTCGGGGCGGCCGCCTCCGGCGCCGAGGCGCTGGAGATGGCGGCGAAGCTCCACCCGGACGTCGTCCTCATGGACATCAACATGCCCGAGATGGACGGGATCGCGACGACCGAGCTCCTCACGTCGCGCGTCCCGATGGCCGCGGTCGTCATGATGTCCGTCCAGGGCGAGGCCGACTACCTCCGCCGCTCGATGCTGGCCGGGGCCCGCGAGTTCCTGGTGAAGCCCTTCAGCTCGGACGAGCTCACCGCGTCGCTCCGCCAGGTGCACGCGCGGGAGCGCGAGAAGATCGGGCGGATCTCGGCCCCCGCTGCCGACCTGCGCGGTGGCGCGGACGCGCGCGAGCCCGGCCGCGTCGTCGCGGTCTTCAGCCCGAAGGGCGGCGTCGGCCGGACGACGATCGCGGTGAACGTCGCCGTCGCCGCAGCGATGGAGCCGGGACGCGACGTCGTCCTCGTGGACGGCTCGTTCCAGTTCGGCGACGTCGGCGTCCTCCTCAACCTCAACCCCCGGAGCAAGTCGATCGCGGACCTCGTCCCCGAGCTCGACGGCGGCGGCGACCTCGTCTCCCTCGACACGTTCGTCATCACCCACTCGACGGGCGCCAAGGTGCTCCTCGCCCCGCCGTCCCCGGAGATGGCCGAGCTCGTGACCCCGCAGGCCGTCCGGCGGATCCTCGACGTCCTCCGGAGCACGAGCGACCTCGTCATCGTCGACTGCGCGGCGACGTTCAACGACTCGACGCTGGCGATCCTCGACACGGCGGACGTCATCCTCACGGTCCTCACCCTCGAGATCACCAGCATCAAGAACATGCGCCTGTTCCTCGAGGTGGCCGAGCAGCTCGGCTACCCGCCGGACCGGGTCGAGCTCGTCCTCAACCGCTCCGACTCGGCGCTCGGCATCCGCGTCGCGGACGTCGAGCACTCGATCGGGCGGAAGGTGGACCACACGGTCGTCAGCGACGGCCGGAGCGTCGTCTACGCCCTCAATCGGGGCGTGCCGTTCTTCGTCAGCAACCGCGAGGCGCAGGTGTCGCAGGACATCCTCCGGCTCGCGCGGGCGCTCCTCGGGGCGTCGGAGGGCGCGCCGTCGGAGGCGCGCAAGCCGGCTTCCAGGAAGTCGCTCTTCGCGTGGCGATAGCAGGTCGTGGAACGCCCCTCCGGGGGCATGAAGGGGTGGTCGGAAGATGTCCCTGCTGAAGCGAATCGAGAGCGCCCGACCCGGCGGCCCCGGGCCGTCGCCCGCGCCGGGCGCAGGTCCGGCTCCGACGGGGCCCGGCGCGCCCGCCGGCGGCGGCCCGAGCCTCGCGCCCGCCCAGCGCCTCCTCCCGACCGCGCCCGTCCGCGAATCGTTCCGCGACGTGAAGTTCCGGATCCAGAGCCGGGTGATCTCCGACCTCGACCCGAAGCTCGACCTCTCGAACCAGGTGGAGGTCCGTCGCCAGATCGAGGAGATCTTCGGCAAGGTCATCGACGAGGAGGGACTCGCCCTGACCCGCGCCGAGCGGGTCCGGATGCTCGAGCAGATCACCGACGAGATCATCGGCCTGGGGCCCCTCGAGCCGCTCCTCCGCGACGAGTCGATCACCGAGGTCATGGTGAACGGCCCGCGCCAGGTCTACATCGAGCGGAACGGCAAGCTCGAGCTGACGAACGTCGTCTTCCAGAACGACGACCACGTCATGCGGATCATCGACCGGATCATCGCCCCGATCGGGCGCCGCGTCGACGAGTCCTCGCCGATGGTCGACGCCCGCCTCACCGACGGCTCGCGCGTCAACGCGATCATCCCGCCGCTCTCCCTCGTGGGGCCCGTCATCACGATCCGGAAGTTCGCCGCCTCCCCCTTCACGGTGGACGACCTGATCCGGTTCGGGACCGCCACGCCGGAGATGTTCGACTTCCTCAAGGCCTGCGTCGAGGCGCGCCTCAACATCTTCGTCTCGGGCGGCACCGGCTCGGGCAAGACGACGACGCTCAACGTCCTGTCGTCGTTCATCCCGAACGACGAGCGGATCATCACGATCGAGGACGCGGCCGAGCTCCAGCTCCGCCAGGAGCACGTCGTGACCCTCGAGTCCCGGCCCCCGAACATCGAGGGCCGCGGGGCGATCCCGATCCGCGAGCTCGTCCGCAACGCCCTCCGGATGCGCCCCGACCGGATCATCGTCGGGGAGTGCCGCTCGGGCGAGGCGCTGGACATGCTCCAGGCGATGAACACGGGCCACGACGGCTCGATGTCCACCGGCCATGCCAACAGCCCGCGCGACATGCTGTCGCGCCTCGAGACGATGGTCCTCATGGCCGGCGTGGAGCTGCCGCTGCGGGCGATCCGCGAGCAGATCGCCTCTGCCGTCGACCTCATCGTCCACCAGAGTCGCCTCAAGGACGGGACCCGGAAGATCACGAACATCACCGAGGTCCAGGGGATGGAGGGCGACGTCATCGTCATGCAGGACGTCTTCGTCTTCGAGCAGACGGGCGTCGTCGACGGGAAGATCCAGGGCCGGCTCAAGCCGACCGGGATCCGCCCGAAGTTCGTCGAGAAGTTCGAGGTGATGGGCATCCACCTGCCGCCCGGACTCTTCGGCTTCGTCTACTAGCGGGCGGGAGGGCACGCCGTGCCGCAGACCATCGTCGTCGCCGCCGTCGCGGCGCTCGCCATCCTGCTCATCGCGATCGGCATCGCCGCGAACAGCGGCGGAACGGGCGTCTCCGCGCGCCTCGAGCGCTACGCCTCGGGGCGCCAGGAGGCCGCGAAGCCCGAGGCGAGCGCCGCCTCGCTCGGCGAGCTCATCTCGCAGAGCGCGACGATCGCCCAGCTGAACAAGGTCGTCGAGCAGCGCGACTTCGGGGCGAACCTCGCCCGCGAGCTCGCCCGCGCGGACCTGAAGCTGAAGGTGAGCGAGTACCTCCTCATCTGGGGCGGCGTGATCGTCGGGCTCCCCGTCTTCCTCTTCTTCGCCGGCTTCGCCCTCCCGGCGCTCCAGAACCCGATCGTCCTCCTCATCGGCGTCCTCGTCGGCTTCTTCTTCCCCCGCTGGTACCTCAAGCATCGCCAGGGACGGCGCCTCAACCAGTTCAACAAGCAGCTCCCCGACACGATCACCCTCATCGCCAATGCCCTCCGGGCGGGTTCATCCTTCCTTCAGGCGATCGAGCTCGTCGTTCGGGAGGCGCGGCCGCCGATCTCCCTCGAGTTCCAGCGGGTCATCCGCGAGGTGAACCTCGGCCTTCCCTTCGAGCAGGCGCTGGAGAACCTCGTCCGGCGGGTGAAGTCGGACGACCTGGAGCTCATGGTCACCGCCATCTCGATCCAGTACCAGGTCGGCGGCAACCTCGCCGAGATCCTCGACTCGATCGCGTACACGATCCGCGAACGGGTCCGGATCAAGGGCGAGATCCGCACGCTGACGGCGCAGCAGCGGATGTCGGGCTACGTCGTGGCCTTCCTGCCGATCGCCCTCGCCGGGTTCCTCTTCCTCATCGCGCCGAGCTTCCTCGAGCCGATGATGGATCCCGCGGTGAACGTGGCCGAGATCCCGGCCGGGATCATCCTCATCTCGATGGGCGGGATCATGATGTTCATCGGCTTCATCTTCATTCGCCGCATCGTCGACATCGAGGTGTAGGGCATGGAATCCCTGATCCCCGTCCTCGTCGCCGGTGCCGCGGCCCTCGCGATCCTCTTCATCGCGATCGGCGTCGCGGGCTCCTCGCGGGTCGACCCGGTCCAGGCGCGCCTGACGCAGCTGGGCTCGATGCAGGCGAAGAACCTCGAGGAGCTCGAGCTCCAGGCGCCGTTCTTCGAGCGCACGCTCCGACCCCTCGCCGGGCGGCTGTCGGGCACGGTGGCGCGCTTCACGTCGTCGTCGTTCACGGCGCGCACCGAGAAGAGCCTCGCGATGGCCGGCAACCCCGGCGACCTCCGGATCTCCGACTGGCTCGGGATCAAGGCGATCGCCTCGGGCGTCTTCGCGGTCCTCTTCTTCCTCATCTTCGCCTTCGCCCTCAACGCCGGGGTCGTCGTCGGGATCCTCCTCGCGGCCGTCGGACTCGTCGTGGGGTACATTGCCCCCGAGTTCTGGCTGGGCCGGCGCGTCCGCGCCCGCCAGAAGGCGATCCTCCTCCAGATCCCGGACGCCCTCGACCTCCTGACGATCTCCGTGCGCGCGGGCCTCGGCTTCGACGCCGCCCTCGCGAAGGTCGTCGAGAAGATGCAGGGACCGCTCGTCGACGAGTTCCGGCGGGCGCTCGCCGAGGTCCGCGTCGGCAAGGCGCGCCGCGACGCGCTCCGCGACATCATCCCCCGGACCGAGGTCCCGGCCCTCACGAACTTCATCGGGGCGATCATCCAGGCCGAGCAGCTCGGTGTCTCGATCAGCAAGGTGCTCCAGGTGCAGTCGGAGCAGCTCCGGATCGAGCGGCGGCAGCGCGCCGAGGAGATGGCCGCGAAGGCGCCGATCAAGATGCTCTTCCCGCTCGTCGGCTGCATCTTCCCGTCGCTGTTCATCGTCATCCTCGGCCCGGCGATCATCCTCATCATCAAGAACCTCGCCGGCCCGGGCGGGCCCGGCGGCTAGGCTCGACGGCGGGCCGGCGGCCGACCGACCGGGCGACCTCGATGGCCGATCCCGTGCCCGACGCGGCGCGCGTGCGGGCGCGTAACGCGACGCGGGGGGTCATCCTGGCGACGTCCGTCGAGGTGGCCGAGTCGTTCTGGGGCCGGTTCCTGGGCCTCATGGGCCGGCCCGCCCTTCCCGCCGGCGGCGGGCTGTGGCTCCGTCCCGGATCAAGCATCCACATGCTCTTCATGCGCTTCCCGATCGACGTGGTCTTCCTCGGCCGCGCCGGCGTGGTCGGGGCGCGGCCGGTCGTCGCCGTCCGGGCGGCCCTCCGGCCGTGGACCGGCGTCGTCTGGTGGGCGCGCGGCGCCGACGGCTGCCTCGAGCTCCCGGGGGGCGTCGCGGCCGCGTCGGGGACGGCCGTCGGCGACCTCGTCTTCCTCGAGCCGGCGGCGGCTGCGGCGGAGACGGCTGCGGCGGAGACGGCTGCGGCGGACGCGGCCGAGGCCGCGGCGGAGGCGCCCCCCGTCGAATAGGCGGCGGGTGAGCGGCGGCAAACCGTCGGATGAGCCGCCGGCGAGCCGCGGTGAACCGGCCGGTGAGGCCCGCCGGGGATGATCGACCGATGACCGCCCTCCCCCGCCCCGGGACCGGCGTGCCGGCGCGCCTTGCCGGCCGCCTCCTCGACCTCGCCCTCCCGCCGTCCTGCGTCGGCTGCGGCCGCGAAGGGACGGCGCTCTGCGCCCCGTGTGGCCGCGCATTCGACGTCCGCGCCGGCCGCCCCGCGGGCGTCCCGCTCGGGCTCCCGTCCGATGTGCCGCTCCCGCTCGTCCAGCTCGAGTGGTGCGCCCCGTACCGCGGGATCGTCCGCGACGCCCTCCACGCCCTGAAGTACGGCGGGGAGCGGCGCCTCGCGGTCCCGCTCGGGGCGGCGGCCGCGCGGCGGTGGCGCGAGGCGGCGATCGGGGGCGACGTGCTCGTCCATGTCCCGGTCCACCCGCGGCGCCGCGCGGCCCGCGGCTACGACCAGGCCGAGCTCCTGGCGAGCGCCGCCGCGGCGGCGCTCGCCCTCCGCGCGGTACCGGCGCTCCGGCGTGCCCGGGCCACCCTGCCGCAGTTCGAGCTGGGCCGGGATCGGCGCGCGGCGAACGTCGCGGGTGCCTTCGCGCTGGACTCCGCCCACGCCGCGGCGGTCCGCGGTCGCTGGGTCGTCCTCGTCGACGACGTCGCGACGACCGGGGCGACGCTCGTCGCCTGCGCCGAGGCACTCCTCGATGGCGGCGCGGCAGCGGTGTCCGCGCTCGCGGTCGCGCGCGAGGCATGAGCGCCGAGCGCGGGGTGGCGCGGCCGCGCAACGGAGGGCCGGGCTCCACCCGCTGCCGGCCACCGCGGCCACTTCTCGATCGGGCGGGACGGCACGCGGGCACGGGCCGCTCGCCGGTCGATGCCCGGGCGGGCCCGACCTATACTCGGGCCGTCGGGCTGCCGCCGGGCGCCGTGTCCCGCGGCCCGGCCGGCCCGCGCACCCTGGAGGTCTGCCGTGAGGACGATCGTCAAGGGCAAGAACATGGACGTCCCGGACTCCGTTCGCCAGTACGCCGAGCGGAAGATGCGACGCCTCGAGCGGTTCCTCGACGACCGGACCGACGCGATCATCGAGCTCTCCGTGGAGCGCCACCGGAGCGCCGACGACTCGCGGATCGCGGACGTCACCCTCGTGATCGACGGCCAGGCGCTCCGTGGGCGGGCGGACGCGTCGACGTGGGAGGCCGCCGTCGACGAGGTCGTCGACAAGGTCGAGCGGCGCGCGGTCGACCACCGGGAGAAGCCGAGGGTCCGCGCCCGGGCCCCCGAGGAGAAGGGGATCCTCGCCCGGATCGCCGACGGGACGGCCGACGCCGGCCGCGAGCGGCGGGTCGTGAAGACGAAGCGGTTCGCGATCGAGCCGATGTTCGAGGAGGACGCCATCGCGGAGATGGAGTCGCTGGGCCACGCGTTCTTCATCTTCGTCAACGCCGAGAGCGAGCGCCTCAACCTCCTCTACCGCCGCCGCGACGGCGACTTCGGGCTCATCGAGCCGATCATCGCCGGCGAGTACACGCCCGGTCGCGGGGTGAAGGTCGCGCCGAAGCGCTGACCTCCGGCGGCCCCGGCCGAGCGACGCCGCGGGCCGGTACGATGCTCGCCACGATGCCGTCCTCGCGCCGTCCCACCGCCGCGCCCGCTCCCGTTCCCGATGCGGCGGGAGCCGTCGCCCTGCCCGCCCTCCCCGACGGGCGGCGGCTGGGAGCGCACCTGCCGCTCGGCGAGGGGATGGTGCGGGCCGCGGAGCGGGCCCACGCGATCGGGGCCGACGCGCTCCAGGTGTTCGTCGACAACCCGACGTCGTGGCGGCGCCGCGCCGAGCCTCCTCCCGAGCTCCCGGCGTTCCTCGACCGGCTCGCCGCGTACGGGATCGGACCGATCGCCGTCCACGCGTCGTACCTCGTGAACCTCGCCGGGCCGGCCGACGACTTCTTCGAGCAGTCGATCGCGCTCCTCGCGAGCGAGCTCGCGGCGGCCCGCGGCTACGGCGCCCGGTTCGTCAACGTCCACATCGGAAGCCACAAGGGTGCCGGGGTCGAGGCCGGCATCGTCCGCGTCGCGGACGGCGTCGCCCGGGTCCTCGACCTCGCCGACGACGCGCGGCCCGGCCCGGACGGGGCCGCGCGACCGCTCCTCGTCCTCGAGAACTCCGCGGGCGGCGGCGGCGGCCTCGGCGTCACGCTCGGCGAGCTGGAGGCGATCTTCGAGGCCGTGGCCGCCCGGGGCGTCCCCGCCGACCGCCTCGGCCTCTGCCTCGACACGGCGCACCTCTGGGGAGCCGGCTACGATGTCGCGACCCCCGAGGGCGTCGACGCCGTCGTGGCCGAGGTGGAGCGCCGCCTCGGGCTCGCGCGCCTCGCGATGGTCCACCTCAACGACTCGAAGGCGACACGCGGCTCGCGGCTCGACCGCCACCAGCACCTCGGCGCCGGCGAGATGGGAGACGCGACCGGCCTCGGGCGGCTGCTCGCCCATCCGGCCCTCGCCCACGTCGCGTTCTACCTCGAGACGCCGGGGATGGACGAGGGGTACGACGCGGTGAACGTCGCCCGGGCCCGCCTCCTCGCCGCCGGGCACCCGCTGGACCCGCTCCCCCCGGAGGCCCACGCGGTCCGCGGGGCCCGCGCCCGGACGCCCGCCGCGTGAGCGGGAGCGCCGGCGGCGGCCTTTCCCGCGCCGGCGCGGGGATCCTCGCCCGCCTGCCCCGCGGCCGGGCGTCCGACCTCCTCGTCCTCCTCGGGCTCCTCGCCCTCGCGACGCTCCTCCGACTCCCGGACTTCGGCACGCGCGGCCCGTGGGACACCGACCAGGGCGAGCAGATGCTCGCGATCCGCGCGATCGCCCGCGGCCAGCTCACGCTCCTCGGCCCGCCGACCTCGACCGGCGGCCTCCATCACGGGGCCGTCTTCTACTACCTCGGCGCTCTCTTCGCCCTGCCGTCCGGCGGCGACGATCCGGACGCCGTCACGTTCGGGATCGTCCTCGGCGGGATCGCCACCGTCGGGTTCACGTGGTGGCTCGCCCGCGCGGCCGCCGGCCCGCGGGGCGCCGCGGTCGCGGGACTCGTCGCGGGACTTCTCGCGGCGGTCTCGGCCCAGATGGTCGACGCGTCGGTGCGGCTCTGGAATCCGGCGTTCGTCGCGCCCGCCGCCGCCTTCGCCCTCGCCGCCGCCGTGGAGGGGCACCGTCGCCGCGATCCGCGCTGGTGGGTGCCAGTCGCGGTGGGGTTCGTGCTCGCCGGGCAGTCGCACGTCCTCGCCTGGGTTCTCGCGGTCCCGCTCGGGGTCTTCGCCCTCGCCGAGCTGCGACGGACCGGGCGGCGGGCCGTCCCGTGGCTCGTCGTGGCGGCCGCGATCGTCGCCGTGTCGTTCGTCCCGCTCCTCGTCAACGAGCTCACGACCGGTTTCAGCGAGCTCCGCGCGCTCGTCCGGGCGCGCGGCGGCGCTGCCGACGATGCTCCCGACCTCGGGGTCCGCCTCGGGTTCGTGCCGCTCCGGATCCTCGCGATCCCGCTCGTCGGCGACATCAACCGGGCGCTCGCGGTCATCCCCGCCGGGGTCGCAGTCGTCGTCGGGGCGGCGGTCCTCGCGATCCGCGACCGGGCCGCGGGGGGCGGCGGCGATGCGGAGGGCGGCGGCCTCCGCGCGGCGCCGGCGGCGGCCCTCCTCGCCGCGGGCCTCGTCCTCGGCGCGGTCGTGCTCGCGCTCGGCGCCCCATGGCTCGCGACGGTCACGCCGCTCTACGTCGACCACTACCACCTCGCGCTCGACCCGCTCGTCTTCGCGCTCGTCGGGCTCGGGGCCGCGACGCTGTGGACCCGTGGGCGCGGCCCGGCGGGGGCGCCGGGCGCGGGCGGGCGCGGCCGCGGTGCCGGGCGGGCCCTCGCGGCGACCGTCGTGGCCGCGATCGTTGGGTGGAACCTCGTCGCGGTGCCCCTCCCGGCGGTGAACGCCGACGGCGGCTGGCCGGCGGGCCTCGCCGCGGGCAGGCGCGTGGTGGACCGCCTCGGCGGCGCCGGCGCGCTCGTCGTCGGCGTACCCCGCTTCAAGAAGACGACCGCCGTCGACTACCCGATGACGATCCTCGGGAGCCCGCCAGCCTCCGCCGGGGCCGCGACGCGCGTCGTCGTCCTCTGCGACCGCCTGTTCGAGGAGGTCGTCGGCTCGGCGTGCCTCGGCCCGGCCGAGGCGGCGCGGCTCGGGGAGGTCGGGGTCGTCCCCGGGCGTCTCGTCGACCGGTTCGAGGCGGCGCCCGGCCGCTGGATCTCGACGTACGAGATCGCCGGCCGCTGAGCTCCGCGAACGGGCGTGGCCGCCGGCGCCCGCGCAGGGCACGGCACCGATGGCCGATCCGCGGCGCGGCGTCGGCGCCGGGCCCGGCGGCGGCCGCAGAACAAGCGAACGCCGGCGCCCCAGTACGCCGGCGTTCGCTGTCCCCGAGACCCGGGAGAGGAGGGCGCCCCCGGGACGGTCGTTGGTATGCGGGTCAGGTCCTCCCGGGCGGGCGCCGCACGAGCAGCGGGGCCGGGCGGACGGTGGAGACGCGGCGGTCGGTCGGGAGGCCGACGACCGACGCGAGCGGGGTGCCGAGGCTTCGCGGGAGCGGCCGCTCCGGAAGCGTGGCGGGCCGGGAGGCCGCCGCGCCGTTGATCGGGCGAGTGTAGCGCCGCATCCGGACCGCGAGGTAGTACTCCATGATCTGCCGCACCTGCGGCTCACCGAGGGCCTCGTCCGCGCGGAGCGCGTACTCGACGCGGGCAGTCGGGTTCACCGTCGCGCCACTCGACACGAGGCCGAGGTACTGCGGGGCGTCGGCGTCGTCGCGGAGCTCGCGGAGTCCGCGGGCCAACTTCGTGGCGGTGCCCAGCGACGGCGTCCGGTCGCCGCGCACGAGGCGCGAGATCGTCGAGTGGTCGACGCCCGACGCCTGCGCGAGCTGGCGCTGCGACATCTTCTTCGCCTTGAGCTGGGCGCGCAGCCACTCGTTGAACGGGCGGTTGTTCTGCTCGGTCATTCCCGGTGGGCGCTCCGTGGGTTCCGCGGCACGTCCGCGTGGGGCCACTATCGAGAGTGGCGCGTTCGGGAACCATGACCCGTTGGTACCCCGGGTCATGCCCCGCCCGAGGGGCCGGTACGGGCGGGCGGGGCGGCCGCCGCAGGTCGGGGCTCAGCGGCCGCCGCAGGCCGGGCGCCGATCGCCTCAGGCCGGGACGCGGACGACCTCGGGCGCCTCGGGGATCCAGCCCTCGCCCCGCGGCTTCGGCGAGAGCACGTAGGCGATCGACCCGAAGACGATGATCGAGAAGACGCTGATGACGCGGTCGAGGAGGGCGATCGCCGTCGCCTCGGCGAGCGGCACGCCGTAGACGAGGGTCAGCACGCCGACGATCCCCGCCTCCACGATCCCGAGGCCGGCCGGGCTCAGCGGGACGGCGGTGAGGAGGGACCCGATGAGGGCGACGAAGACGGCGCCGGAGAGCCCGAGGGAGACGTCCGGGAAGCCGAGCGCCTGGACGACGAGCCAGAGGCGAAGGGACTCGGAGGCCCAGATGAGGGCGGTCATGAGCAGGAGCCGCGGGAGGGCACGCCAGCCGATCGCCCCGAAGACTCCCTGCTCGAAGCGCTCGTAGAGCTCGAGGATCGTCTCCTTCCGCGGCAGGGGGAGCGCGGCGAGGAAGCGGGAGCCGAAGCTGCGCAGGAAGAGGAGGCCGACGGCGAGGAGGACCATGACCCCGATCCCGATCGCGACGACGACCTGGACGTCCGTCGGCAGCCGGCCACGGAAGCTCCAGAACCCCGCGGCGAGGCCGAGGAGGACGATCGCGAAGAGGTCCAGGACGCGCTCGATGAAGACCGTCCCGAACGTCCGCGAGAGGGAGGCCCGGCTGTTGATCTTCAGGAGGTACGCCCGGTAGACGTCGCCGAGCTTCGCCGGCACGACGCAGTTCACGAGCCACGAGAGGAAGATGATCTCCGTCGCGTCCTTCGTCGGACAGTAGAAGCCGGTCCCCCGGAGGAGGAGGGCCCAGCGGTAGCCGCGGAGCGGGAAGCCGAGGTAGTAGATCGCGAACGCCGCGAGGACGAGGAACGGGTTCGCCCCGAGGATGAGGCCCGGCACGCGCTCGAGCTGCTGGCGGTTGAGGGCGACGAAGACGAGGATGATGACGAGTGGGACGGCGATCGAGACGATCGTCCGGGGCTGCCGCAGGCGCCGCCCGAGCGAGAGCTGCTCCGCCGTGACCTCGCGCTCGGGCGCGGGGCCGAGAGTGGCAGCGGGGCCGGGAGCGGGGCCGTCCGTCACGGGGCACGCCGCCCCGAAGCGACGCCCGGGTCGGGCCGGGCGCCGGGGCGCACGCGGCCGTTGCCGCGGACGCGCTGGACGAGCTTCGCGAGGGGGGTCACCGCGCGAACGTAGAGCGAGGCCCGGCCGGGCACGACGCTCGCCGTGGCGAGGGCCGCGAGGAGCCCGCCGGGCGTCGACGGGTCGCCGACGAGGCGGGTGGCGGCGACGCCGACCTCGAGGGCGGTGTGGGCGTCCGAGACGGCGATCCCCGGGACGCCCCACCGCCGGGCGAGCTCCGCAGCGCGCTCGTTCGCCTCGCGAAGGACGACCCGGGCGTTGTGCGCCTCGACCCAGTCGACGAGGCCTGCGAGCGCCGCGATCCGCTCCTCGGCCTTCCCGACCGAGCCCCGCCAGTGGTCGAAGGGGTGAGGGATCCCGACGAGGGCGCCCTGGGCGCGGGCGCGGGCGATGACCTCGGCCGCCGGGAGCCCCGGGGGGATCGCCTCCTCGAGGAAGATGCAGACGAGGTCGCCCTCGGTCGTGCGGACCTCCTCGCCGACGATCACGGTGATCCCGGGGAGGGCCGCGTCGCGGGCCCGCACGGCGCCGTCGATCCGGTCGTGGTCGGTGATCGCGAGGTGGGTGATCCCGCGCGACCGGGCGGCCCGGACGACGGCGAGCGGGTCGGCGAGCGAGTCGAAGCTCGCGCTCGTGTGGCAGTGGAGGTCGACGAAGGCGGCCCCGGGCTCCGCGCCCCGTCCCCCGTGGAGGTCCATCGGCCCGGTCAGACCTGCTGGACGAGCGACTTCTTGAAGAAGTCGAAGTGCTCGAGGGCGAGGCCGGTCCCGAGGGCCACGCAGTTCAGGGCATTCTCGGCGACGTGGCAGGGGACCCCGGTGACCTGGGTGAGGAGCCGGTCGATGTTCCGCAGGAGGGAGCCGCCGCCGGACATCACCATTCCCTTGTCGATGATGTCCGAGGAGAGCTCCGGAGGGGTCTGCTCGAGGACCCCGCGGACAGCGGCGACGAGCTGCTGGAGCGGCATCTCGATCGCCTCCATGACCTCCGACGAGGTGATCGGGATCGTGCGCGGCAGGCCGGCGATGAGGTCGCGGCCGCGGACCTCCATCTGGAGCTCGCGTTCCAGCGGGAGGGCCGTCCCGATCTGGATCTTCACCTCCTCGGCAGTCCGGTCGCCGACCATGAGGTTGTACTTCTTCCGGATGTAGCTGGCGATCGCCTCGTCGAAGCGGTTGCCCCCGACCCGGAGGCTGTTGCTCACGACGATCCCGCCGAGCGAGATCACGGCGATCTCACTCGTGCCGCCCCCGATATCGATGATGAGGTTGCCCGAGGGGCCGCTGATCGGCACGTTCGCCCCGATCGCCGCGGCGAGCGGCTCCTCGATGAGGAATGCCTCGCGTGCTCCGGCCTTGAGGGCCGCGTCGCGGACTGCGCGCTTCTCGACCGAGGTCACCCCGGCCGGGACGCTGATCATCACCTCCGGCCGGCTGAGGGAGACCGTCCCCTTCCGGGCGCGGCCGATGAAGTAGCGGAGCATCGCCTCGGTGATGACGTAGTCGGCGATGACGCCGTCCTTCATCGGGCGGATCGCCTGGATGTTGCCCGGCGTCCGACCGATCATCTGGCGGGCCTCCTCGCCCACGGCGACGATCCGGTTGTCCTCGCTCACCGCCACGACGGACGGCTCCTGGATGACGATGCCCCGGCCTTTCACGTAGACGAGGACGTTGGCGGTGCCGAGGTCGATGCCGATCTTCATGAAGGCGTGCTGCTCACCTGCTCGGGGAGGCGCTCGATCCGGGCGCCGAGGTCGTGGAACTTGCGGTCGATGTTCTCATAGCCGCGCTCGACGTGGTGCGCGCCGTGGATCGTCGAGATCCCGTCGGCCGCGAGGGCGCCGAGGATGAGCGACGCTCCGGCCCGCAGGTCGCTGATGTCGACCTCCGCGCCGCGCAGCCGGCCGGGCCCCGTGACCTCCGCGTGGTGCGAGTCGAGGATCGCCACGGCGGCCCCCATCTTCCGCAGCTCGCCGAGCCACTCGAGGCGGTCCTCGAAGATCGTCTCGTGGAGGCGGCTCGTGCCCGCGCAGCGGGTCATGAGGACGCTCGTCGGCGGCTGGAGATCGGTCGCGAAGCCGGGGTACGGGGCCGTGGCGACGTCGGCCGTGCGATACGCGCCCGCGCCCGGGGCGAGGCCCTCGACCTCGATCGTGTCGCGCCCGCAGGCGACCTGGACCCCCATCTGCCCCATCGTCTCGATGAACGAGCCGAGGTAGTCGCAGGGGGCGCCCTCGAGGGTCACCCGGCCCCCGGCGACGGCGGCGGCCACGACGAACGTCCCCGCCTCGATCCGGTCGGGGATGACGTGGTGCTCCGCCCCCCGGAGGCGGCGGCGCCCTTCGACGACGATCGTGTCGGGCGCCGTGCGCTCCACGGCGGCGCCCATCTTCTGGAGGAACGCGACGAGGTCGTCCACCTCCGGCTCCTGCGCCGCGGGGCGGATGACCGTCCGACCCTCGGCGAGCGTCGCCGCGAGGAGCGCATTCTCGGTGCCCATGACCGAGACGAAGGGGAACGTGACCTCGCCGCCGCGGAGCCGGCCGGGGGCCTTCGCGAGGTAGTAGCCGTTCCGGTACTCGATCTCGGCCCCGAGCGCCCGCATCGCGTCGACGTGGAGGTTGACCGGCCGCCGCCCGATCCGGTCCCCGCCCGGGTTGCTGATGATCACCCGCCCGAAGCGCGAGAGGAGGGGCCCGAAGAGGATGAAGCTCGCCCGCATCTTCGCCGCCGCCTCGAGGGGCACGAACAGCCAGTCGACGTCGCCCGCGGCGACCTCGTAGATGCCGTGGGCCGGATGGTCGACGACGACGCCGAGGTCGCCCAGCGTCTCGGCCATGACCCGCACGTCCTCGATCTCCGGCACGTTCGTGAAGCGGCACCGCTCGCCTGTGAGGGTCGCCGCGGCGAGGAGCTTGAGGGCGGCGTTCTTCGCGCCGCTGATCCGGACCGTGCCGGCGAGCGGGCGACCGCCCTCCACCCGGAACACCTCCCGGGGGACCGGGTCCGGCCTGTACTCCCAGTGGAACGGGCGGGCGTCCGCCACCGCCGTCGTCCCGCGGCCGCGCCGGCGCTACCCGCGCCGGTGCGGCCCCTCCCGGTGGCGCCGCTCGGCGACGCGGAGCCGGGCGAGCGCGGCCTGGAGGGCCGCCCGCGCCTGGGCGAGGTCGGCGGACTCCACGAAGCCCGCCTCGAGGGCCCGCTCGGCCTCGCGGCGCGCTTCCTGCGCCTTCTCGAGGTCGATCTCCGCGGCGAGGTCGGCTGTCTCGGCCATGACGACGACCCGGTCGGGGCGCACCTGGACGAAGCCCCCGACGATCGCGAAGGACTCCTCCGTGGCTCCCTTCCGGACGCGGAGCTCGCCCGCGCCGAGCATCGAGAGGAGCGGCGCGTGGTGGGGGAGGATGCCGAGCTCGCCCTCGCTCCCGGGGAGGATGACGGCGTCGACGTCGTCGCTGTAGGCCCGCTTCTCGGGGGTGACGATCTCGAGGCGGATCGGCATCGGGTGCTCCTAGCCGGCGAGCTTCGCCGCGTTCGCCCGGACGTCGTCGATCGTCCCGGCGAGGAAGAACGCCTGCTCGGGCAGCGTGTCGGCCTTGCCCTCGAGGATCTCCCGGAAGGACGCGACCGCGTCCCGGATCGGGACGTAGATGCCCGGCCGGCCGGTGAAGACCTCGGCGACGAAGAACGGCTGGCTCATGAAGCGCTGGAGGCGCCGGGCGCGGGCCACCGTCGCCTTGTCCTCCTCCGACAGCTCGTCGATGCCGAGGATCGCGATGATGTCCTGCAGGTCGCGGTACCGCTGGAGGACGCGCTGCGTCTCGCGGGCGACGTCGTAGTGCTCCTGCCCGACGACGAACGGGTCGAGGACCCGCGACGTCGAGGTGAGCGGGTCGACCGCCGGGTAGATGCCGAGCTCGGCGATGCTCCGCTCGAGGCGGATCGTCGAGTCGAGGTGGGCGAACGTCGTGGCCGGGGCAGGGTCGGTGTAGTCGTCGGCGGGGACGTAGACCGCCTGGAGCGAGGTGATCGAGCCCTTCGTCGTCGAGGTGATCCGCTCCTGGAGGGCGGCCATCTCGGTGGCGAGGTTGGGCTGGTAGCCCACCGCGGAGGGCATACGGCCGAGGAGCGCGGAGACCTCGGAGCCGGCCTGCGTGAAGCGGAAGATGTTGTCGATGAAGAGGAGGACGTCCCGGCCCTCCTCGTCGCGGAAGTACTCCGCCATCGTGAGGGCGGAGAGGCCCACCCGCAGGCGGGCGCCGGGCGGCTCGTTCATCTGGCCGAAGACGAACGCGGTCTTGGCGAGGACGCCCGACTCGGTCATCTCCTTGATGAGGTCGTTGCCCTCGCGGGAGCGCTCGCCGACGCCGGCGAAGACGGACACGCCGGCGTGCTCCTGGGCGACGTTCCGGATGAGCTCCTGGATGATGACCGTCTTGCCGACGCCGGCCCCGCCGAAGATCCCGACCTTGCCGCCCTTCTTGAAGGGGCAGATGAGGTCGATGACCTTGAGGCCGGTCTCGAAGACCTCGACGTCCGTCGTCTGCTCGTCGAACGGCGGGGCGGAGCGGTGGATCGGGAGGACGCGCGCGCGGTCCACGGGGCCCTGGCCGTCGATCGGGTGGCCGAGGACGTTGAAGACGCGGCCGAGGGTCGGCGCGCCGACTGGCACGCTGATCGGGGCGCCGGTGTCGCGCACCGCGGTGCCGCGGGCGAGCCCGTCGGTCGTCGTCATCGCCACCGTGCGGACCCAGTTGTTCCCGAGGTGCTGCTGGACCTCGCACACGAGGGGGTCCGGGCCGGGGCGCTCGACCTCGACGGCGCTGTAGATCGCGGGGAGGCCGCCGGGCGGGAACTCGATGTCCACGACCGGGCCGGTGATCTGGATGACCCGGCCGGTGGCGGCGGGTGCGGCGGTCGCCATGGGTACGTGTGCCTCCTGCCGGCGTCGTCAGCGCACCTGGGCGCCGGACGCGATCTCGATCATCTCGCGGGTGATGTTCGCCTGGCGAACCTTGTTGTAGGAGAGCGTCAGGTCCTCGATGAGCTCTTCGGCGTTCTCCGTCGCGTTCTTCATCGCCACCATCTTGCTCGACATCTCGGAGGCGGTCGTTTCCAGGACGGCCTGGTAGACGCGGGTCGCGACGTAGCGCGGGAGGAGCTGGCGGAGGACGGTGGCCGGGTTCGGCTCGAAGATGAACTGGTTGCCGGGGATCCCGTCCGTGTCCGCGGCCGGCAGGATCGGGAGGACCTGCTCGAGCACGGGACGCTGGACGAGCGTCGAGACGAACGTCGGGTAGACGAGGTCGATCCGGGCGTACGTGGCGGCGAGGAAGTCATCGGTGACGAGGCGGGTGAGGGGCGTCACGTCGGCGAAGGCCGGGCGGTCGCCGAAGCCGGCGAAGTGGGCCTCGAGCGGAACGCGGGCCCGCCGGAGGGCGTCCCGCCCCTTCCGGCCCACGGTCACGACCCGGACCGGCCCCTCGTGGTCGAGGATCTCCTTGAGGGCGAAGCGCACGGTGTTCGTGTTCAGAGGCCCGCACAGGCCGCGGTCGGTCGTGATGACGACGAAGAGCCGCGTGCCGGCCTCGCGGCGGGCGAGGAGCGGATGGGTCTCGGCGTCGAGGACGGCGGCGAGGTCGGCGATGACCTCGTCGACCATGTCGCGGTAGGGCCGGCTGGCGAGCGTCGCGTCCTGGGCGCGCTTGAGCTTCGACGCGGCGACGAACTGCATCGCCCGCGTGATCTGCTTGATGTTCCGGACGGCGCCGATCCGCCGCCGGATGTCGCGCTGGCTGGCCACGCCCGCTCCCCTCGTCCGGCCGGGCTACGCGAGGAAGACCGCGCGGTACGCGGCGACGGCCTCGTCGAGGCCCGCGGCGGTCTCGTCGTCGAGCGCCTTCGTCGCGGCCAGCTGCGCGAGGAGCGCCGGCCGCTCCGTCTCGAGGAAGCGGTAGTAGCCGGACTCGAACTCCCTGACCCGCGGGGTCGGGATGTCGTCGACGGCGCCCTTCGTCGCCGCGTAGAGGATCGCGACCTGGCGCTCGACGGGCAGCGGCTGGAACTGCGGCTGCTTGACGATCTCGGAGAGCTTCTCCCCGCGGGTCAGCTGGTCGCGGGTCGCCTTGTCGAGGTCGGACGCGAACTGGGCGAAGGCGGCCAGCGAGCGGTACTGGGCGAGGTCGAGCTTCAGCGGGGCGGCGACCTTCTTCATCGCCTTCGTCTGGGCGTCCGAGCCGACGCGGCTGACGGAGATCCCGATGTTGAGCGCCGGCCGCTGCCCGGCGTTGAACAGGTCGGTCTCGAGGAAGATCTGCCCGTCGGTGATCGAGATGACGTTCGTCGGGATGTACGCCGAGACGTCGCCGGCCTGGGTCTCGATGATCGGGAGGGCCGTGAGGGAGCCGCCGCCGCTCGCGTCGTTCAGGCGGGCGGCCCGCTCGAGGAGCCGGCTGTGGAGGTAGAAGACGTCGCCGGGGTACGCCTCGCGGCCGGGCGGGCGGCGGAGGAGGAGGGCCATCTCGCGGTACGCCCAGGCGTGCTTGCTGAGGTCGTCGTAGACGCAGAGGGCGTCCTTCACGAGGCCCTGCCCGGGGACCTCGACGCCGTTCTCCATGACCTCCTCGCCCATCGCCACGCCGCTGTAGGGGGCGAGGTACTGGAGCGGCGCGGGGTCCTCGGCGCCGGCGACGACGACGATCGTGTGGTCCATCGCGCCATGCCGTTCGAGGACGGCCACGGTGCTCGCGACCGTCGACAGCTTCTGGCCGATCGCGACGTAGATGCAGACGAGGCCCTTGCCCTTCTGGTTGATGATCGTGTCGATGGCGAGCGCGGTCTTGCCGGTCTGGCGGTCGCCGATGATGAGCTCGCGCTGGCCGCGGCCGATCGGGATGAGGGCGTCGATCGCCTTGATTCCCGTCTGGACCGGCGTGTCGACCCGCTTGCGGGTGATGACGCCGGGGGCGATCCGCTCCACGGGCCGCGTCCGGGTCGCGGCGATCGGACCCCGGTCGTCGAGCGGGCGGCCGAGCGGGTCGACGACCCGGCCGAGGAGCGCGGCCCCCACCGGGACCTCGACGACCCGGCCGGTCGTCTTGACGACGTCGCCTTCCTTGATCGCCGTCGCGTCGCCGAGGATCACCGAGCCGACGGTCTCCTCCTCGAGGTTGAGGGCCATCCCGTAGACGCCGCCGGGGAACTCGAGGAGCTCCGACGCGAGCGCGCCGGCGAGCCCGTACACCTGGGCGATCCCGTCGCCCACCTCGACGACCGTCCCGACGTTCCGCGTCTCCGCGGTCGCGTCGAAACCCTCGATCGATGACTTGATGATGCTGATGATCTCGTCGGATCGGATGGCCATGGATCGTGCTCCAGTCGGTGGCGGCGGGCCGGCGGGCGACCGGCGCGGCGTGGGGCGGGTCAGCGGGCTCCAGCGACGATGCGGTCGCGGAGTCGCTCGAGGCGTCCCCGCACGCTGGCGTCGATGAGGCGGTCGCCGATGCGGACCGTGAGGCCCCCGATCAGCCCGGGATCGACGCCGATCTCCAGCTCGGGGCGGGCGCCGGTCGATGCACGGAGCCGGTCGGCGATCGCCTCGATCTCGGCGGGCTCGAGCGGGGCCGCGCTCGTCACGATCGCGACGACGATGCCGCGCTCCCGGTCCACAAGCCGCTTGTACTCCGCCGCGACGGCGGGCGCCGCGCCGAGCCGCCCCCGCTGCGCGAGGAGGAGGACGAGGTTGAAGGCAGGCGGCGCGAGGCGGCGCCCGAGGAGCGCGGCGAGGATCTCGCGGCGCGTCGCGAACGGGACCGCGGGGTTGTCGACGGCCCGGGCCACGTCGGGCACGGCCGCCACCTCCGCGGCGAGGCGGAGGTCGGCGAGCCAGCGGTCGAGCGTCCCGTCGCGACGGGCGATCTCGAACGCGGCCTCGGCGTAGCGGCGGGCGGCCGTCGACGGGCGGGCCATCAGCGGCGGGCCTCCGGCGCGATGCCCTCGGCGAGAAACTCCTCCACGAGCCGGCGCTGGCGCTCGCCGTCCATGGACTCGCGGACGACGCGGCCGGCCGCGGCGATGGCGAGGTCGGCGACCTCGGCCCGCAGGTCGGCGATCGCGCGGCTCTTCTCGGCTTCGATTTCGGCGGCGGCGCTCGTCCGCATCCGGTCGAGCTCGGTGCGGGTCGCCGCGATGTCCGCGTCGCGCGCCTCCTGGGCGACGCGCTGCGTCCGGTCGACGATCTCGCGCGCCTCGCGGCGCGCGCCGGCGATCTCCGCGGCCGCGGCGGCCGAGGACCGCTCGAGGTCGATCCGTGCCTGCTCCGCGTCCCGGAGGCCCTGCTCGATCTTCGCCCGTCGGTCGTCGAGCGTCCGGGTGATCGGATTCCACGCGAAGAGCGTGAGGATCACGAGGAACAGCACGAAGTTCGTCGCGGCGACGATGACCCAGAACAGGTTGATCTGGATCCCGGCACCGCTCTCGGCCGTCGCGGCGGTGGTGGCGGCCGCGGCCGCGATCGCGGGGGCTGCCGCGCTGTGGTCCACGGCGTTCTCCTCCGGTCCGGGAGACCTAGCCCGCCTTGGTGCCGCCGAGCAAGATCGCGAGGATGCCGACGACGACCGCCAGGACGCCGAGGCCCTCGGCGAACGCGGCGCCGATGATGAACGTGGCGCGGATCTGGGACGCGGCCTCCGGGTTGCGCCCGATCGCCGCCGTCGACATCCCGGTGAGGATGCCGACCGCCAGGGCCGGGCCCAGGACGCCGAACGCGGCGAGGCCCGCTCCAAGGTTCTCCATCGTGTACGTACCTCCTGCCTCCGGCGCCCGTCAGGCCGGGCCGACCCGGGTTGCTCCGCTCTGACCTGTTCCCTCAGGCCGCTCGACCGTGCGGCACCAGGCTCTCCGCGGTGGGACCCATGGCCCCCTCCGGCATCGCCTCGACGACGTCGTGCGCCGCGTGCTCGTCGTGGTGGCCCTCGATCGCGAGCATCGTGAAGATGAGCGTGAGGACCGAGAAGATCAGCGCCTGGACGAAGCCCACGAACGTCTCCAGGGCCACGAGGGCGACCGGGATGACCGCGATCGTGAGCGAGGTGAT
>JAJZRQ010000034.1 GCA_021802585.1 Chloroflexota bacterium
GCCTGGACCGCCGCCGGGGCCGCCCTCGCGCGGGCCCGCGCCGCCCACCGGGCCCTCGATCAGGCCCGAGCCCGCCTCGGCACGAAGCCGAAGGGGAGGGGGACGACGACGGGAGCGACCGGGCCACGGTATCCGCTCGTCGGGGACACGACCAGGGCGCCGCGGCCGGTGAGCACGAGCCTGTGGGGCCCGACGCACGTGGCCGTCACGGGCGCCGAGGTCTCCGTCGCGACCGCGGAGGGCCTCCGGGGCCAGGCGTCGACCCTCGGGCGGGCGCTCGCCACGAGCGATGATCCCGCGCTCCGGTCGGCCGCCGCCCGCCTGCTCCCGGGTGCCGGCTCCGCGACGAAGTTCGTGGAGTCGGAGGTCTTCCGGAGCGTGGCCCGCCCGCTGCCGTTCGTCGGCGGCGCCGTGAGCTTCGCCGGTAACCTCGCCGAGGGCCAGTCGGTCCCTCAGGCGGGCGCGCGGGCCGTGGTCGAGACCGGCGCCGGTGCCCTCGGTGCCTCGGTTGGCACGGCAGCCTGCGGCGCCGTGGGGTTGGCGACCATGGCCGTCGGCGGGGTCGTTTGCGGCGGGATCGTCGTCGTCACGACCATCGGGCTTCCGATGGTCGTGCGATCTCGTCATCGACGTTGTCGCGTCAGCATGGGGGCAACAGGAGTGACGGAGCGGACATTCCTTGTGGCGGTCCTTGCCATCATCTCCGCGATCGCCCTGGTTAGCCTGCCCGGTACATGGAGCGGCAGGCGCCTTCCGGCGCTGGAGCGAAGCTTCCGGGTGTATTGGGTCTGGGGCGAGGCCTCACTCAGGGGTTCCATACGCGCAACCCCGGTCGCCGTGATCGGAGGCAACGCTCTTGTCGCAGCGGCAATTGCGTTGTTGGTCCGCGAGAGCATCGGGGATGCGTTCGCCCGAACCGTGCTCCTTTGGGTCGGCCTCGCCGCCTTTGCGGCTTCTCTCCTCTGTCTCCTGCTGATGGTGACCGTCGTCCTCTTCAACGCCCCGAAGGCGGTCGTGCCGCCGCCCTTGCGGCACGAGCCGGGGCTCCTGGCTGAGTGGAGGCGGAATCGCAAGCCGCGACCGCCGCACCAGCGCGACCCCACTGAGCGGCAGTAGCCGTCGGTGCGAGGCGACGTCGCGGCCCTCCTCGCCCCGGGTGGGACCGCCGTCTCCGACGCCTACCGCTCGCCGGGTGAGGGCGTGCGCGCCATGGCGGATACCTGTCGCCTGACCTCAGGCGCCTTCCGGGGGGCAGGGTCGCTAGACTCTCGGGAGTGCCGACGCCCGCCCTCCACCTCGTCCCGCCCGCCGAGCTCGGCGCGATCCGCGACCGGGTCGGCGCCGCGGAACCGGCGTACCTCGCCGACCTCGCGCGCCTCGTGGACCTCGACTGCGGGAGCTACACCCGCGACGGCGTGAACGCGGTCGCCGCCTGGACGGCGGCGTTCCTGGCCCGCCTCGGGGCGGAGGTCACCCGCCATCCCGACCCGGCCGGCGCCCTCGGCGACACGGTCGAGGCCGTCTTCGAGGGGGAGCCGGGCGGGCCCCGGGCGATCGTCCTCGCGCACACGGACACCGTATTCCCGGAGGGCACCGCGGCAGCGCGCCCGTTCGCGGTCCGCGACGGGATCGCCACGGGCCCCGGCGTCACCGACATGAAGTCCGGCCTCCTCACGCTCCTCGTCGGCCTCGAGGCCGCCCTCGCCGCCGGCCCGCTCCCGTACGAGCGCCTGACCGTCGTCGCCAACCCGGACGAGGAGATCGGCTCGCCGACGTCGACCCCGCACATCGAGCGGATCGCGCGGTCGTGCGACGTCGCGTTCAGCCTCGAGTGCGCCCGCGCGAACGGCGACATCGTCTCCTCGCGGAAGGGGACCGGGGACTACGTGATCACCGTCCACGGGCGCGCCGCGCACGCGGGGGTGGAGCCGGAGAAGGGCCGCAGCGCGATCCTCGCCGCCGCCCACCTCGCGATCGGGCTCCACGGGCTCACCGGTCGCTGGCCGGGCGTCACGTGCAACGTCGGGGTCATCGAAGGCGGGATCCGCCCGAACGTCGTCGCCGAGCGGGCCGTCCTCGAGGTCGACCTGCGGGCTGTCGACCGGGCGGCGATGGAGGCGGCCGACGCGGCGATCCGGGCCCTGGCGGCCGCCCCGGCGGTCGCCGACGTGACGATCGACGTCGCGCTCCGCCACCGCCACTGGCCGATGGAGAAGCTCGAGCGGTCGGGGCGGCTCGTCGCGCTGGCGGAGGGCCTCGCCGGGGGCCTCGGCTTCGCCGTCCGTGACGCCGCGACCGGCGGCGCGTCGGACGCGAACACGACGGCCGGCCTCGGGGTCCCGTCGCTCGACGGCCTGGGCCCGATCGGGGGGTTGGACCATTCGCCGGAGGAGTGGCTCGACGTCGCGAGCATCGTCCCGCGGACGGCCCTCTTCGCGGCGCTCCTCCTCGCGGCCGGCCGCGACGCCGAGGTCCGCGGCTGGCGGGCGGGGCGGCCATGAGGCTCTCCTCGTCGCCTGGCCCGGCCGGGGCCGCGCCGGGTCGCTGAGGCCCGCCCGGGGACGGCGGCGATGCGGGCCGGGGCGCTCCTCCAGCCGGCGATCCTCCCGGCGTACGCGACGAGCGCGGTCCGGATCCTCCGGCGCGCCGCCCGCGGCCACGTCCGCCACCCGGGGACCGCGGCGTCGATCCTCCCCGCCGTCCTCGAGCGCTGCTGGGACGGCCGGCGCTACGCCGCCTCGGGCGGGCACTTCCGCCAGCTCTGGGCGCGCGACCTCGGGTTCTCCGCTCCCGCCCTCGTCCGCCTCGGCCACGGAGCGCGGGTGGACGCCTCCCTCGCCTGGGCGCTCCAGGCGTGGTCGCGCGCCGGCCGGATCACGACGACGATCTTCCCCGGTGCCCGGCCGGCCGACGTCTGGGACCTCGGGGTCGACTCGTTGCCGCTCGTCGTCCGCGCGCTCCGGGCCGCACCGGGGGGCGAGCGGCTCGTCGAGCGGCACGCCGGGCTCCTCGCGGCCGAGGTCCGGCGCTTCGGGGCGAGCGTCGTGGACCCGGCGACGGGCCTCGTCCGGGTGGATCGCCGCTTCTCGACTCACCGCGACACGGTCGACTCGCGCGGCAACGCCTACGCGAACGCGATGGTCGCGCTCCTCGAGCGGGACCTCCGCGAGACGGGCTGGTTCGCGGCTCCCTTCCCGCCGGGCTCGGCCGACCGCCTCGTCGCCGCGTTCTGGCGGGGCGACCACTTCGCCGAGGGCCCGCGGGGGACGCCGAGCCACGACCTCGTGACGGGGGACGCGAACGTCGTCCCGTTCTGGCTCGGCGTCGTCCCCGACGACCTCGGCGCCGGGGCGATGCTCGACGCGCTCGACGCCGCCGGGTTGACCGCGCCGCTGCCGCTCCGCTACGGCCCGCAGCCGCCCGCCGCCGAGGACCGGGTGCAGCGCCTCGTCGTCCCCGACTACCAGGGCGCCGCGATCTGGACGTCCCTCGGGGCGATGGCGACGGAGGTCGCCCTGCGCGTCGATTCGCCGCGCGGCGAGCGCTGGCTCCGCGGGCACCTCGCCGTCGTCGAGCGCGACGGAACCCTGTGGGAGGTCCTCGACGGCGGCCGTCGCCCGTACCGGGGGCGCCTCGGGCTGTGGCGCGCCGACGAGGCGATGCTGTGGGCCGCCCTCTTCCTCGACCTCCTCGAACGGCCGGGCCGGCCCGCCGTCAGGTGAGGAGGTCGGCGGCGACGAGGATGAGGAGGATCGTCTCGACGGACAGGGCGGTGCGGCGCGCCACGAGGCGGGCGATCCGCCGGGGGTCGCCGCGCGTCCGGCGCAGCTTCTCCGGATCGAGGCGGGGCCAGAGGGCGAGTGCCCTCCGGGCGTAGGGAGACTTCGGCATGGCCATCGGACGCCCCCGCTTCTCGGGGCCGGCCCGGCCCCGGCGAGGCCATGATCGCGCCCTGGCCCACCGGCGCAACCCCGGGCGGGTCAGGTCTCCGTTAAGGATCCGCAACGGCCGCCGGCGGCCCTCACGCGATCCCGGTCGCGCGGAGGACGGCGACGAGGACGACCGCGACGAAGAGCCCGAGGGCCAGGTTCCGGCGCCAGGCGACGACGGCCGCGCAGGCGAGCACGGCGACACCATCCCAGCCGAGGACGAGGACCGGACGGCCTCCCGGCCCCTCGCCGACGAGGACCTCCGCGGCGGCGATCGCTCCGAGCACCGCCGGGCCGACGAGGCGGAGGTACTCGAGCGACCGCGGCGCCAGCCGCTCGAAGCGGGGCACGAGGAGCGGGATCGCCCGCGCCGGGTACGTCACCGCGAGCATGAGGACGGCGAGGCCGACGAGCCCGACGCTCACGGCGCGATCCCGTCCTCGCTCCGGTCCCGCCGGGCGAACGCGTCGGGGTCCGCGGGCAGCTCGTCGGGCTCCGGGATCGTGGCCTCGCGCCGCGGGACGGCGAGCCCGACGGCCGGCCCGAGGAGTCCCCCGGCGACGACGCCGACCCGCGGGTCGACCGCCAGGCCGACGGCGAGGGCGATCGCCGCGCCGGCGGCGAGGGCGACCACCTCCCGCCGCCCGGTCGCGAGGCCGACGCCCAGCCCGGCCATCGCCGCCGGGAAGACGACGTCGAGCCCGAGGGCCGCCGGGTCGGGAATTGCCTGGCCGCCGAGGTATCCCACGAGCGTGGCGAGGTTCCAGGGGACGAAGACGCCCCCGACCGCGGCGAGCCAGTACCCGCCCTGGTCGGCGACCCCGAGGCGCCGGAAGTGGACGAGCGAGAGGGCGAAGGACTCGTCCGTGAGGACGTATGCCATCGCCGCGCGCTCGCGGCGGGGCCGCTCGCGGAGCCAGGGGGCGAGGGCCGCCGCGTAGAGGAGGTGCCGGGCGTTGACGAGGCCGGTGAGGAGGACGATCGCCGGCCAGCCGAACCCCGAGGCGACCATTCCGGCGGCGGCGAACTGCGAGGCGCCGGCGAAGACGAGGGTCGAGAACGCCGCGGTTTCGACGAGCGTGAAGCCGGCGCCCCGGGCGGTGAGCCCGAAGACGACGCCGAAGCCCGCGGCCGAGGCGACGATCCCGGCCATGTCGAGGAGGAGTCGCCGGCGGGCAGCCCGGAGGACGGCCGGCGACGGCGAGGGCGTCCCGCCCCCGGGCGTGGGGGAGCGGGAGGCGGGCCCCGTCAGCGGAGCGCCGTCTTGCCGCAGCGGTCGCAGGCGACGACGACCGCGTGCCGGTCGCGGGCGTACCCGGCGACGTGGAGCGTCCCGCCGCAGCCCGCGTGGTGGTACGTCCACCAGCGGTCGGCGGCGTCGAGGGGGAGGGTCTCCGCGGCGAGGCTCGCGTCGAGGTCCTCGTGGGCGGCGACGGCGGCGGCGATCGCCGCCGCGCGCTCGACCTCGGACTCGGAGGAGTACGGGTAGGCCTGGGAGATGTTCGAGGTCACGCGGGCCTCCGGCGGGCTCGGGGAGGGCGGGTTCCGACGGCCGCGAGTATCGCACGGCGCCGCCGCCCGGTCGGGGCTCCCGGCCGCCGGGCCGTCACCAGGCGGCCGGGAGCCCCGGCGAGCGGGGGTCCGTGGCCGCGGCCAGCGTCCCGCCGCGCGCCGGCCCGCCGTCGACGAGCTCGATCGCGTGGGCGTGCCCGAGGCTCCCGTCGAATGGGGCGGCGACGTCGATCCGGTGGCCCATCGCCGCGAGCTCGTCGAGGAGGCCGGCCCGGAACCGCGGCTCGGCCGCGACGACGTCGGGCGGGGCGAAGTGGGCGGCGGGGACCGGCGACCAGCGCGGGGCGGCGACGGCGGTCGCGGGGTCGACGCCGCCGTCGACGAACGCGGAGACGACCTGGGCGAAGATCGCCGGCTGGGAGTCGCCGCCCATGCTGCCATGGACGACCCACGGCCGGCCGTCCCGGAAGAGCATCCCGGGGAGGAGCGTGTGGAGGGTGCGCTTCCCCGGGGCGAGGACGTTCGGATGGTCCGGGTCGAGGCTGAAGTAGGCCCCCCGGTTCTGGTACGCGATCCCCGTCGCCGGGTCGACGACACCGCTCCCGAACCCCGCGTAGTTCGACTCGACGAGGCTCACCGCGTTGCCCGCCCCATCGACGACGCCGAGCCAGATCGTCCCCCCGCCGATCGGCGCCCGCGACGGCGGGGGTGCGGACGCCCGGACGGGGTCGATGGCGCGCGCGAGCTCCTCGCCGTACGCCGCCTCGAGGAGCCGGGCGACCGGCACGTCGACGAACGCGGGGTCGGAGAGGTGGCGGTCGCGGTCGGCGAGGGCGCGCTTCGTCGCCTCGATCCCGAGGTGGACCCAGCGCCGGTCGGCGCCGGCGGTCGCGCCCCCCGCGCCCGGCGTGAACGCGTCCGGGGAGGGGGGCTCGAGGGCCCGGAGGACGTTGAGGACCTCGAGGGCGACGATGCCCGAGCTGTTCGGGGGGTGGCTCGTCGCGGTCGCCCCGCGGTAGTCGAGGGCGAGGGGCTCCTCCCACGTCGAGGCATGGCCCGCGAGGTCGGCCGCCGCGATCGGCGAGCCGGCGGCCGCGAGGCCCGCCACCTGGCGGTCCGCGAGGAGCCCGGCGTAGAAGTCGTCCGGGCCGGCCGTCGCCAGCCGCTCGAGGGTCGCTGCGAGGGCCGGCAGGCGGACCCGCTCGCCCGCCCGCCACGGCCGTCCGTGGGGCCGGTACGTCGCCGCGAAGCCGCGCGCCCCCGCCCCGAGCTCGCGGGCGAAGACCGCCGCCGAGCCCTCGACGGACCGGACGAACGTGTCGTCGGCCGGGAAGCCGGCCGCCGCGAGCTCGATCGCGGGGGCGAGGAGGTCGGGCCACGGGAGCCGGCCGAACCGCGCGTGGGCGTCGCCCCAGGAGCGGACGGCGCCGGGGACGGTGATCGTGAGCGGCCCACGGTACGGGAGGCTCGCCAGGCCGCCCGCCCGGAGGGCCGCGGCGTCCGCGGCGGCGGGCGCGCGGCCGGAGCCGTTCAGCGCGACCTGGCGGCCGGTCGCCTCGTCCCAGGCGAGCCAGAACGCGTCGCCGCCGAGCCCGCACGCCTCCCCGAAGACGACGGCGAGGGCGGCGTTCGTCGCGATCGCCGCGTCGACGGCCGTGCCGCCCGCGCGGAGGACCGCGAGCCCGGCGGTCGTCGCGAGGTGGTGCGGGGCGACGACGGCGCCGCTTCCGCCGCGGGCGAGGGGAGCGGGCACGAGCGGGCGGGTCGTCTCCACGGGGGGAGATTGTAGGCGTTCCGCCCGTGCCGGCCGCAGCCCGACGGGCTCGCCTTCCGGGCGGCGCCCGGCCCGCGTACCCTGCGCGAGATGGATCGCTCGCTGTGGGCCGTGATCGCCGGGACGTTCACCCTCCGGTTCAGCACCGGCCTGACCGGGGCGATGCTCGTCTACTACCTCGACGACCTGCCCCGCTACGGGGGCCCGCGCGTCGACGCGATCGTCCTCGGCGTCTTCACCGCCTCGTTCTTCGCCGCCGAGCTCGTCCTCGCCCCGATCTTCGGGACCCTGGCCGACCGGTTCGGCTACCACCGGATCATGGAGCTCGGGCCGGCCTTCGGGGCGATCGCGGTCATCCTCACGGGTCTCACGACGAGCCTCGTCCTCCTCGGGACGACGCGCTGGCTCGAGGGCGCCTCGACGGCGGCGAGCGTCCCCGCGATCCTCGGCTTCGTGGCCCTCGCGACGGCCGGCGACGAGGGGGTCCGGGGCCGGGCGGTCGCCCGCTTCGAGGCCGCGACGCTCGCCGGCATCGGGAGCGGGATCGTCGCCGCCGGGATCGTCTACACGGCGCTCGGCAACGTCGCGTTCTTCGCGAACGCCGTCCTCTACGGTGTCTCGTGGAGCATTTACCGCTTCGGGATCCGCGACCCGCGCGTGGAGGTCGGCGGGCGCGAGCACGACCGGCGGACGACGTTCCGTCGCTACTGGGAGATCCTCCGCGGCGCCCACGTCTGGCTTCTCGCCCCGACCTGGATTGCCGTGAACGCCGTCATCGGCCTCTGGACGGCCCAGTCGATCTTCCAGCTCATCCGCGACCCGCAGCCGCCGTTCGCCGACCAGCTCCTCATGCAGGGCTTCTCGCCCCTCGCGGTGAGCGCCGGGCTGGCCGTCGGGATGGTCGTCTTCCTCGCCGGCCTCGTCTACTGGGGGAACCGCTTCAAGCGCATCCGGCGGACGACGATCATCGGCTACGGGATCGCGGGCGGGGCGATCCTCGCGGCGGCGGCCCTCGCTCTCAACCACGGCGGCGGCCTCCCGACCGTTGTCCTCGCCGCCCTCGTCCTCCCGATCGGGGGCGGGCTCTTCGTCCTCGCCGGCGCGACGCCGGCGGCCCTCGGCCTCCTCGCCGACATGTCGGAGCCCTACCCGCGCGACCGCGGCGCGATCATGGGCCTCTACTCCGTCTTCCTCGCGATCGGCCAGATCGTCGGCAGCCTCCTGGGCGGCGCCGCCGCCGACGCGAAGGGGATCGACGGCCTCCTCGTCGCGACGCTCGCCCTCCTCGCCGTCGCGCTCCTCCCGCTCTGGAGGCTCCGGGCATACGAGCACCGGGCGGGGACGGTCGAGGCGGGGGTGCCGGCGGCCTGAGCGCAGCGCGGCCCCGGAGACGGCCCCCTGGTCCCGTATCATCTCCCCCAGCCCGACGCCGGTGCCCACGCCCCCCGGCCGGCGAGCGGGCGAGGGACGGAGGAGACCCCATGGGACGCGTCGCCATCGTCACGGATTCGGCCTCGGACCTGACGCCGGGGGTCGCAGCGGCGCACCGGATCCGGGTGGTGCCCCTCTACGTGCGGTTCGGCGCGGAGGAGATGCGCGCCGGCATCGACCTCTCGACGGACGCGTTCTGGTCCCGGATGACGGCCCCCGACGCGCCGTTCCCGACGACCGCCGCCGCTTCCCCCGGCGACTTCCAGGTCGCCTTCGAGGAGGAGCTCGCAGGCGGCGCCGACGCGATCGTCTGCGTCACGGTGGGCGGGAAGCTCTCGGCGACCGTGAAGAGCGCCGAGCTCGCCGCCCAGGGGCTCCCCGACGCCGAGGTCCACGTCGTCGACTCCGACTCGGCGTCGATGGGCGTCGGGCACCTCGCGATCCTCGGGGCCCGGATGGCGTCGGCCGGCGTCCCGGCCCGCGAGATCGGCGCCGAGCTCCGGCAGCGGGCCGGGGACCTCGACCTCTACGTGGCCCTCGACACACTGGAGTACCTCCGGAAGGGTGGCCGCCTCTCGCCCGCGCGGGCGGCGATCGGAACCGTCCTCTCGATCAAGCCGATCATCACGGTGCGGGACGGCGTCGTGGAGACCGCGGACCGGGTCCGGACCCGGGGCAAGGCCCGGGAGCGCGTCCTCGAGCTCCTGACGAGGCGGCCGGTGGAGCGGATCGCGATCCTCCACACGCCCCCGGCGGACCCGGCGGCGTTCCGCGACGAGGTCCTCGCGGCGCTGCCCGGGGGCGTCGACCCCGCGGACGTCTCCACGGAGGTCGTGGGCCCCTCGGTGGGACCGCACATCGGCCCGGGCTGCCTCGGCGGGGTCATGCTCCTCCGTCGCTGACCGGGGGCCAGGCTCGCGGGCGGGAACCCGGCCGCGCCCGCCGCGGCCGTCCGGGCCTCGCTGCGCGCCCCCTCCGCGCGCCCGACCCGGCGCTCCGCGAGGGTTGCGAGACGGATACGGGCCGGCGACGGTACCATTGCGCCCGTCCGCCGGGCCGATGGCCCGGCTGCGCGTCCCCGTTCGGCCCTATGCGACGGGGAGGGGCCGGCCAGATGATCGGCCCGGTGTGAACTCCGTCGCGCCGCGACGGCCGCCTGCGGGCGACCGGAGCGCCGCGGCCGGAAGCCGTCCCGGAGGCGGCAGCAGGGCCGCCCCGACGGGGGCGGATCGAGAAAGCGGCCCCCCGCCGGGGCGCCGCGAGGAGGAACCCCTCTCCATGACCACCGAGCAGGCGGCGCCCGCCATCAACGCTTGGGAGGTCGCGCAGCGCCAGTTCGACCTGGCTGCCGAGCGGCTCAACCTCGACCCGGGACTCCGGGCCGTCCTCCGCGAGCCGCGGCGCGCCCTCACGGTCCACTTCCCGGTCCACATGGACGACGGCACCGTCGAGGTCTTCACCGGCTATCGCGTCCAGCACAACCTCGGCCGGGGCCCGGCCAAGGGCGGGATCCGCTACCACCAGGACGTCTCGCTCGACGAGGTGAAGGCCCTCGCGATGTGGATGACCTGGAAGTGCGCGGTGGTCGGGATCCCGTACGGCGGCGGGAAGGGCGGGGTCGTCGTCGACCCGAAGAAGCTCTCCCGCAAGGAGCTCGAGGCCCTCACCCGACGCTTCACGACCGAGATCAGCGTCCTCATCGGCCCCGAGCGCGACATCCCGGCTCCCGACGTCAACACGAACGCCCAGGTCATGGCCTGGATGATGGACACGTACTCCATGCACCAGGGGTACACGGTCCCCGGCGTCGTCACCGGCAAGCCGATCAGCCTCGGCGGGTCGGAAGGCCGGAACGAGGCGACTGCGCGCGGCTGCGTCTTCACGGTCGTCGACGCGGCGCGGCACCTCGGGATGGACCTCGCGACGGCGACCGTCGTCGTCCAGGGCTTCGGCAACGCCGGCTCGATCGCCGCGAAGCTCATGCAGGACGAGGGCTCCACGGTCATCGGCGTCTCGGACACCGGCGGCGCGATCACGAAGGCGGACGGCCTCGACATCGACCGCGTCGTGGCCTGGAAGAAAGAGCACGGCACCGTCGTCGGCTTCCCCGGCTCGACGACGATCTCCAACGCCGAGCTCCTCGAGCTCCCCTGCGACGTCCTCATCCCGGCCGCCCTCGAGAACCAGATCACGGCCCGCAACGCCGAGCGGATCCGAGCCCGGATCATCGCCGAGGCGGCGAACGGTCCGACGACCCCCGACGCGGACGACATCCTCTACAAGAAGGGCGTCTTCCTCATCCCGGACATCCTCGCGAACGCCGGCGGCGTCACCGTCAGCTACTTCGAGTGGGTCCAGGACCTGAACCGCGACCACTGGAGCGAGGCCGTCGTCAACGCCAAGCTCAAGGAGATCATGGACCGCTCGTTCGCCGAGGTCATCGAGATGGCCCGGCGCGAGGAGGTCAACATGCGGACCGCGGCCTACCTCGTCGCCGTCCAGCGCGTCGCCGACGCGACCCGGATGCGCGGCCTCTACCCGTAAGGCGACGCGGCTTCCCGCCGCCGGCTGCACCGTCCGCGGGCCCCGGCCGATCGGCCGGGGCCCGCGGATTCCCGCGGTGTACCATCGCTCGCATGCTCGACCACGAAGAGAAGTTCCTGTTCAAGGAGGAGATCCTCCACCTCGCCGGGGCGATGTCCGATTCGGCGGTCCTCGACAACGTCGAGGACCTCCTCGCCGACGTCATCTCGAGCCCACGGTTCGATTCGGAGGTCTTCACCCTCGAGCGGTCGCTCCAGGTCATGCTCGGGGCGCGGGCGGGGTCGACGCTCGTCGGGCTCCTCACCGTCGCCCCCGAGGTCTTCGACGAGGTCGGGGAGGTGCGGATCTCTCCGGAGGTCCTCGAGCGCCTCACCGCCTGGCGGGCCCGCTTCGGCCTGGCGATCGACAACGCCCTGAACTTCCTCAACAACCCGGACGGCATCCAGGGCCACACCTTCGCCACCCAGATCGCCCACGCCGACGACCGGCGGGTCCTCCAGGGCCGGCTCACGCTCGTCCGCTACAACAACGAGCCCCAGTTCTTCGTCGCCGACGCGGGCGTCTTCCTCGGCCTCGTCGGCGACGTCCTCGAGCGGCTCGGGCCGTACCTCGAGCCGGACAGCGTCGACGCGGAGACGATCGGCCGCCTCCGCGAGGCGCTCGCCCTCGTCGAGCGCCGCACCGCGGCGCGCTGAGCGGCACCGTCCGCCGGCCCGCCCGCGCCGCGCCGCATGCGCCACCTCTACCTCGCCGCGACCGGCCAGAACCGGGGCAAGACGACCGCCTCGCTCGGGCTCCTCGAGATGTTCCTCGGGGAGGGGCTCCGGACCGGCTTCATGAAGCCGGTGGGGCAGCGCACCGTCGTCGACGAGTCAGGCGTCCCGGCGGACGAGGACGCGGTCCTCGTGAAGGCCGTCTTCGGCCTGCCCGAGCCGCTCGCGGTCATGAGCCCGGTCCACATCCCGCGGGGCTTCACGAAGGCGTACATCGCCGGCGAGGTCGTCGAGGACCTCGGGGCGCGGATCGTCCGCGCCCACGCCACGTTCGCCGAGAGCGCCGACGTCGTCCTCGTCGAGGGGACCGGGCACGCCGGCGTCGGGGCGGTCGTGGGGCTCTCGAACGCGGTTGTCGCGGCGCTCCTGCGCACCCCCGCCGTCATCGTCAGCGAGGGGGGCGTCGGGCGCCCGATCGACGAGCTCGTCCTCAACGCGAGCCACTTCGCGGCCCACGGCGTGACGGTCGCCGGAGCGATCGTCAACAAGGTGAACCTCGATGCCCAGCCGGGGATCGCGGGAATCCTCGAGAAGGGGCTCGCGCGGCACGGCATTCCGCTCCTCGGGGTCATCCCGTACCGGCCGCTCCTCTCGAACCCGACCCTCGCGATGATCCTCGAGGGGACCGGGGCCCGGCTCCTGGCGGCGGGCCCGGACCTCGACGTCGTGACCGGCGGCATCAGCGTCGCCGCGATGCAACCGCACCACGTCCTCCGCCACGTCAGCGGGCGCCGGATCGTCATCGTCGCCGGCGACCGCGAGGACGTCATCGTCGCCCTCGCGCGGGCCCACCGGGCGGAGATGCGGCGCCCGGCGGTCGTCCGCGGCGACGTGGAGCCGGCGACGGTCGGCTTCGTCCTCACGGGCTACCTGCCCCGCCCGGAGGTCATCGAGGAGATCCGGCGGGCCGACCTCTTCGCCTGCTTCCTCGACGAGGACACGTACGTCGTGGCGTCCGGCGTCCACGACCTCCTCGTCAAGACGCACGCCGCCGATCGCGAGAAGATCGCGACGATCAAGTCGATCGTCGCCGCCTCGCTCGACGTCGGTCGGATGCTCGCCGCCGCCGCCGAGGCGGCTCCAGCCGGGAGGCCCGCCTGACCGTGGACATCGCCCTCATCCTCGCGATCGTCATCCCGCTCCTCGTCATCCAGGTCGGCCTCCTGTTCTGGGCCCTCTACGACCTCACTCGCCCGGAGCGCCGGGTGAGGGGCGGCAGCAAGGTCGTCTGGGCCCTCATCATCATCTTCGTCAACCTCCTCGGGCCGATCCTCTACTTCCTCGCCGGCCGCGAGGAAGGCTGAGGCGCCGCCGATGACCGTCGGCGCGACGGGCGTCACGCCCGCCGTGCGCCCGGCGCGGGCGCCGGGAACCGACCCCGCGATCGAGGCCCACGGGCTCACGAAGCGCTACGGCGACGTCCTCGCCCTCGACGCGCTCGACCTCGCGGTGCCCGCCGGCTCGGTCTTCGGGTTCCTCGGGCCGAACGGGGCCGGCAAGACGACGACCCTCCGCCTCCTCACCGGGCTCGGCCGCCCGACCGCGGGGAGCGCGCGGGTCGCCGGCTGCGACGTCGGGCGCGACGGCCGCGCCCTCCGCGGGCGGATCGGCTACCTCGACCAGGACCCGCGCTTCTACGGGTGGATGACCGGCCGGGAGCTCCTGACGTTCGTCGGGCGGGCGTATGGACTCGCCGGGGCGGCGCTCCGGGCGCGGGTCGACGCGACGCTCGAGACGGTCGGGCTCTCCGACGCGGCCCGTCGCCGGATCGGCGGCTACTCGGGCGGGATGCGCCAGCGCCTCGGCGTCGGCCAGGCGATGCTCCCCGAGCCCGAGGTCCTCTTCCTCGACGAGCCGGTGAGCGCGCTCGATCCCGAGGGCCGCCGCGACACCCTCGAGCTCATCGGCCGGCTCCGCGGCCGGATCACCGTCTTCATGAGCACCCACATCCTCTCCGACGTCGAGCGGATCTGCGACCGGGTGGCGATCCTCGACCGCGGCCGCCTCGTCGCCGAGGCACCGATCGAGGAGCTCCTTTCCCGCCACGCCCGCCCGATCCTCGAGCTCGACCCCGAGGGGGGCCAGGAGGCCGCGGTCGCCGACCTCGTCGCGCGGCTCCGCGGCGCGCCGTGGGCCCGCGACGTCCGGGCGGAGCACGGCATCGTCCGGGTCGTCGTCACCGACGCCGAGCGCGCCGCCGCGGAGGCGCTCCCGATCGTCGTCGCGGCCGGCGTCCGCCTGGCCCGGTTCGAGCGCGTCCGGCCGACGCTCGAGGACGTCTTCCTCGAGCTCGTCGGCAACGGGCGGGCCGCGGATGAGCGGGGGCCCGCCGCGTGAGCGGCTTCGGGCTCGTCCTCGGGAAGGAGCTCCGCGAGCAGCTCCGGACGATGCGCCTCGTCGTCGTGGCGGCCGTCTTCGCCTTCTTCGGGCTCCTCTCGCCGGTCACCGCGCGGTACATCCGCGAGATCGTCGACGCGGTCGGGGGCGGCCAGCTCGGGGTCGCGATTCCGCCGCCGACCGTCGCCGACGCCGTCGCCCAGTTCACGAAGAACGTCGGCCAGTTCGGCGTCCTCATCGCGATCCTCCTCGCGATGGGCGCCGTGGCGACGGAGAAGGAGCGGGGGACGGCCGCCCTCCTCCTCACGAAGCCGATCGGCCGCGGTGCCTTCCTCGCGGCGAAGGCCGTCGCGATCGGGGCGCTCCTCGCTCTCGCCCTCGCCGTCTCCGGCGTCCTCTGCTGGGTCTACACCGCGATCCTCTTCGAGCCGCTTCCCGTCGCCGGGTTCGCCGCTGCCGTCGGCGTCCTGTGGCTCTCCCTCGCGGTCTTCGCCGCGCTCACGTTCCTCGCCTCGGTCGTGGCCCGATCGGCACTCGTCGCGGGCGGGGCCGGGTTCGCCGCGCTCCTCGTCCTCGGGATCGCGTCGGCGCTTCCGAGCGTCGGGCCGTACCTGCCGACGGGGCTCTGGGGCGCCGCCGACGCGCTCGCGCTCGGGCACGTGCCCGACCCGCTCGCCGGGCCGGTCACGACGAACGTCGCGTTCGTCCTCGCCGCCCTCGGCGCGGCGTGGTGGAGCTTCCGCGGCCAGGAGCTCTAGGCTGCCGGCGCGTCGAGCGCCGCCGGCGGCGCGGGCGGGAGCGTCCGCCGGCGGAGGCGCCGGGTGACGAGCCACGCGGCCGCGGCCACGGCGGCCGCCATGAGGACCAGCGGGAGGATGACGATCGCGATCCAGATCGCGGCGTTCGCGACGCCCTGGGCGAGCCCGACGAGCGTCGCCGCTGCCCGGTCGACTTCCCGTGCCGGATCCCAGCCCTCCTGGACGGCAGTCACGGCGACGACCGGCGGGAGGGCGAACGAGACCGCCAGCGTCCCGAGCGCCGCCTGCTTCTCGAGCGTCTGCTTCTGGGCAGCGAGCTGCTCGATCTCCTGGCGCACCGCGGTCAGCTGCGCCTGCACCTCGAGGACGTCGGGGATCTTCACGGCCTTCGCCATGATCGCCTGGAGGGCCGTTTCGGTGGCCCGGAGGTTGGCGAGCCGGGCCCCGAGGTCGACGACCTGGCTCGTGACCTCGTCGGAGGCGGTCTGCTCCGAGAGGACCTTCTGCCCGACGGCACGGAGCGCGGCGAGCGTCGGCTCCCAGCGGTCGGCGGGGATCCGGTACGTCACGGTCGCGCTCGCGCGCTCGCCGTCGCCCTGGCGCTGCGACGCCGCGACGTACCCGCCCACCGCCGTCACGGCCCGCTCGGCCGCAGCGAGGGCCGCGTCGAGGCCGGCGACCTCGAGGTCGAGCTGGCCGGTCCGGACGATGAGCGGCCCGTCGACGCCGGTCGACGCGGATCCGGCGTTCCCGTACGCCTGCTCGTCGGTGGCGCCGGCGGGGGCGGGGGCGGCCGTCGCCGCGGCGAGCGGGACCTCCCCGGCGCGGCCGTCGGCGGCCGAGCCGACGGTGGAGAGGACGGCGGCCCCGCTGCACGCGGTCACGACGAGCGCGACCGCGGCGAGGGCGCCGAGGATCGTGATGGAGCGGCGGGTCCGCGGCCGCGCGGCGGCGGACGGGTTGGGACCGGACATCGGGGCGACCCCACGGCATCGACGCGGTCAGGCTCGGCCCGCGTCACGGTCCCGAGACGGCGGCCCGGGCGGGGCGGTTCCCGCGCCCCCTCGGCTCAGGCGGACGGCGTCGCTGCCCCTCCCGGCCGGAGGCGGCCCCCGACGGGCGGTGCCGGATCGTGGACGATGAGCCAGCGGCGGAACGGCGGGAGGCGCCAGGCCCCGCCCCGGGACGGGAGCGCCGCCGACGCCCCGCCCCGCGACCACGGTGACATCGCCACGGGGGCCGCGGCCCCTTCCCAGCGGAGCGACCAGCCGCGCGCCGTCACGGGGCGCTGGCGCTCGGCGGTCCATCGGTCGTCCAGCTGCGTCCGCAGGTCGACGATCGAGAGGACGCGCCCGACGGGCGTCTCGGTGACCCGCGCCCAGGCCGCGCCCGCTCGGGGCGCGGCGGCCAGGGGCACCGGCCGGCCGGCCTCGTCGCGGAGGTCGACGCCGTCGAGCGGCGCGAGGCGTGCAGCCGGGTCGGACAGGAGGTGCAGGTAGCGGGCCCCGAAGACCCACGCCGCCCGCAGCTCGCGGAGGGTGCGGGGGTCCGGGCGGACGGCGTCCGGGTAGTACCCGTCGACGAGCACGCGGTCGCCGTCGGCGAGGCCGTGATGGCTCGCCCCGGCGGCCGTGATCACCGTCGAGAGGAGCACGGCCGTCTCGCCGGCGGCGGCGCGGTGGATCGGGTCGCGGCCGGCGTCGCGGAGGGCCGGGACATAGGCTGCGATGACGACGGCCCGTCCTCCGCCTGCCGCCTGGGCGCGCTCGATCCAGGCCACGAGGTCCGCGTAGCGGTCGTCCGGCGGCCACAGCTCGAGGTAGAGTGCGGCGACCGGGGCCCGGGCGACCGCCTCGAGGGGGAAGCCCTCGACGCAGTTGAAGATCACCCGGCGGTGGCCCCCGCCCGCAGCGACCCGGGCGGCCGCCTCGGCAATGAGCCCCGGGTAGACATCCGCGAAGCGAATCCGCTCGCCGTCCGCGGCGCGGGCCTCGTGGGGCGGGCCGTACGTGTCCATGTGGATCCCGTCGAACCCGAGGCGCCGGCAGGCGCTCGCGTACTCGCGGAGGAGGCGTCGCCGCCACGGGCTCGCGGGGCGGAGGTCGTTGATGAAGAAGACGCCGCCGAGGCTCAGCGGCTCGCCGGCCTCGTCGAAGACGCGCTCGTCGGGGTGCCGGGCGACGTGCTCGGCCTCCGCCCCGTAGACCGCGCCATAGGCGAGCGTCGCGATCCCCGCCCGGTGGCCCGCCCGCACGAGCTCCCGGACCGCGGCGTGGGAGACGCGCCGCCCCAGCGCGTCGACGAACGGCTCCTCGGGCGCCGCGTAGCGGTAGTGGCGGTACATCCAGTCGTATGCCTGGGCGACGGTGACGTTCCAGCGCCGCGCTGCCGCCACCTGGCGGGGAGCGTCCGCCGCCCGGCGGAACGTCGTGAGCGCGACATGGCGCGGCGATTCCCACCACCCGGCGATCGCCTCGACGGCCGCCTCGCGGGCGGACCGTCCCCCGGGCCAGGTGACGGTCGCCCGGAGCCCGTACCCCCGGCGCTCCGCGGTCGGCAGGCGGAGCCGGAAGCGCCGGACGTGGGGGCCGGCCGCGAGTGCCAGCGTCACGAGCCGGGTTGCCACCGGGGTGGCAACGTCCAGGAGGTCCACCGCCACCGTCACCCGCGCCGCCTCCGTGAGGCGCAGGTGGACGTCGACCGCGAGCAGGGAGCCGGGGGGCGCCGACGTCCGGGCCGCCACGAGGTCGGTGATCCGGACCGCGCTCACCGGACGGGACGCCCCAGCTCGTGGCGGAGCACGAGGTATGCCGCGTGAGACCAGAGGAGCGGCCGTGCCGACGCGCCCCACGCCTGCCGCCATTCCTCGATCCGCCCGGGGTGCAGCGCGTGGGTCGCCACCTGCTCCGGCAGGTCCCCCCGCCCGTCGGCCTGGCGCTCGATCCAGGCGAGCGCCTGCTCGGCGAGCCGGCGATCAGCAGGTCCGCCGCGTCGGAGGCGGGCCCTCGCGAGGGAGGCGGCGAGGAGGATCCAGGAGCCCCCGCCGTAGTACGTGTCCTCCAGGTAGCGGTGCACGCCGCCCTCGGGGTCCTCGAGCTCGGCCTCGACCCGGCGGATCATCGCGCGCGCCGGGGGCGCCTCCGCGGGGGCCAGCTCGTAGGGCGCAACGAGCCAGAGCAGGCTCGCGTCGACGGCTCCGCTGCCCGCCCACTTCGTCCAGCGGGCGTCCGGCCCGAGGAGCGTCTCCTCGATCGCCGCGCGGGCCGCCGCCAGGGCCGGCTCGTCGAGACCCAGGGCCGCCGCCGCCCGAAGACCGGCGAGCATCGCGCCGAGGGTGCTCGTGTGGACGCGGTCGGGCGATTCCTCCCACGCGTCGCTCGCCGGGGTATCGCGCAGGCGGGCGAGGTACCGGGCGACGAGGCGAGCCGCCTGGGCCCGCCGGCCCGTGAGGGCACCGCCCGCCCGGACGTGGTGGGACAGCGACCACAGCCAGATCGCGGGGCCGTCGAGCTGGAACGTCGGCCAGTCGTCGGGTCCGGTCGCCCCGTCCGCCGTGTACCGGCAGTGCAGGTAGTCGGCCGCGTCGGGGATCGTCCCGGTCTCGGCCGCGGCCATCGCGCGGTGCATCCCCTCGGCGCCCTCGAACACGACGCGGACGACCCAGTCGTGGAAGCGCCCCGCCGCGTCGAGGCGGCCGGCAACGTCGAGCGCCTCGGCGATGAAGGCGCTGTCGCGGAGCCAGCTGAAGCCATACTGGCTGAACGTCGGCCCGGCGATGAACGCGCCCCCGCTCGTCTGCCAGCGCAGGATGACGTCCAGGCTGTGCCGCGCGAGGTCGATCTCCTCCGTCATCCGGCTCATCCCTTCGTCGCCCCGACGAAGGCGCCGCTGACGAACTGCTTCTGGAGCGCCACGAACAGGACGAGGACCGGCGCGAGCGCGATGAGGGAGGCGGCGAACACGAGGCCCCACTCGGTCGCCTGGGCGCGCTGGAACGAGCGGATCGCGATGGGAAGCGTGTACAGGTTCTTGTCGGAGAGGCTGATGATCGCCCAGGTGAACTCGTCCCACGCCGCGAGGAAGCTGAACAGCGTGATCGTCGCGATGCCGGCCCGGGCGAGCGGGACGCCGATGAGCCAGAAGCTGGACCAGACGCCCGCGCCGTCGACCGCGGCCGCCTCGAACACCTCCTGCGGCATCGACCCGAAGAACCCCCGCAGGAGGAACGTGTTGAGGCCCAGGTTCATCGTCGCGTACACGACGATGAGCCCGGCCAGGCTGTTGAGCAGGCCGAGGTTCCGCGCCAGGACGAACTGGGGGATGAGCAGGACCATGCCGGGGACCATCATCGTGAACAGGAGCGCGCCGAACAGGAGCCGCCGCCCCGGGAACGAGTAGCGGGCGAAGGCGAAGGCGAGCATCGATCCCAGCGTCACGGCGATCGTGGTCGACGCGACGGCCACGATGACGCTGTTGAGGAAGTAGCGCCCGAAGTCCTGGCTGGTCCAGGCCTCGACGAAGTTGTCGAGCGTGGGGGCCTCGGGGATCAGCCGCGGCGGGATCTCGAGGACGTAGGCGTGGGGCTTGAAGGCCGTGCTCACCATGAGCGCGAACGGGATGAGCATGACGAGCCCGAAGGCGACGGCCGCCGCGAACGCCAGCCAGCGGCCCAGGCCGCGGCGGCGGCGCAGTCCGATCATCGCGCCGCCTCCCTGGCCACGCGGAGCTCGACGAGGCTCACGAGGCCGGTCACCGCGGCGAGGAGGAACGAGAGTGCCGCGCCGTACCCCAGGTCCAGCTGGGCGAACGACTGCTTCCACAGGTACGTCAGCACGACGTCGGTGCTGTTGAGCGGCCCGCCGACGGTCCCGGTCGCAGCCGAGGACATGACGAAGATGCTGATGAAGGCGTTGAGCCCGCCGATCGTGAGGACGACGAGGAGGAAGGTCGTGGTGGGCCGCAGCTCGGGCAGCGTGACGTGGCGGAAGCGAGCCCACGCCCCGGCCCCATCGACCTCGGCGGCGTCGTAGAGCTCGGGCGACACGGCCTGGAGCCCGGCCAGGAAGACCACCATCGTCCAGCCGATGCCCTTCCAGATGCCGAGGACGGCGATCGCCCAGAGCGCGGTCGAAGGCTCGGCGAGCCAGGCCACCGGCCGGTCGAGGACGTGGAGCACGTCCACGAGGAGCCAGTTCAGGGCGCCCGCCTGGCCGTTGTAGAGGTAGGTGAACACGAGCGAGACGATGACCCAGCTCGTGATCACGGGAAGGTAGTAGACGAGCCGCAGGACCGACCGTCCCGGGATCCGCCGGTTGAGCAGGAGCGCCGCGCCGAGTCCGAGGACGAGCTGCCCGGCGACGGTCACGACCGTGTACCCGAGGGTGGCCGAGAGCGCCCGCCAGAACAGCGGGTCCCCGAGGGCCCGGAGGTAGTTGGCGAGGCCCACCGGCGTCAGGGGCTTCGTCAGGCTCCAGTCGGTGAAGCTGAGGATGAACGAGTTGAGCAGGGGCCACGCCGCCCACGCCCCGTAGAGGACGAGCCCCGGGAGGAGGAGACCGTAGATCGGCAGCAGGCGGCGGAGCCGCCTCCGGGGACGGGCGGGGGCGAGCCTGCCGCCTGCTGCCGCGATCACCTCGACTTCCTCTCCTCGCTCACCCGCCGGCCAGGAGGCGGTCGACGATCTTCGTCGCCTCATCGAGCGCGTCCTGCACCGGCGTGTCGCCGCGCAGGGCCTTGAGCACCGCGTTCGAGATGGCCTCGTCGATCTTGGGCCAGGCCGGGCTCGGCGTGCGGGCCCGGGCCGTCTCGAGCTGCTTCTGGAAGACCGGGTAGTAGTCGGGGAGCTCGCTGTCGCCCGACAGGCTCTTGAGGACCGGCATCTGGCCGATCTTGCCCATCGCGCGCTGCGCCTCCTCGGAGAGCATGAAGCGGGTGAACGCGAGCGCCGCGTCCTTGTTCGGGGTGGACTTGAAGACCACGATGTCCTCGCCGCCGACGACCGACGCGCTGCCCCCCGGGCCGGCTGGCACGGTGGCGTAGCGGAAGGTCAGGTCCGGGAACTGCTTCTCGAAGATCGTCGGCATCCAGGGCCCTTCGAGGATCGACGCCGTCGTGCCCCCGCCGAACTGCTCCGACGTCGCGACGCCGCCGCCCAGGATGCTCGGCGAGAGGTATCCCTTGTCGAGCCATTCCTTGAGCTTCGTGACCGCCGCGACCGTGCCCGGGCCGTTGAGGACGCCGTCGGCCGACGTGAGATCGGCGTTCGTGACGCCGCCGCCGAACGACCAGATCCAGGGGAGCACGCTCCAGGCGCCGGTTCCCCCTTCGGCGTAGGCGTAGACCTTCTTGCCGAGCCTGGCCTGGACCTGCGCCGCGAGCGCCTCGAAAGCCTCGACGGTCGTGGGCAGCGCCGTCACGCCCGCATCGGCGAGCACCTTGTCGTTGTAGAACATGACCCGCGTGTTCGTGTCGAGCGGGAGGCCGTAGTAGTGGCCCTTCCACTGGTTCGTGGAGAGGGGCCCCGGGAAGGTCGCGTCCGCCAGCTGCTGGAAATCCTGCATCTCGGTGTCGAGGGCCAGGAGGGCGCCCTGGTCGGCGAACTCGGGCACCCAGATGATGTCGGCCCGCAGCACGTCGGGGAGCGTGCCACCGGCGAGCCCGGTCACGAGCTTCTGGCGGAGATCGTCGTAGGGGATCTCCTGGTGCTCGACCTTGATGTTGGGGTAGAGCTTGTTGAAGGCCGGCAGGACGACCTCGGTGAACGTCTTGATCTCGTCGCCGTCCGCGGCGTACCCGTTCCAGAACGTCACGGTGCCGGAGATCTCGGGGGTCGGGGTCGGGCCCGACGGCGGGGCGGCCGTCGGGCCGGCCGGCGCCTGCGTCGGGGCGGCCGTCGGCGACGGCGTCGCGCCTCCTCCCAGGCAGGCGGTGACGAGGAGCGGCGCCGTCGCCGCCAGGGCAAGGATCCGGCGCATTCCGGGCGATCTCATCGGGGTCCTCCTCGGCCCATGCGGGCCCTCGTGGGGGTTGGCCGCACCGCGCGCGGGGCGGCCGGCGACGGCGCGCTCTCACCGCGCAGGTGGGCGGGGTGGAACAGCTCGCGGAGGACCAGGGTGGCCGCTCCGCGCGCCCAGGTCTCGTCGCCCCACGGCTCGACGACGAGCTCCAGATCGGCCATGCCGTGATGGCTGCGCACGCCGTCGCGGACGGCGTCCAGGTACGCGGGCCCGAGGCGGACGCCCTCGCCCGAGAGGATGACCCGCTCGGGGTCCAGGATCGTCGCCGCGTCGCCGACGGCCCGGCCGACGAGGCGACCCGCGCTCGCGAGGATCGCGGCGACGCCGGGCTCCCGCGCCGCGAGGGCCGCGAGCTCGGAGGGCGGGTGCAGGCGCCCGGTGGCCGCGAGCACGTCGCGGACGAGGGCGGGCTCGGCGGCGAGCGCCTCGAGGCATCCCCGGCGTCCGCACCAGCAGCGCGGTCCGTCCGGTGCCGCCAGCACGTGCCCGAGCTCGCCGGCGGCGCCGCGCCGGCCCCGGTGGAGGACGCCGTTGACGACGATCCCCATGCCGATGCCCCGTCCGACCGTCACGACGACGAACGTGGACGCTCCCGCACCGGCGCCGTAGAGCTGCTCGGCGATCGTGAGGGTGTTCACGTCGTTGTCGAGGTAGGCCGGCAGGCCAAACTGCTCTTCGAGGAGCCGGGGCAGGTCGATGCCGGCCAGGCCCGGGATCGGCGACCCGCCGAGCCGGCCGTCGGCGACCGCGCCCGGTGCCCCGACGCCGAGCCCCATGACGTCCCCGCGGTCGACCCCTGCCGCCTCGAGCGCAAGCGCCACGGCCTCGTCGAATGCGGCGACGATGCCCGCGCGGCTCGTCGCCGGCGGGTGGGGCACGGTCACGAACCCGCGCACCTCGGCGGCGAGGTCGGTCACCGTCGCCGTCAGCGAGTCGGCCGTGAGCTTGAGGCCGACGACGAACCCCGCGGCCGGGTTGACGCGGAGCAGCGTGGCGGGGCGGCCGATCCCTGCGCTCCCGCCCGCGACGCGGCCCTCCTCCATGAGGTAGCCGTCGGCCAGCAGGACCGCCACGATCTCGGTCACGGTGGAGGAGGAGAGGCCGCTCAACCGTGCCGCCTCGGCCCGCGACAACGGCCCGCGCTCGCGGACGAGGTTGAGCACCAGGGAGCGGTTGAGGTCGCGGATGAGGTCCCGGCGGCCCGCTCGCATCGCTGTCACCCTCCTCGCGGCACGGCCGGAGGTCCCGGCCGCGGATGCCTGGCGAGTTACTTTACTCGTCGAGCGAAGTAACACTAGCGACGCCGCACGACGGCGTCAAGGGGTGTGACCGCAGGCCGCCTCGGGCGGCGCGGGGGCCGGCGGCGGCCGGCGCGGGGGCGGCG
>JAJZRQ010000035.1:0-8703 GCA_021802585.1 Chloroflexota bacterium
TCCGGGACGCCGGACCCGGTCTGGACCGTCTGGAGCTGCCAGACGTTCGCGAGGCCGAGGACGACGAAGCTCATCCCGAGGGTCATGATCAGCGGGTGGACCCGGAAGACCCCGACCCCGATCCCGGTGGCGAGCCCGGCGAGGGTCGCCGCCGTGAGTGCCACGCCGATCCCCAGGACCCACCCGCCCGGGCTGTTGACGAACGTCGCCGTGACGAACCCGGCCATCGAGGCGACGGTGCCGACCGAGAGGTCGATGCCGCCGGTGAGCATCGTCAGCACCTGGCAGCCGGCGAGGATCGCGAGGGGCACCGACGCCCGCATGATCACCACCGCCCACGCCGGGCCGACGATCCCGGGCTGGGCGACCTGGATGACCGCGACGAGGACGACGAGCAGGCCGATGAGGGGGACGATCGGCCGGTCGCGGAACAGGTTCCGCCAGGCGGCCGCCGTCAGCCAGGGGCTGCGGGCGCCGTCGGCCCGCGCCGCGCCGCTCATGCCCGCGCCCTCCGCATCTGGACGAGGCTGCCGACCATGACGACGCCGATGAGGATGATCCCCTGGGCGACGACCGCGAGGTTCGTGTTCACGTCGAGGAACGTCATGTCCGTCCGGATGAGCTGGAGGACGACGACCCCGACGATCGGGCCGAGGACGCCGCCGCGGCCACCGGCGAGGCTCACGCCGCCGAGGACGACGGCGGCGACGGCCATGAGCGTGTACGGGCCGGGAACGGGGGTGCCGATCCCGGTGCTCGCCGTGAGGCTCAGCCCCGCGAACGCCGAGAAGAGGCCCGTGACGACGTAGGCGGACAACCGCGTCCGCCCGACCGGCACGCCGCTCCGGAAGGCCGCCAGCCGGTTGCTCCCGATCGCGTAGATCGAGAGGCCGACTCGTGAGCGCCGCACCGGGAGCCAGATGGCGCCGACGATGACGAGGAGGACGACCGCGGCCTGCGGGATCCACTCGCTGCCGATCGAGCCAAGGACGAGGTCCTTGAGCCATTCTGCGGCGCCGCCCCCCGGCGCGGCTCGCACGAGGAGCGCGCAGCCGGCCCACACGAACGACATCGCGAGGGTGACCACGATGTCCGGCACGCGGGTGAGGACGACGAGGCTCCCGTTCACCGCCCCGAGCGCGACGCCGAGGAGGAGCACGCCGAGGACGACGACGACGCCGAACTCCGCGCTCTGGCCCTGCATCGCCGTCGCCGAGACGACGCTCGTGAAGGCCATCATCGAGCCGATCGAGAGGTCGATCCCGCCGCCGATGACGACGACGGCCTGGGCGACGGCGGCGAGCGCGAGGGGCAGGACGGAGATCGCGAGGCCCTGGACCTGGACGGGGCCGTAGCGCGGCTGAATGAGCTTCGTGAAGAGGAGGAGGACGACGAGGAACGCCAGCAGGCCCAGCGTCCACGCGTTCCGCCGGGCGAACGCCGCCACGGCCCCGGCGGGGCGCGTGCGGGCGCCCTCGACGGCGCCGGCGGCCGCGCTCATCGGTCGGCCTCCGGTCGCGGCGTCGCGGCGGGGTCCGCCGTCCCGTTCGTCACCATCGTCTCGGCCGCGACCGATTCGGCGGCGGCCACCTCGGGCATCGGCGCGTCGGACCGGAGGTTGTACGCCGCGCGCAGGAGGGACGGCTCGTCGGCGTTCGCCGCGTCGATCTCGGCCACGACCCGGCCGCCGAAGATGACGATCGCCCGGTCGCAGACGAGCTGGACCTCCTTCAACTCCGAGGTGTAGAGGAGGACCGCGGCCCCGGCCTCGGCCAGGTCGCGAAGGAGGACGTAGATCTGGGCCTTCGTCCGAATGTCGATGCCGCGGGTGGGGTCGAAGCAGAGCATCGTCCGCACGCCGCCGGCGACCCAGCGGGCAATCGTCACCTTCTGCTGGTTCCCGCCGGAGAGGCGCCGCACCTCGCTCCCGGCCCGCGCGTCGATCTGGAGCGTGGTGACCGCGCCGTCGACCTGCCGCCGCTCCGCGCCGAGGTCGATGAGGCCCCAGTGCCGGAGGCGGGTCGTGTACGGCAGGGCGATGTTCTCCCTGACCGAGCGCTGCATGAGGAGGGCCTCGGCGCGATCCGCCGCGACGTACACGAGGCCGGCCCGGATCGCGTCGGCGGGGTGGCGGAAGGCGACGGGCGAGCCGTCCACGAGCAGCTCGCCGCCGCTCGGGCGCTCCGAGCCCGCGAGGATGTCGAAGAGCTCGTCCTGGCCCTGCCCCTCGAGGGCGACGACCCCGAGCACCTCGCCGGGGTGGAGATCGAACGTCCCGTCGTGGAGCTTCGTGCCGTGGCTCAGCCCGCGGGCGGCGAGGCGCGGCGTCGCGCCGGGAGCGATCGCCCGGCGGGCGACGCCGGACTGCGCCGCCAGGTCCTCGACCGCCTGGCCCAGCATGAGCTCGACGATCCGGTCCTCGGAGCCCGCGGTCACGTCGACGACGCCGACCGTCTCGCCCTCGCGGAGCACGGTCGCCCGGTCGCAGACCGCGCCGATCTCGATCATCCGGTGGGAGATGAAGATCACTGAGCGCTTGCCGCCGCGCTGGCGGCCGACGACCTCGAGGACCCGCTCGGTGAGGTTCGCCGGGAGGGCCGCGGTCATCTCGTCGAGCATGAGCACGTCCGGCTCGATCGCGAGCGCGCGGGCCAGGTCGACGATCCGGAGCGTGGCGAGCGGCAGGCGCCGGGCGGGAGCCGCCAGGTCGAGGCCTGCCAGGCCGAGCTCCGCGAGCCAGTGGCGGAACGGCTCGACCGGCGTCTCGGTGAGGCGCAGGTTCGACCGGATGTCGAGGTCGGGGATGAGGGCCGGCTCCTGGTAGACGGAGACGAGCCCGGAGCGGCGGGCCTCGGCGGGGGAGTGCGCGGTGCGCTCCCGGCCGCGCAGCGTGATCCGGCCGCCGTCGGGGCGGACGGCGCCGGTGAGGATCTTCACGAGGGTGCTCTTGCCGGCGCCGTTCGCGCCCATGAGCGCATGGACCTCGCCCGGGCGCACGGCCAGGGACGCGGATCTCAGCGCGACGACGGCGCCGTACGCCTTCGAGACGCCGGTCGCCTCGAGCAGGAGGTCGGTCGCGGTGCTGGTCATGATCCTCGGGGGTGGAGCGGGGGCGCGGGGGACGCCGGCGGACCGGCATCCCCCGCGCGGTTCGGCTGCCTCCGCCGGGCTACTTGTCGCCCGGGCCCTTGCAGGCGATCGCCTGCTCGGGGGTGTACGTCGTCCAGCCCTGGATCGTGAGGCCGAGCGGCCAGCCCGGGTCGAGGCCCGGGACCTGCCAGGACTTGAGCGTCGCCTTGCCCGCGTCCGTCACGTTGTCGGCGAGGACCGGGTTGAGGAGGACGGTGTTCGGCTGGCTCGCGGACGGGTCGGTCTCGACCTTCTCGCCGTTGAGGAGCTTGAGCGCCAGCGCGACGCCGGCGCCGCCGACGGCCGCCGTGTTCGTCACCGCCGCGCCCTTGAGGCCGGGATAGCCCGTCGGGTCGAGGAGCTGCGCGACGAACCCGTAGAGGTCGGCGTCGACGATCGGCACGAACGGCTTGTTCGCCGCCTTGATGCCGTCGACGACCTGCTGGCCCATGCCCGACGACCAGATGCCGTTGATCTGGTCGTACTGGCCGCTGGCGATGAAGTCGTTGATGAGCTGGGTCGCCGTGGCCGGATCCCAGCCGGTGAAGACGCCGTCCGCGGTCGGGACGACCTTGATGTTGGGGTAGTCCTTCAGGACGTTCTTGAACCCGATGTCGCGGTCGGAGTCGGCCGGGTGGCCGGCGAGGCCGCGCATGTAGTAGACGGTGCCCGAGCCGCCGAGCTGGTCGAACAGCCACTTGGCGCCGAGCTCGGCGTACTTGATCTGGTTGTTGTAGAGGTTGTACGTCGTCGGGTCGGTGACGTAGGCGTCGACCGAGACGGTCTTGATGCCGGCCTTGTTGGCCTCTTCGAGGGCCGGGTTCAGGGCCGCCGGGTCATTCGGGTTGAAGACGATCGCGTCGACGCCCTTCGCGATGAGGTCGCGGATGTCGGAGAGCTGGCCCGCGGCATCCGTGTTGCGGTGGATCGTCGTGAGGGTCGAGACCTGGCCCGACGCGAGCGCCTGCGCCTTCGCGGTGCAGACCTGCTCCTCGCGGAAGCCGTTGCCGACGCCGCCGCCGTTCGAGTACCCGATCGTGAAGCTCTTCCCGGACGGGGCAGCGGATCCGCCGCTGCTGCACGCGCCGACGACGATCGCCAGTCCCGCGAGGCCCACGACGAGCCGCGCGATGCGAGATCGCTTGTCGAACATTGCTCCTCCTCGTGCGTGGCCCGCCGCTGGCGGCGCGCCACGCAGGTACGCCCCGCGCGTCCGGGCACGCTCTCCGGGCGTGCGCTCCGCGCGGGAGAAACAGCAGGTTGGGTCCGTCACACCTCCTGTTGTTCTGGGTCTGCAGTCCCCAGCTGGATGATGGCACGCGCGAGACGCCGCGCGTGCTCCACAGAGGCCCCCGTCGATGGGGGCCCCGTCGAGCGAGGGGCGGGGGGCGAGGCCCGGGACGCGCGGGCCCATCAGCCGGCGACCGCCGGGTCGACGACGACCGGCTCCCAGCACCCGCTCCGCATCGAGCGGTACGCCGCATCGAGGACGAGGTTCACGATGTAGCCGTCGCGGAGCGTCTCGCGCGGCGGGCGGCCGGCTCGGAAGCTCTCGATCACGTCGGCCATCATCGCGTCGTGGCCGTGGACGCGGACCTCGTCGGGCACCGGGAAGACCCAGCCCGTGTCCACGTCGGCCTTCTCGCCGAGGTAGCCGGCCGGCCGCTCGATGAATGCCCGGATGGAGCCCGTGCCCATGTCATGGATCATCCGGCCGGCGTCGCCGTAGACCTCGAAGCGACCCTCGAGGCCGCCCTTCGACGTCCACGAGACGTCGCAGGTCGCGGCCCGCCCGTCCTCGAAGCGGACGACCATGACCGCGTTGTCCTCCCCGCTCGTCCGCGCCCCGTGGACGAGCGTCGCGCCCCAGGCGAAGACGTCGCGGACGGCGAGGTCCTTGCCGAAGAGGTAGCGGGCGACCTCGGTCCCGTGGGAGGCCATGTCGAGGAGGGCGCCGCCGCCAGCCAGGTCGGCGTTCCAGAAGTGCGCCGCGTGCGGGCCGCTGTGGCCCTCGCGGGCCCGGACCGTCGTGACCCGGCCGATCGAGCCGGCCTCGATCATCTCCCGCATCCGCATCATGTCGAGGTTGAACACGACGTTCTCGAGGTAGGCGCTCCAGACGCCGGCAGCCTTCACCGCGCGGAGCATGTCGGCGGCCTCGGCCCCGTTCCGGCCGAGCGGCTTCGTGCAGGCGACCGCCTTGCCCGCGGCCGCGGCGGCGAGCACGGCCTCCCGGTGCAGGTGGTTCGGCAGCGAGACGACGACGAGGTCCACCTCGGGGTCCGCGCAGAGCTCCTCGATCGTCGCGAACGGCCGGCTGCCGAAGCGGGACGCGAACGCCGCGCGCCGCTCCGGGTTCGCGTCGGCATTGGCGACGACCCGGGCGTCGGGGACGTAGCGCAGGCCGAGGGTGTGGAACTCGCCGATGAACCCCGAGCCGAGCATCCCCACGCCGACGCCGCCCATCAGTACGCCTCCTTGTGTCCCGCGGCCGCGCCCGGCGCCGCCGCCGGTGCCGCGCCCGCCTTCCGCGCCCGGAAGTCGTCGATGATCGCCTTCGTCGCGGTCGCCCCGATCCGGGTGACGCCGAGCGCCATCACCGCGAGGAGCGCGTCGAGCGTCCGGACGCCGCCCGCGGCCTTCACCTGGACGTGGGGCGAGGTGCTCGCCCGCATGAGGGCGAGGTCGGCGTGGGTCGCCCCGCTGGGAGCGAACCCGGTGGAGGTCTTCACGAAGTCGGCCCCTGCCGCCTCGGCGAGGCGGCAGGCGCGGACCTTCTCCTCGTCCCTGAGGTACGCGTTCTCGAAGATGACCTTGACGATCGCGCCGGCCGCGTGGGCGACCTCGACGACGGCCGCGATGTCGGCCTCGACGTCGGCGTCGCGCCCGGACCGGAGGGCCCCGATCTGGAGGACCATGTCGAGCTCGGTCGCCCCGTCCGCGAGGGCCCGCCGGGCCTCGACGACCTTCGTCTCGGTGCGGTGGTTGCCGTGGGGGAACCCGATCGTCGTGCCCACCGCGACGCCGCTCCCCGCGAGGAGCTCCGCCGCGCGGGCGACGTCCGCGGGGCGGACGCAGACGGACGCCACCCGGTACTCGGCGGCGAGCCGGCAGCCGTCGGCGATGAACGCGTCGTCGAGCTCGGGGCGGAGGAGGGAGTGGTCGATCGTGAGCGCCACGTCGCGCTCGGTGAGCCGGCCGAGGAGGTCGGCGAGGAGCTCCGCCGTCAGCTCCCCGGGCGTGCGCGGGGCGGCGACCTCGGCCCAGGACCCGGTCATGGCGCTCACCTGCAGTACGGCCGGAGGATGTCGCGGGCGATGAGGAAGCCCTGCTTCACCTTCGCATCGGTCCCCTCGAAGCGGCGGTCCTCGTGCTCGATGATGCAGTCGCCCTCGTAGCCGGCCCGGTAGAGCTCGGAGAAGACGACGCCCCAGTCCACGTCCCCGAGGCCCGGGATCCGGGGGATCTGCCAGCCCATCCCCATCGAGAGGACGCCGCGCTCGTAGAGCCCGTCGCGGTCGATCATGAGGTCCTTCGCCTGGTAGTGGAGGACGTGCGGTCCGAACTCCTTGAGGAAGCGGGCCATGTCGATCATCTGGAGGACGAGGTGGCTCGGGTCGAAGTTCAGTCCGATCGTGCCGCCCCACTGCTCGAGGATCCGGCGCCACATCCGGGGCGTCGTCGCGATGTTGTGGCCGCCTGGCCACTCGTCGTAGCTGAAGAGCATCGGGCAGTTCTCGAGCGTGACCTTCACGCCCTGGTCGTCGGCGAACCGCACGATGTCGGGCCAGACCCGGAGCGCCTCCTCCCAGTTCTCGTCCTGGTTCTTCGCCCCGTCGCCGCCCATGAACGTGTTCACGAGCGGGACGCCCATCTTCCGGGCCGCGACCATGACCGCGCGAAGGTGGCCGATGACCTGCTCGCGGTGGGCGGGATCCGGATGGAGCGGGTTGGGGTAGTAGCCGAGGCCGGAGATCGCGAGCCCCTTCGCGGCGATCGCGCCGGCGAGGTCGCTCGCCTGGCCGTCGGACAGGTTCGCGACGTCGATGTGGGACGTGCCGGCGTAGCGGCGGGTCGGGCCGCCGCTCCGCGGCCAGCAGGCGATCTCGAGGACCTCGAAGCCGCTCGCGGCCGCCCAGTCGGCGACCTCCAGGAGCGGCGTCTCGGGGAAGGGGGCGGTGAGGAACCCGAGCTTCATCGCGATGCTCCCTCGGCACTGTGGCGGCACGGGCGACGGGCCTGCGCCGCGCTCATGCGCCGCGGTCCACGGCGACCCAGCGGCCCTCGCGGGCGCTGGCGGCGATCGCGTCGTTGACGAGCATCTCGTCGTGGCCGTCGGCGAACGTGGGATAGGCGGGACGCTCGGCCGGGCCGCCCGCGGCGACGTCGGCGTAGACGGCGCGGAAGTGCGCCTTGAACGTGTCGGCGAACCCCTCGACGTGGCCGCCGGGCAGGCTCGCCGCCGCGGCGCCCGGGGCGTTCATGAGGGCCGGATTCCGGAGGAGGACCTCGTTCGGGACCTCGCGGCGGCCGAGCCACAGCTCGTCGGGGCGCTCGGAATCCCAGGCCGCGGCGGCGGCCGAGCCGTCGATCTCGTACTGCAGCGAGTTCTTCCGGCCGGCGCTCACCTGGGAGATCGCGACCGCACCGCGCGCCCCGTTCGAGAAGCGGAGGAGGATCGTCGCCGCGTCGTCGGTCGTCATCTCGCGGGGAATCGTGTCCGTCGCGCGCTCAGTGGAGAACGTCTCCACGGGGCCGGCGGGCTGGTGGCGGACCTTCACGAACGTCGCGAGGTCGGCCATGACGGCCTCGACGCGGACGCCCCCGACGTAGCTCGCGAGGTCGAGCCAGTGCGACCCGATGTCACCGACGGCGCGGAGGGTGCCGCCCTCCGCGGGGTCGAGCCGCCAGTTCCAGTCCGTCGGGAGGAGGAGCCAGTCCTGGAAGTAGTGGCCGGTCACGAGACGGACCTCGCCGAGGCCGCCGTCCGCGACGAGGCGGGCGAGGTGCTGGTTCAGCGGGTAGAACCGGATGTTGAAGTTCACGGCGTTCACGACCCCGGCCTCCCGGGCGAGGCGCACGAGCTCCGCCGATTCCGCCGAGGACGTGGCGAGCGGCTTCTCGCACACGACGTGCCTCCCCGCGGCGAGGATCCGGCGCACCTGTGGGACGTGGAGGGCGTTCGGCGAGGTGACATGGACGACCTCGACGCGGTCGTCGGCGAGCATTGCGTCCATGGTCGGCCACGACCCGGGGAGCCCGAGCTCGGCCGCGCGCCGCGCACCGTGCTCAGGGGAGACCTCGAGGAGGCCGTGGACGCGGACGCCGAGACGCCGGAGCGCCTCGACGTGGACGCTGCCGATGAACCCGCTGCCGATGACGGCGGCGCCGATGTCGCTGATCCGTCGCATGCCGGGCAACCCTCGCGCGACGTGGAACGGCCGTCCGGTCATCTAGACGGCTAGACTGACATCGTAGCGGCGCCGCAGGCGCCCGGCACGCCGATTCCGCGACCCGGATCCTCGTCGGCGGGCCGCCGCCCCCGCCGGACGCGGCCCCCCCGGCGCCGGACGC
>JAJZRQ010000035.1:8803-23444 GCA_021802585.1 Chloroflexota bacterium
CGCCGGACGCGGCCCCCCCGGCGCCGGACGCCCGGTGCCGCGCGCCGGTGCCGGCTACAGCGCCTTGACGGCCGCGATGAGCTGGGCGAGGCCCTCCTTCGCGTCCGCGAAGAGCATCCCCGTCTTCGGGTTGACGTAGAGCTCGTTGTCGATCCCCGCGTAGCCGCGGCCCATGGAGCGCTTGATGACGACGATCGACTTCGCGTGGTCCACGTTGAGGATCGGCATGCCGGAGACCGGGTTGCCCGGGCGCCGCGCCGCGGGGTTCGTCACGTCGTTCGCCCCGATGACGAGCGCGACGTCGCAGCGGTCGAACTCCGGGTTGATCTCGTCCATCTCCTTCAGCTGGGGATACGGCACGTTCGCCTCGGCGAGGAGGACGTTCATGTGCCCCGGCATCCGGCCGGCGACGGGATGGATCGCGTACTCCACGTCGACGCCCTTCTCCTCGAGGAGCTCGGCGAGCTCGCGGACTGCGTGCTGGGCCTGGGCGACCGCGAGGCCGTACCCCGGCACGACGATGACGCTGCTCGCGTACGCCAGCTGGATCGCGACGTCGTCGGCCCCGATCGAGCGGACGGAGCCGCCAGGGCCGCCGGCGGCGCCCGCCACCGCGCTCTCGCCGCCCCCGAAGCCGCCGATCATGATGTTGAGGATCGAGCGGTTCATCGCGTCGGCCATGAGCTTCGTGAGGATCCCGCCGGACGCCCCGACGAGGGCGCCCGAGATGATGAGGACCGGGTTGTCGAGGACGAACCCGGCCATCGCGACGGCCGTCCCGGTGAACGCGTTGAGGAGCGAGATCACGACCGGCATGTCGGCCCCGCCGATCGGGAGGACCATCGTCACGCCGAAGACGAGCGCGGCGACGAGGATGACGCCGAGGACGACGAGGGAGACCGTGCCGTCGAGGGTCACCGCGCCCCCGGCGCCGAGGACGAGGAGGGCGGTCCCGGCGATGGTCACGACGGCCAGGACGATCGTGAGGAGGCGGGAGCCCGGGAAGATGATCGGCCTCCCGCTGATGAGCCCCATGAGCTTGCCCGACGCGACGAGGGAGCCGCTGAAGGTGACCGCGCCGATGACGACGTCGAGGACGACGAAGACCGTCGTGGACACCGGAGCGCCGCCGGCGCCCGTGATCCGGACGAAGTCCTCGATCGCGACGAGGGCCGCCGCGCCGCCGCCCATGGCGTTGAACAGCGAGACGAGCTGCGGCATCTCCGTCATCTGGACGTTGCGGGCCGTGTAGAGGCCGAGCCCGCCCCCGACGAGGAAGCCGACGACGATGATGACCCAGCCGATCGTCCCGACGCCGCCCGTGCGGACGGCGAGGCTGAGGAGGGTCGCGGAGGCGGCGACGACCATGCCGCCGGCGGAGAGGAGGTTGCCATTCCGGGCGGTGGCCGGCGAGTTCATGAGGTGGAGGCCCAGCACGAAGCAGACGGCGCCCGCGATCTGGGCCAGGTAGACGACGGTCTGGAGGTCCATGCCCGCCCCGTCAGGACTTCCCGCCGGCCTTCGGGGCCGCGGTCTTCTTCCGGAACATCTGGAGCATCCGGTCGGTGACGACGTAGCCCCCGACGACGTTCATCGCCCCGAACGACATCGCGAGGAACGCGAGGACGTACCCCAGCGGGTCGCGCGCCTCGGCCGCGATGAGCATGCCGCCGACGAGGACGATCCCGTGAATCGAGTTCGCCCCCGACATGAGCGGCGTGTGGAGGGTGGCCGGGACCTTCGAGATGACCTCGAACCCGACGAGGATCGCCAGGACGAAGATCGTGAGGGGGAAGAGCAGGTCGGTCATGCGGACGCGCCTCCGGCGGCGGGGGCGGGCTCGAGGAGCTTCGCGGTCGCCGGCTGGACGACCTTCCCGCCGTGGGTGATGAGGACGCCCGCCGTGATCTCCTCGGCCGGGTCGAGGGCGAGCGCGCCGTCCTTCACGAGGTGAAGGAGGAGCGCCCCGAGGTTCCGCGCGTAGAACTGGCTGGCGCTGATCGGCACGGTGGCCGGGAGGTTCTCGGGGGCGAGGATCGTGACGCCGCCCTCCGTCCGCAGGGTCTCACCGGGCTTCGAGAGCTCGCAGTTCCCGCCGAGGGCGCTCGCGGCCATGTCGAGGATCACCGATCCCGGCTTCATCGCGCGGACGGCGTCGGCGGTCACGAGGACCGGCGGCCGGCGGCCGGGGACCTGGGCGGTCGTGATGATGACGTCCATCCCGGCGATGACCCCGTTCAGCTCGGCCTGCTGGGCGGCCCGCTCCTCGGCGGTCAGCTCGCGCGCGTAGCCCCCCGACCCCGTCGCGTCGATCGCGGTCCTGAGGGTGACGAACTGGGCGCCGAGCGACTCGGCCTGCTCCTTCGTCTCCGGCCGCACGTCGTACGCCCGGACGACGGCCCCGAGGCGCCGGGCCGTGCCGATCGCCTGGAGCCCCGCGACGCCGATCCCGAGGACGAGGAGGTTCGCCGGCTTCGCCGTGCCGGCGGCCGTCGTGAGGAGCGGGAAGTAGCGCCCGAAGGCCTCCGCGGCGACGAGGACGGCCTTGTAGCCGGCGATGTTCGCCTGGGAGGAGAGGACGTCCATCGTCTGGGCCCGCGAGAGCGTCCGCGGGATCGCGTCGAGGCTGATCGCCGTGACGCCGTGCCCGGCGAGCGTCCGCATGAGGGCCGGCTCGATGAGCGGGGCGAGGAGCCCGACGAGGGCCTGGCCGGCGCGCAGCTTCTCGACCTCGGCCAGGGTCGGCCCCTGGACCTTGACGACGCAGTCGGCCTCGCTCCATGCCGCGTCGCCGGCGACGAGGGTGGCCCCCGCCTCCTCGAACATCGCGTCGGTGAACGACGCGGCCGTCCCGGCACCGCGCTCCACGATCACGTCGATCCCGGCGGCCTTCAACCTGGGAAGGACCTCCGGGATCAGGGCAACGCGGTGCTCGCCGGGCAGCGTCTCTCTCGGAACGCCGACCTTCATGTGGGCTCCCTGGGAAATGGTGACAAACGGCGTAAGGATAGCGAATGATCCGCCGAGGCCCGGATCCGGCGCCTGGATCGCGGCGCACGTACGATGTGGCGGGGCCCCGTGGGGGGCCGACCCCGGAGGACGTTCCCGCGATGACCGAGCCTGTCTCGCCCGCCGCCGTCACGATCACGGTCCGCGACGACGCGTCGTACCGCGTCGTCGGCCCGATCACGCTCCTCGACGGAGAGGGCACCGCGTTCGAGGTCGAGGCCGGGAGGACGGTCTCCCTCTGCCGCTGCGGCGGCTCGGCGACGAAGCCGTTCTGCGACAGCTCCCACCGGACGAACGGCTTCAGCAGCGTCGTCCGGGCGCCACGGCCCGCGTCCGGCGAGGCCGGCTGACCGCCGGCCCGGACGACCGCGTCGCCGACCCCGGGAGGCCGTGCCATGCCGGACGAGGGACTCCGCTTCGCCGTCGGGGACCTCCTCCTCACCCTCGCCCTGGGGGTCGTCTTCCTCGTCCTCTTCGGCTTCCACCGGCTCGACCTCCGGCGCCGCCGGCGGCGCGCCGCGGCGATCCGCGAGGCCGGCGCGTTCGGCCCGGACCGCGATGCCGTTCGCGTCCTCATCGCCGCTGCGGCCACGCTCGACGGGCCGACGGCGCGGGCCCTCGCCGCCGAGCGGCGGCGCGCGTTCGACTGGGACCCCCGGCTCGAGAAGGTGCCGAAGGTGGCCCGGATCGCGCGCGAGCGGGCCTTCGCGAACGAGCGCGACGACGTCGCCCGCGCCGCAGCCGACGCGGCCCGCGGGGCCGCCGCAGGCGCCCTCGCGACGAGCGGCACGGACGTGAGGACCCGTCTCGAGGCAGCCGAGTGTGCGGCCGAGACCGCGGCGGCGCTCGTCGCCGCCCCACGGATTCCCGCGGCCGAGTTCCGGATGCTCACCCGCGCCTGGCGGACCGTCGTCGGGCCCGTGGGCGTCGCCCCACGCCGCGAGGGCTGACGGGTCGCGGCAGGCGGGCGTCCGCCCGTGCCCGGCGCGCGTCGGGCTACCATGGGCCCGACGCCGATGCCCCGACGGCGGCGCCCCCCGGAGGCCCGCGATGACCCACGAACCGACTCCCACACCCGCGCTCGAGGCGGCCGCCCGCCGCCGACGCGAGCTGCGCGAGGCGCTCGTCGCCTTCGAGGACGCGATCTCGTCGCCGATCCGCGACCACGAGGCGTGGCGGGCCGAGGCGACCGACGCCCTCGAGGCGCTCACCCACGCCTTCGACGACCACGTGAGCGAGACGGAGGCTCCCGGCGGCCTGTACGAGGAGATGGCCGACATCGCGCCCCATCTCGGGGCGAAGGCACGCCGGCTCCGCGACGAGCACCCGCTCATCGCGGCCTCGCTCGTGACCGCGGGCGGTCAGCTCGGCGGCCCGCTCGCCGAGGATGCCGAGATCGACGAGGTCCGCGACGAACTCCAGCGGCTCATGGGCCGGATCATCCGCCATCGCCAGCACGGCGCCGACCTCGTCTGGGAGGCGTACTCGGTCGACATCGGCAACGCCGGCTGATCCCCGTGCCCGAGGCGGCGAGCCCGCTCGCCCACCTCCTTGCCGGCGGCGGCGTCGCCGTCATCGACGGTGGCCTCGCCACCGAGCTCGAGGCCGCCGGGCACGTCCTCGCCGACCGGCTCTGGTCGGCGCGCCTCCTCGCCGACGAGCCCGAGGCAATCGTCGCGGCCCACCTGGCGTACTTCCGGGCCGGCGCCCGCGTCGCGATCACCGCGAGCTACCAGGCGACGTTCGAGGGCTTCGCCGCGCGCGGGATCGACCGGGCGACCGCCGCGCGGCTCCTCGGCCGGAGCGTCGAGCTCGCCGCCGCGGCCCGCGACCGGTATCGTGCCGAGCTGGCGCCGCGCGACCCCGGCCCGCTCCTCGTCGCGGCGTCGATCGGGCCGTACGGCGCGTACCTCGCGGACGGCTCCGAGTACCGCGGGCGGTACGGCCTCGATCGGGCCGCCCTCGCCGACTTCCATCGGGACCGCCTGGCGACCCTCTGGGCGGCCGGGCCCGACCTCCTCGCCTGCGAGACGATCCCCGACGTCGTCGAGGTCGAGGCGCTCGCCGGGCTCGTTGCGGAGGCAGGAACGCCGGCCTGGCTCGCCGTCGCGTGCGCCGACGGCGGCCACCTCCGCGACGGGACGCCGGTGGAGGTCGCGGCGGCGATCGCCGACGCGACGGCGGCGTTCGTCGCCGTCGGGGTGAACTGCACGGCCCCCCAGCATGTCGCGGAGCTCGTCGGGCGGATCCGCGCCGTGACGGGCAAGCCGATCGTCGTCTACCCGAACGCGGGTGAGGGCTGGGACGCCGCCGCCCGCCGCTGGCTCCCGGCCGAGGGCGTCGACGTCGACGCGGCCGCGGCCCGGGTGTGGGTGGCCGCGGGCGCCCGCCTCATCGGCGGCTGCTGCCGCGTCGGCCCGGACCGGATCGCGGAGCTGGCGGCCGCCCTCGGCTGATGCGGGCGGCCGCCCTCGGCTGATGCCGCGGGGGTGGCCCGGCGGCGCGTCAGGCCGCGCCGGCGACCGCGGCCGCCTCGACCCCGCTCCCGACGAGGGCCGCCACGCGGCGGGCCGCGGCCCGCCCGCGGGCGACGCACTCCGGCACGCCGACGCCGTGGAACGCGGCGCCGGCCACGGCGATCTCGGGCCGCCCCGTCGTCGCGGCCTCGACCGCGGCGACGCGCCCGAGGTGGCCGACCGTGTAGCGCGGCATCGCGTCCGTCCAGCGCGCGACGTCGCGGACGAGTGGCCCGGCCCGGACCCCGAAGAGGCGCCGCAGGTCGCCGTGGATCGCGGCGACGATGGCGTCGTCGGGCCCTCCCAGGAGCGCGGCCGAGCGCTCCGGGACGAACGCCCGCACGAGGACGGTCCCGGCGGGGGCCCGCCCCGCCCACTTCGACGACGTGAAGGTGCAGGCGCCGAACGCGAGCGGCTCGTCCGCGGCGACGAGGACGCCGTGGCCTTCGGGCGGCCGGGCGAAGGCGTCGGCCGCATAGGCCAGCGTCACGACGCCGGTCGTCCCGTGGGGGATTGCCCGGATCGCCGCCGCCGCGACGGGGAGCTCGTCGGCGAGGAGGGCCGCCGCCACGGGCGCCGGCGCGGCGAGGACGACGGCGTCGGGCTCGAGCCGGGTCCCGTCCGCCAGCCGGACGGCCGTCCGGGAGCCCTCGCGCTCGAGCGCCGCGACGGGGGCGGACAGCCGGATCTCCGCGTCGGGGGCGCCGCGGATGGCCGCCGCGAGGGCGTCGACGAGGCTGCCGAGCCCTCCCTCGAGGCTGAGGAACAGCGACCCCGCCGGGGAGCCGCTCGCCCGCGCCCGTGCCGCGCGTCCCTGCGCGAGGCTCGCGAGGAGCAGGCTCCGGTGCTCGCGCTCGTAGTCGCGGAGCTGCGGGACGACCGCGAAGAGGCTCAGATCGTCGACCGGCGCCCCATAGATCCCGCCGAGGAGCGGGTCGGCGAGCCGGTCGACCATCGCCCGGCCGAGGCGGTGCCGGAGGAACGCCCCGATCGAGACGTCCTCCCCGTCGAGGCGCCGCGGGAGGATGAGGTCGAGGCCCGCGCGGAGCTTCTGGGGCCACGAGAAGAGGGGGGTCGTCACGAACGGCCCGATGCGGGTCGGGAGGACGAGGCCCATCCCGTCGGGCATCGGGACCATCGCCCCGCGGGCCCGGATGAACACCCGGCGGGGCTCCGTCGTGCCGATGATCGACCCCCCGAGGCCCAGCTCCCGGGCCAGCTCCGTGGCGGCCGGCCGGTACGAGATGAACGAGTCGGGACCGGCCTCGATGAGGAAGCCCTCGACGCGCTTCGTCCAGACCTTCCCGCCGAGGCGGTCGGACGCCTCGACGAGGAGCACCGGCACGCCGGCGAGGGTGAGCTCGTAGGCCGCCGCGAGGCCGGTGATCCCGCCCCCGACGACCACGACCCCGCCGGAACGGCCCGGCCCGCCCACCGCGGCTCAGCCTTCCGCCGTCGGGACGAACGGGCAGAGCGGGTCCGCCTCGAGGACGTCGCCGGTCCAGGCGTACGCGCGGGCGCGGGAGCCGCCGCAGCGGTCGACGTACGGGCAGATCCCGCAGCGGCCCTTGTACTGCGAGGTGTCCCGCAGGGACGTGAACGTCGGGTGCTCGCGGTAGAGGCGCACGACGTCGTCGGCCCGGACGTTCCCCACGGCGAGCGGAAGGAAGCCGGATGGGTAGACGCTCCCGTCGTGGCTGACGAACAGGATCCCGTTGCCGTCGCGGATCCCGAAGCCGCGCCCCACCGAGGTCCGGGCGATCTCGTCGTCGCTCATCCCCTCGGCCTCCATCGCCCGGATCGCGACGCGCCGGTAGTGGGTCGCCTCGGTCGTCTTTACCTGGAAGCGCCGCTCCTTCGAGAGCTCGTACAGCCAGTGGAAGAGCCGCTCGGACTGGGCCGGGGTGATCTCGCGGAGGACCGACCCGCGCCCGACGGAGATGAGGAAGAAGAGGCTCCAGCGGAGGATCCCCATCCCGCCCACCGTCTCGCAGACCGCCGGCAGGTCGTCGAGCGTCGTGTCCGTGACGAGCGTGTTCACCTGGATCGGCAGGCCGACCTCGTGGGCCCACGCGGCGGCACGCATCGTCATCGCGAACGTGCCGTCGACGCCGCGGAGCCCGTCGTGCCGCGCGGGGTCCGAGCCGTCGAGGCTGAGGGAGATCGTCTGGATCCCCGCCGCCTTCAGCGAGGCGAGGCGCTCCTTCGTCAGGTCGGGCGTGACCGCCGGCGCGAGCGAGGCCCCGATGCCCCGCTCGGTGGCCGCGACGACGAGCTCCTCGAGGTCCGGCCGGCGGAGGGGGTCGCCGCCGGTGAAGACGACGTGGGGGAGCGGCTCGCCGAACCCGAGGATCCGGTCGAGGAGCGCCTTCCCCTCGTCGGTCGTGAGCTCGAGCGGGCTCCGCTCTGGCTCGGCCGTCGCCCGGCAGTGCCGGCAGGCGAGCCCGCAGGCGAGCGTCGTCTCCCAGTAGACGAGCATCGGGGCGCGGTCGTAGACGAGGCCGCGCGGCTGGACCGCGCCGACGCCCGGCAGCCGGCCGGGGTGCCCGCCGGGGTGCGGACCCGGATGCCCGCCCGGGTGACCCGGGGTCGTCGGGGGGCGCTGCGTCTCGACCATCGTCGCTCTTCCTCTCCTGGGTCAGCGGGCCGGCGCGGCCGCCGGGGCTGCGCCGGCGTCGGGGGCCGCCGGACCTCCGAGCGCCGCCTCGGCGACGTCGGCGAGCCCGGCCACGAAGGTGGGGTCGACGTTCATCGAGCGAGCGCGCTCGAGGCGGATGCCCGCCGCGCGGGCGACGCCCTGGGCCTCGATGTCGATGTCGTAGAGGACCTCGAGGTGGTCGGCGACGAAGCCGACCGGCCGGATGACGAGGTCCCGGACGCCCTCGGCGGCGAGGCGCCGGATCTCGTCGAGGATGTCCGGCCCGAGCCACGGCTCGCCAGTCCGGCCGGCGCTCTGGTACGCGAACTCCCAGCGGGGCAGGCCGAGCCGCCCGGCGACGAGCGCGGCGGTCCGGGCAAGCTCGTCGGGGTACGGGTCGCCCTCGGCGACGACCCGGGCCGGGAGGCTGTGGGCGGTGAACATCACCCGGGCGGCCGAGGGATCGGCGAAGCGGCCGAGGGCCTCGGCCGTCGTCGCGGCGAGGGCCTCGACGAAGCGCGGCTCGTCGTGCCAGGAGTCGACGTGCATGACCGCGGGGGCGGATGGGCCGAGGCCGGCGAGCGCCGCCTCGACCGCTCGCCGATAGCCGGCCGCGTTCGAGGACCGCTGCGGCGCGAGGGCGATCGCCACGAGCCGCTCCACGCCGTCCGCGGCCATCGCCTCGACGACCGTCCCGATCCGGGGCGCGATGTGGCGCATCCCGGCGTACACCCGGATCGGCCGCCCGCGACGGGCGAGCTCGGCCGCGACGGCGGCCCGCTGCTCCTCGACGATCCGCGACAGGGGCGAGCCGCCGCCGATCGCCTGGTACCGGTCCAGGAGCTCCGCGAGGAGGTGGGGCGGCGGCGGACTGCCGCGCCGGATGTCGGTGTAGTACGCCTCCACCTGGTCGAGCCGGTCCGGGCTCCCGTAGGCCATGAGGAGGACGGCGTCGACGGTCATGCGGGGCTCCTCCCGGGGGCGTGGTCGTGGACGAGGTCCACGAGGCGGGCGAGGTCGTCGGGGTCGGTGCCCGGCAGGACCCCGTGCCCGAGGTTGAAGACGTGGCCGGGCCGCCCCGCGGCGCGGTCGAGGATCGCCGTCGCGGCGTCGGCCGTCGCGTCCCACGGCCCAAGGAGGAGGGCCGGGTCGAGGTTCCCCTGCACCGGCCGGCCGCCGACGAGGTCCCGGCCCTCGGCGAGGTCGACCCGCCAGTCGAGGCCGATGACGTCGCCGCCCGCCGCGGCCTGGAGGCGGAGGATGCCGGCCGTGCCGACGCCGAAGTGGATCGCAGGGACGCCGAGGGGCCGGAGCGCCGCGAAGATCCGGGCCATCCACGGGGCGACGCGCGTCGCGTAGTCGCGCGGCGAGAGGCCTCCGACCCACGAGTCGAAGACCTGGACGGCCTGGGCGCCGGCGGCGACCTGCGCGGCGAGGTAGGCGACCGTCGTGGCGGTGAGGACGTCCATGAGCGCGGCCCACGCCCCGGGGTCGGCGTGCATGAACGTCTTCGTGCGCAGGAAGTCGCGCGACGGCCCGCCCTCGACGAGGTAGCAGGCGAGGGTGAACGGCGCGCCGGCGAAGCCGATGAGCGGCACCGGCGAGGCGGCCCGGACGAGCCCGATCGCCTCGAGGAGCGGCCCGACGGCCGCGGCAGGGTCGAAGGCGCGGAGGCGGGCGACGTCGGCCGCCGAGCGGACCGGCGCGGCGACGACCGGCCCGCGGCCCTCGACGATCTCGAAGTCGACGCCGAGGCCGGCGAGAGGCGTCGTGATGTCGGCGAAGAGGATCGCGGCGTCGACGCCGAGGCGGCGGACGGGCTGGAGGGTCACCTCGGCGCAGAGGGCCGGGTCACGGGTGATCTCGACGAGCGTCGCCCGCTCGCGGATCGCGCGGTACTCGGGGAGCGCCCGGCCGGCCTGGCGCATGAACCAGGCCGGGGTGGCGTCCACCGGCTCGCCCCGGCAGGCCCGGAGGAAGCGCGTGGCGCGCGCGTCGGCCACGGCGGGCGGCAGATCGACGGGCGCCCCGGCGACGCCGTCCCGCGGCGCGAGGCCGCCCGTCGCGCCGCTCATCGGCCCGCCTCGACCGCCGCGAACGCCGCCGCGGCCGCCGCGGCCGTCTCGTCGAGCTCTCCCTCGCCGTGGGCGAGGGAGAGGAACCAGGCCTCGAACGGGGACGGCGCGAGGAGCACGCCGGCGTCGAGCATCGCCCCGAAGAAGCGGGCGTAGGCCGCCCGGTCCGCGGCGAACGCCTCCTCGGCCGTGGCCGGGGCCCCCGACCGGAAGAAGACCGTGAGGAGCGAGCCGACCCGGGTGATCCCGACCGGCGTCCCGGCGGCGGCGGCCGCGGCGCGCAGGCCCGCCTCGAGGCGGGCGCCCGCGGCCTCGAGCGCGTCGTAGCGGTCCGGCGTGAGGAGGCGGAGTGTCGCCGCGCCCGCGGCCATCGCGAGCGGGTGCCCGGAGAGCGTGCCCGCCTGGTAGACCGGCCCGGCCGGCGCGACGAGGCCCATGAGGTCGGCCCGCCCGCCGTACGCCCCGACCGGCATCCCGCCGCCGACGATCTTGCCGAGGACCGTGAGGTCGGGGCGGATCCCGAAGCGGCCCTGCGCTCCGCCCGGCCCGACGCGGAACCCGGTGATCACCTCGTCGAACACGAGGAGCGCGCCGTCGGCCATCGTGATCGCGCGGAGCCGCTCGAGGAAGCCCGGCGCCGGCGGGAGGACGCCGGCGTTCGCGGCCACCGGCTCGACGATGACCGCCGCGATGCGCCCCGGGTGGGCGGCGAACGCGGCAGCCACGGCATCCGGGTCGTTGTACGGCACGACGATCGTCGCGGACGCGATCGCCGCCGGCACGCCGGCGCTCCCGGGGATCGCGAGCGTCGCGACGCCCGAGCCGGCCTCCACGAGGAGCCCGTCGCTGTGCCCGTGGTACCCGCCCGAGAACTTGACGACGAGGTCGCGGCCGGTCGCCCCCCGGGCGAGCCGGACGGCGCTCATCGCCGCCTCCGTCCCGGACGAGGTGAAGCGCAGCCGCTCCAGCGAGGGCATCGCGGCCCGGACGAGCTCCCCGAGCTCCACTTCCCGCGGCCCGGTCGCCCCGAGGGCGAAGCCGTCCAGGGCGGCCGCGCGGACCGCCTCGACGACCGCCGGGTGGGCGTGGCCGAGGATCGCCGGCCCCCAGGACCCGATGTAGTCGAGGTACCAGCGGCCGTCGGCGTCGCGGACCCGCGGTCCCGCCCCCGCCGCGAGGACGAGCGGCGGCCGGCCGACGGCGCCGAACGCCCGCACGGGGCTGTTCACGCCGCCCGGGAAGAGCCCCTCGGCCCGCGCCCGGAGATCGTCCATCGCGTCGCCACGCGTCGCCGCGGCCCCGCCGGCCCCGCCGCCCGTGACGGCCCGCCGGCTGCTCACCGGCTCTCCTCCCGCAGCCAGCGCGCGACGTCTGCGGCGGCGTACGTGATGACGAACGAGGCGCCGGCCCGGACGATCGAGGTGAGCGCCTCGAGGTTCGTCCGCCGGCCGTCGATCCAGCCGCGCTCCGCCGCCGCCGCGATCATTGCGTGCTCGCCGCTCACCTGGTAGGCGCCGACCGGGACGTCGAAGCGCTCCCGCGCCCGGGCGAGGAGGTCGAGCGAGGGGAGGGCCGGCTTCACGAGGAGCAGGTCGGCCCCCTCGGCGACGTCGACCGCCATCTCGCGGAGGGCCTCGCGCGCGTTCGCCGGGTCCATCTGGTAGCCGCGCCGGTCGCCGAACGCGGGTGCCGAGTCGGCGGCCTCGCGGAACGGCCCGTAGAACGCCGAGGCCGTCTTCGCGGCGTAGGCGAGGATCGGGACCTCGAGGTGGCCGGCGGCGTCGAGGCCGGCCCGGATCGCGGCGACCTGGCCGTCCATCATCGCGGACGGGGCGACGACGTCGGCGCCGGCCGCGGCCTGCGAGGCGGCCGTCTCGGCGAGGAGGCGGATCGCCGCGTCGTTGTCGACCCGCCCGTCCCGGAGGAGCGGTCCGCAGTGGCCGTGGTCGGTGTACTCGCAGAGGCACGTGTCGGCGATGACGACGAGGTCGAGGTCGGCGTCGCGCATCCGGCCGACGGCCTCCTGGACGACGCCGTCGGCGATCCACGCGCCGGTGCCCTCGGCGTCCTTCGCCGCCGGCAGCCCGAAGACGATGACCCCGCCGACCCCGAGCGCGGCGAGCGACCGGGCCTCGGCGAGGGCCTCGTCCGGGGTGAGGCGGAAGGAGCCCGGCAGGGACGGGATCGGCGTCCGGCCGCCGCGGCCGGGGACGACGAAGAGCGGGGCGACGAGCATCGCCGGGTGGAGGCGCGTCTCGCGGACGAGAGCCCGGAGCGCCGGGGTCCGGCGGGTCCGCCGGAGGCGATGGCCGGCAGCCGGCAACGGGATCGCCGACGTCGGCTGGGGGTCGAGGACGGAGGTCATCGGGACACCTCGGAGGCGTGGGCTGCCGGAGCGCCGGCGGGGACGGGGGTGGCGGCGGTCAAGGAGGTCGTCGCGTCGGGCGGCGCCGCGACGGCGGTCGCGACGAGGTCGGCGAGGACCTCGGCGGCGGGCGTCGTGGCCTCCAAGACGCGACCGAACCCGTGGTCGCGGGCGACGGCGGCGGTGGACGGCCCGATGCAGCAGGCCGGCGTCGCGAGCGCGGCGCGGCGCTCGGCCGGGGGGAGCAGGGCGAGGAGCCCGCGGACCGTCGATCCGCTCGTGAAGACGAGGGCGCCGATCCCGTCGCGGAGCGCGTCGCGGAGCGGGACGCGCGCCGCCTCCGGCGCTTCGACCGTGTGGTACGCGACGACCTCCTCGACGATCGCGCCGCGAGCCCGGAGCTGCGCCGGGAGGCCGTCGGCCGCAGCGTCGGCGCGGGCGAGGAGGACGCGGTCCCCGGGTTCGATGGGCAGCTCGTCGGCGAGGGCCGAGCCGACGGCCCGGCCGGGGACGAACACGGCCGTCGCGCCGCCCGCGGCGAGCGCCTCGGCGGTCGCGCCACCGACGGCGGCGATCCGCGATCCCGCGAGGGCCGCGCCCACGCGACCGGCCGCCGCGGCGAGGGCGTCGGCGCCGGCGGCGCTCGTGACCGCGACCCAGGCGTACCGGTCGAGGCCGGCGACGGCGGCGTCGAGGGGGCCGCCCGGGACGGCGGGGCGGAGCTCGATCGTGGGGATGACGACGGGCTCGACGCCGCGCGCCCGGAGTGCGTCGGCGAGGGCGCCCGGCCGGCCGGGCTCGCGCGTCACGAGGGCGCGTGGACGGCGCGGGCCCGCCGCGACCGGGGCGGCGCGTCCACCCGGGCGCGCCGCGGCGAGCTCCGCCGCGAGGACCTCGGCGAGCTCCGCCGCGAGGACGAGGCGGTCCTCGACCGGACCCCGGCGCTCCCCCCGGGCGACGACCGGCGCGGCCGCCCCGGCGTCGACCGGGGCCGTGAACGTCGTGCCGGGCGCCGCGGCCGCGGCGGTCGCCGGCGCGTCGCCGAGGGGCACCGACCCGTCGGCCGCGGCGGCGCCGCGGATCGTGAGGGTCCCGCCCTCCACGGTCGCGAGCGCGCCGATCGGCGCCCGGCAGCCGCCGCCGCTCGCCCGGAGGAACGCCCGCTCGGCCTCGACCGCCGCTCGCGTCGCCGGGTCGTCAAGCTGCGCGACGAACGGGCGGGCGACCGGGTCTGCGGCGCGGACCTGGACCGCGAGCGCCCCCTGGCCCGGCGCCGGCAGGGCGACGGCCGTCGGCAGGACCTCGCGGATCCGGTCCGCGAGGCCGAGGCGCGAGAGCCCGGCGACCGCGAGGACGAGCGCGTCGGCCTCACCCGCGGCGAGCTTCCGGAGGCGGGTGTCGACGTTCCCGTGGAGGGGCCGCGTCCGGAGGTCGGGGCGGGCGGCGCGGAGAAGCGCGGCCCGGCGCGGGCTGTCGGTCCCCACGACGGCCCCCTCGGGGAGCGTCGCGAACGTGCGGCCAGGGTCGCGGCAGACGAGCGCGTCCCGGGGATCCTCGCGGGCCGGGTAGGCGGCGATCGCGAGGCGGGGGTCCTCGGCCGTGGGGACGTCCTTCGCGCTGTGGACCGCGACGTCCACCCGTCCCGCGAGGAGGGCCTCCTCGAGGGCCACGACGAAGGCGCCCTCGCCCCAGGCCGTGGCCGGCGGCCGGTCGTCGCCGGCCGTCCGGACGACGACGAGCTCGATCGTCGCGCCGAGGGCGCGGAGGTCGTCGGCGATCATCCCCGACTGGGCGAGCGCGAGGGCGCTGCCGCGGGTCCCGAGGCGGAGCGTCGGGGCGCCGGACGCGGACGCGGGCACGACTAGACCCCGAACAGGTCGCGCGCGGCCCGGTCCAGCGATCCCGCCTCGTCCTCGTGGAGCGCCGCGAGGGGCGCGTGGAGGAGCGCGGCCACGAGGCGGTGGCTCATCTGCTCGACGACGGCGCGCTCCTCGCCGCCGAGGCCGGGGAGGCGGTGGAGGAGCCACTCGACCTCGGC
>JAJZRQ010000036.1 GCA_021802585.1 Chloroflexota bacterium
CCCCGTCCACTCGAGGAAGCTGCCGCACGATCCACAGAAGCTGTCGGACGGGTCGTTCTGGAACCCGCACTTCGTGCAGACGATCACGTCCCGCTCCCTCGTCGATCGCTGGCCCGGCCCCGGTTCGCGCGGACCCGCCACACGCCTGCGCGCATCGTAGCGCGCACGGCCGCACGCCCCGGAGCGCCGTCGCGGTCGGCGGCCCTCACGCCTTCACGATCTCGACGCGGTGCGTGACGTGGGCCGGCTTCACCGCCGCCACGAGGGCATCGAGGCGAGCCGCGGGGATCGCCTTCGGGTCGCGGACGCGGACGCGGAGGAAGAGGTCCGGCGACGTGCCCGCGGGGATCGCGGCGCCCGCCTCCCGCGACCAGCCGGCCGCCCCGGGCTCGCCGATCTCGACCTCACCGCCGGTGAAGATCGCGACGTGCGCCGCGATGCCGGCGGCCGTGCCGCGGGCCCGGAAGAGCTCGGCGGCCGCGGCGACGAACGCCCGCCGCCGCTCGAGCGGCCACGTCTCGTCCGGGGTCGCCCCCACCCAGCCGCCGAGCCACTCGAGGAAGTCCTCCGGGGCGAGAGCCGGGTCGAGATACGCCGGGAAGCAGTCGAGCGCCTGGACGGCGGCGGCGAGGACCTCGTCGAACGCCCCGGTCAGGCGCTGCGTGAACGGGTCGTCGAGGTACAGCCCGGGAAGCTGCTCGCCGAGCGGGAACGGGCTCGCCAGGCCCGGCACGGTGCCCCGCATCGTCAGTCCTCCACCATGAGCTGGTGCTCGTAGCTGAACACGAGGGCATGGGGCTCCAGGTCGAGGCGCTGCGTCGCCTGGCCCCGCTGGCCCGTGATCGGGTCGGCCCCGAAGAGCCGGACGTCCTCCACGATCTCGGTGCCCCGGACCCGCTGGAGGACCGAGTAGACCTCCCCGACCTGCACCGGCCGCCCGAACGGCCAGCCGGTCCCGTCGGGGCCGCCGGCGATCGGGTCGAAGTACGCGTTCAGCGCCCGGAGTGCCGCCTCCTGGAGCCGCGCCGGGGCGATCCGCGGGCGCGCCCGGAGGCGGGCGACGATCGTGATCCCGCGGTAGACCGGCGGCTCGACGATCACCCGGGTCCCGACGACGCGCGTCTCGTCGAGCCGCGCCGCGACTCGCGCCAGCGTGTCGTCCGACGGGACGAGCTGCTCGAAGCGGAGCCGGCCGTCGACGGCTTCGGCGGCCGGCACGACGAGGACTCGTACGGACCCGGCGTCGGCCCCGTCGCCCGCGGCGACCGCGTGGACCCGGGCGAGCTCGGGCGCGACCTCGCGCGCGAGCTGCTCGAAGTCCTCGGTCGTGACGGCCCGGCCCCGCGACCGGAGGGTGATCGGGCCGCGGACCTTCGCGTCCTCGATGTCCTCGCCGTCCACGCCGCCGGCGAGGGCCCGCCGGTTTTCGACCCTGCTGACGTACGGGATCGACGACTTGAGGACGCTGATCGCCCGCGGCGCCACGTTGCCGAGGCGCCCGCCCCCGCTGAGGTACACGTCGACCTTGATCCGGCGGCCCTTCGGCGGGACCGCCCCGTAGCTCCGCAGCGACCCGTCGGGCTCGCGGACGGCAGGCCCGAAGGAGATCTCGCCCGCCGCCGCGTCGAGGACGAAGTGGCGGTCCTCGGGGCCCGAGCCCGCGAAGTCCCCGACCTGGGCCCACTCCTGCCAGCCCTCGTCCTCGTCGGAGACCCGCACCGTCGTCGGCCGGTCGCCGGGGACGACGGGGCGGTGGCGGAGGACGAACCGCTGACCGCCGACTCCCTCGGAGGTCCCGATCATCTCGTCGGCGATGACCTCGGCGTGGACGGCATCCGTCGTCCCGCCGACCGTCGCCGCGGCGACCGCCCGGACGCTCGGCGACGCGGAATAGAACGGCTGGCCCGCCTCGGCCGCGGTGACGCGCGCGCGGAGCCAGCCGGCCCGGACCTTCGCCTCGACCGAGGCGACGTGGCCGGCAGGCACGTGGACGACGACCTCGCCGTCGCGGTTCAGCCCGCCGGTCGTGTCGCGTTCCAGCTCGCACGGCGTCCAGGCGTCGCCGGTCCAGGCCTCCCAGGCGAGCGGCGGCCAGGCCGGGTCGACGCCGACGCCCTCGATCGTGCAGCGGAAGTCGATCCGGACCGCGTTCGCGGGGGTCGGGTCGGAGAGGCCGACGTAGAGGAGGTTGCCGGGCTTCGGGGGCTCCTCGAAGGCGTCGAAGTCGCGGTCGTTCCGGGCCTCCATCGTCCGGTCGACGTGCTTCGTGCCGTCGGCGCTCGCGAGCACGGCGACGACGGAGACCGGCACGATCGGGAGGTCGTCGAGCGTCGTGAAGACGACCGCGTCGTCGGTCTCGGTGCGGAGGGTCGCGACCTGCGTGCCGCCGGCGATCCGGACGGCGTCCGGCTGCGGCGCGGAGAGCCAGAACGTCACGCCCCCGCGGGCCGCGGAGGGCGGGAAGAGGCGGACGCCGATGAGCTCCAGGAACTTCACGTAGTGCCGCTCGGGCACCCGGTTGAGGCGGTAGAGGAGCTGGTCGGTCATCCAGGCGAACGTCTCGATGAGGGTCACGCCGGGGTCCGAGACGTTGTGGTCGGTCCACTCGGGGCAGCGCTGCTGGACGAGCCGCTTCGCGTCGTCGACGAGGTCCTGGAAGCGGCGGTCGTCGAGGTTCGGCACCGGCAGGGCCATCGGTCACTCCTCCGCGGGGATCACGTAGAACGGGAAGACGAGGTTCCGGGGGTCGTTCGAGGACCCGACGGTGTAGCGGATGTCGATGTAGAGCGTCGTCGCGTCGTCGGGGTCGGCCGCCACATCGACCTCCTCCACGGCAACCCGGGGCTCCCAGCGCCGGAGCGAGGCCCGGACGTCGGAGGCGATCCGGGCGAACGTCGCGGCGTCGGCCGGCGAGAAGACCTCGTCGTGGATCCCGCAGCCGAACTCCGGCCGCATCGGCCGCTCGCCGTACGCCGTCCCGAGGATGAGCCGGATGCTCTCCTCGACCTCGCGCTCGCGCGTCACGAGGGCGATCCCGCCGGTCGCGTCGGTCCGGAGGGGGAATGCCCAGCCGGCGCCGATGAACTCGTCGTTGACCACGTCCTGCCTCCCCGCCTAGCCCAGCTGGACCTGGCTGCCGCTGACCTTCGCGACGCCGCTCGTCCCGACCTCGACGCCCGCGGACCCGGTGAGCTTCGCCTGGGCGCTCGAGCTGATCTCGACGCCCCCATCGCCGCTGATCTTCACCTTGCCCGTGGCCTGGATCTCGATGTCGGTCGTGGCCTTGAGGACGATCTTCCCGTCCGACGACCCGTTGAGCTCCTTCTCCAGGCGGTCGAGCTGGAGGACGACCTCCGAGCCCGAGGTGGACATCCCGAGCGTCGACTGCGACGGCTTGTCCCACATGAAGAGGCGGTTCCCGTCGCGGCTCACGAGGTGGCGCCCCTGGAGCTTCCCGCCGTCCACCTCGATCCGGGGCGGCGCGTCGGAGCCGTTCCACAGGCCTCCGACGACGAACGGCCGCTGGCGGTCGCCGTTCTCGAAGACGACGAGGACCTCGTCGTTCACCTCGGGGATCCAGACCATCCCGCGCGCGGCGCCGTTGCCCGGCGCGGCGACGCGCGCCCACGAGCTCTCGTAGTCGGCCGCGAGCGTCGGGAAGCGGAGCTTCACCCGGCCCTGCCCGAGCGGGTCCGCGTTGTCGGTCACGATCCCCACGACGACCCCCGGTGTCGAGCCGGGGCTCCCCGCTGCCCCGCCGGACGACCCCGCGGCGGCAGCCGCGGCGCCGCCCGCGGCGGCGCCCGCAACGAGGCCCATGAGCGAGCGGTCCTGGCGGCCGCTGACGATGAAGTGGGTCCGGTACCCGTCGTGGGGGTCGTACGTGTGGCGCGTGTGGGTGATCGTGTAGCGCCCGGCGAACGGCGCCGCGACGTGGGAGACGCTGACGGCGGCCCCTGCCCGGAGGCGCGGGTTGCCGCGGGCGATCCCCGAGGCCTCCGCGAACGCGCTCCCGACCTGCTCGGCGAGCGCCGCGGCCGCCCGGTCGGCCTCGGGCTGCGAGCGGTAGTTCCCCTCCCGGACGAGGACCGGGCTGCCGAAGCGCCCGGCGAGGGCCCCCGGGTCGTCGGCGAGCCGCGCGGCGACCGTGCCGGCCTGTGCGGTCCCCACGACCGCCTGCTTCGCCGCCGGGTCCCAGCCGCGGACCTCGACCCGGCTCACCTGCCCCGATGAGGTGACCCGCGGGCGGAAGTCGAGGAGGTCCTGCCCGAAGACGAGCTGGAGGGGATCGGTGGAGGCGAAGTCCCCGGTGTCGGGCGCATCCGCCGCCTCGGGCGGGCGCCGGAAGTCGAGCTTCCCCTCGACGACGGCGATCTCGAACCCGACCTCCCGGGCGAGCCCCTTGAGGAACTCCCAGTCGGTCTGGCCCGTCTGCCCGACGTGGTCGTGGACCCGTCCGCTGTCGTCGATCGTGCCGGCTCCGAGGCCGATCTGCCCGGCGATCGTCCGGGCGATGTCCGAGTACTTGACGTTCTGGAAGGTTGCCGCCCGCCGGCCGCGCGAGAGGCGATGGGCGTGGTCATAGCCGCGGACGACGAGGACCGGCGCCCGTCCCTCGCGGTACGTCCCCTCGAGGGCCGTCACCTCGCCGCTGATGAGGAGGGTCGAGGAGGCGTCGCCGAGGGCCGACGTCGACACCTTCACCGCGGACCCCACGCGGACGCGCGCCTTCTCCGCGATCGTCATGTCGGCCGTTTCCTGGAGGGTCAGCTCGAACGTGTCGGGCAGGTGGAGGTGGTCGTCGACGACGACGTGGATGAGCGAGGTCTCGGCCTCGCCCTCGAGCGGCTGGCCGTCGACCTCCACCTTGATCGCGCTCGCGAGCGCGGCGTCGGGCACGGTTCAGCCCTCCCCGGCCGCGAGCCGGCGGGCCTCGTCCGCCGTCGGCACGAGGATCCGCGTCCCGGCGGCGACGCGCAGCGGGTCGTCGATCGCGTTGAACGCGGCGACGCCCCGCCAGAGCGTCGCGTCGCCGTACTCGCGGTAGGCGACGGCGTGGAGGCTGTCGCCGGCATCGAGGACGTGACTCCGGCGGCTCGCCCGCGCGCCGGACGAGGGGTTCTGCCGCGGCTGGTCCTCCGGCACTTCCTCGAAGCTGAGGGTCGCGCTTGCCCGGACGGGGGTCCCGTCGGGCTTGAACAGGACGTATTTCGCGTTGACCGTCTTGAGGAAGAACTTCAGGTCGGCGAGGATCTGGTTGCTCCCCCACTCGAAGCCGAGGACCGGCGGGCGCGGCAGCTTCTTCTTGATCGACGTCGGGGTCGGCTTCGTCCACTCGAAGAGCGTCTTCACGCTCTTCGTGACGTCCGCGTCGGCAGCGTCCCAGGCGTCGAACCAGATCTCCATCTGGACCGTCTGCGGGCCGGCGCCCGTGAACTGGGGCTTGCCGGCGGAGGAGGCGCCCTTCTGCTGAGGCCGGTTCCAGTTCGCGCTCTTCGACGTCGAGAGCTCGGCCGGGTTGTACATGAACGGCAGCGTCCGCGTCGGGGGGTCGCCGTCGACGACGTTGAGGACCGCCTTCTTGAGCTGGCCGCCGGTGAGCATCAGCGTGCGAACCCGTTGTGGACGAGCTCGAGGACCTCGAGGGCCACGGTGCTCGTTCCCGTGTCGAGGGTCGGGCCGGACCAGCGGACGGGGTAGATCCCCTGGAGGCGCCAGGTCGCGATCGTGCCGCCGCCGCCGTCGAGGATCGCGATCTCGGCCGTCGAGCGCTTCGGGTCGCTCGCGACCGAGGCGAGCCAGTCGGCCACCTTCTGGGTGTCCTTGTCCACGGGGCGGGTCAGCTTGAGGTTCTGGAACTTCGTCCGGCCCGGCCAGCGGTGGACGTACTCGTTGTTGCCGCCCTCCTTCACCTCCTGGACCTCGTACTCGAGCGAGAGGCCCTCGCACTTCGTCCAGGAGCCGAGGTCGGTCTGGTCGTCGAGCGTGACCTTGAAGCAGAGCGAGAGGCCGTAGTTCACGCGCTCGGTCATGGCATCACCCGTCGATCAGGAGGCCCATCCGCTCGCGATCGAGCAGGAGCTCGGTCGCGAAGCGGGAGCGGATCCGGTCGTAGACGCGATCGGCGATCTCCTCGTAGTCCTGGCCGCCGGCCGCTCCCCCGGCGTTCGGGCCCGCCGCCGGGCCGGCCTCGGCCGGCACTGCCTCGACTTCGACCGCGCGCTGGACCGCGGGGCCCGGCGAGCCGTCGAGGGCGACGAACCCGGCGCCCGCCGTCCAGCCGAGGACCCGCCCCGGCTCCGCGGGTGGCGGGGCCCCATCGGCCAGCCGCGCGACGGTGAGCGGCTCCGGAACGAGGAGCGGCGGGGCGGCGACGGGTGCGAGCGGCCCGCTCGGCGCCGCGGCGAGGCGAGCGACCGGGAGGCGCGCCGCGGCGGGGGGCGCCGCCGCGGGGCCAGGCTGGATCCACCCGGCCGCCGGCGTGCGTCCTGCGCCGGCCCCCGCAGCGACCTCCCCGCCGGGTGGCGTCCCGCGGTTCGGCGGGTCGCCGCCGGCGGGCGCCGCCCCGACCGCGCGGGCGCGGGCCGCGGCGGGCCCCATGCCGGACGGTCCGGGAGCGCCAGGCGGGCCCATCCCGGCGTCGGCGGCTCCCGCCGAGCGACGCGCGATGACGGGCGGAGGGCCGTCCGGGATCGTCGCGACCGCCGGCCGGAGCAGCGTCCCGGCGCCGCGGATCGACCGCGACGCGACGAGGGGCGCCGCGACCGGCCGGGACGATGCGCCGCCCGGACCTGCGGTGCCGCCGGACGGCCCCGCGACCCGGCCCTCCTCGCGACCCGCCGCGGCGGCGGGCGCCGCACGCAACGCCGAGGGCGGGGCAGCGGCGTCCCGGGCGCCGTCGGGCGCGCTCGAGCTCGTCGCGCCGGCCCCCGGCTCCGCCCCGGCCGCGGGGGCAGTGTCGGCGTCGGGTCCGGCCCCGTCGCCGGCCTCGTCGCCGGCGATCGCGGGCGGACGGCGCTCCGGGTCCCCGACGAGGGGTCGCCCCGCGGATCGCTGGATCATCGTCCCGGGACCGCCCCCACCGGGGCCGGCGGCGGCCGGGTCGGGTGCCGTCCGGCCGGGCGATCCGCGGTCCGGGGGCTGGGTCTCGGGCGGCGTGTCGGGCGGCGGCGGGGTGTCGCCGGGCGCGCCGCCGGCCGCGATCCGCAGGACGGGGAGCGTGGACGGTCCGGCCGTGGCGGGGACCGGGGCCGGAGGCGCGGGGGCCGCGGACCCCGCGGGCGGCGCCGCCGGCGGACGCGCGGCGCGGGCGAGCGGCAGGTCCGCGCCGGGTCCCGCGGGGCGGACGGACGGCGGGCGCGCGGCGAGCGGCGCACCGAGCCCGAGCCGTCGCGACTCGCCGAGGGAGCGGCGCTGGAGGAGCGGCGGCTCCGCGCCGCCGTCGAGGGGCGCGGCCCCGACGGCGAGAGGCGGGAACGGGGGGCCGCCGAGATGCGCCGACCCGGGGCCGCCGGCGGGGGTCGCGGCGGCAGGCGCGCCGCTCGCCGCGGCGTCCGCGGCTGCGGCGGCCCTCCGCTCGGCCGCCGGTCCCGTCGGCGTCGCCGTGGCGAGCGGCGGGAAGGGGGCGCTCCCGGACGCCACGCGCGTGGCCGCGAGCGCGGTCGCGGCCGCCGCCGGCGGCACCGCCGGGAGGGACCGTGGGGCGTCGGGCGTCCACGGCTCCGCGGCGGACGCCACATCGTCGTCGACCGCGGGACGCTCGGCGCGGGGCGGCGGCGCCGCCGCGGACGAGGCCGCCCGGCGCTGCACGGCCGGCCGTGCCGGCTGCGGGGCGTGGCCGGCGCGGGCGGGCGTGGACGGGGGCGCCGTCGTGAGCGGGGTGGCGATACCGCTCACGAGGCCCGCCGGCCCGTCCGCGGCGACGTCGTGGGCGAGCGGCCGGAGGGCGAGGTCCGCGGGCCGCCGGCCGGCGAGCGCGCGGCCGAACGGGAGCGCGGGGGCCGTGAGGGGCGCCTCGCCCATGGTCCGCTGGACCGCGGGCAGGCCCCGCCAGGCGGCCGGGCGCGCCGGGACGCCGCCCGCGGACGCGGCGGCCGGCGACGAGCCGGGAGCGCCGGTCCCGGCCGCGGGGCCCGCGGCAGGAGCGGCCGGCTCCCCCCGGAACAGGAGCGAGAAGGGCCAGCGCACGACGAGATCACTCCCCTTCGGTCAGGCGCCGGTTGATCCGGGCGATCTCCTCGACGAACCGCAGGCGGTCCGGATGCTCGAGGTCGAGGATCGCGTCCATGGACCAGTGCAGGTGGTAGGCGACGTACGCGACCTCCTCGAAGAGACGGTCGGCCGCGTACGTCAGGACCCCCCCGGCGCCGCCCCTCCGATCTCCACGGTGAACGCGTGGCTGCACGCCGGGCAGGTCACCGCGGCCTGCGACGTGCCCTCCTGGTTCACGCGGCGATAGAGGTCCTGGAGGAACGCCAGGTCCGACGCGAACATCCCCTCGACGACCTGCGGGGTCACCTGCGGGAGGCTGCCGAGCCGGACGACGACGCGGGAGAGGAGGATCACCGTGAGGTAGGCCTCGTTCTCCCGCACCCGCGGGTCGCGGAGCGGGGCGATCTCGTCGCGCGCCGTCGCGAGGCGCATCGAGCCCTCGCGATGGAGCGTGCCCGCGTCGTCGACGTAGCCGCGCGGCAGGACGAACGGGAACTCGGTGCGCAGCCCCCCCGAGGCGGGCCGGGCGCCACCCGGGGCGGCGCCCGGCCCCGCGATCAGGTCGAGGGCCATCTCACTTCACCCGCTCGAGCCGCTCGCACACGATCGTCACCTCCTCGACCGCCGGGCTGTTGTCGCCGGCCTTCATCCCCGACGCCGTGAGCTTGGAGATCCAGGCGTCGTAGAAGTTGTACCGGGCGACCTCGCCGTAGATGAAGTCGAGCTGCACGATCGAGCCGTTCTTCCGGGCGCCGATGAGGTCGCCGTCGAGGGCGGCCTTGTGCCAGTTCCAGAGCTCCATCGAGGAGTCGGCGGCGCGCTTGAGGGTGATCGTCGGGGGCTTCGTGGCCCCGATCATCTTCTTGAGGATCGGCTTCCCGAGAGCGTCGTTCGCCTTCAGCTCGACGACCTCGATCTCGGAGGTGATGCCGCTCACCTCCTGGAACGAGGCGATGTTCGTCCCGTCCACCTGGATGAGGAAGCGCTGGGCGACGAGCGTGTCGAGAGGCAGGGAAGGGACTCCGGTCGGCATGGTGGTGGGTCCTCCAGGCTGTCGTCAGGCAGGGTCGGTCGCGCCCGTCACTCGGAGAGCGACGTGCCGCCGGAGAACTGGGCGAGGCGGAAGATGACGAACTCGGCGGGCTTCACCGGGGCGATCCCGATGTCGACGATGAGCTGGCCCGCGTCGATCGTCTCGGCCGTGTTGTTCTCCCCGTCGCACTTGACGAAGAAGGCCTCGGCCGGGGTGGAGCCGAAGAGCGCGCCGTCCCGCCACGTCCGGACGAGGAAGGCCCCGATCGTCCGCTTCACGCGCTCCCAGAGGTCGATGTCGTTCGGCTCGAAGACGACCCACTGGGTCCCGAGGAGGATCGACTCCTCGATGTAGTTGAAGAGCCGGCGGACGTTGAGGTACCGCCACGCCGGGTCGGACGAGAGGGTCCGGGCGCCCCAGACGCGAATCCCGCGGCCAGGGAACGCGCGGATGCAGTTCACGCCGATCGGGTTGAGCTGGTCGTGCTCGGCGCGGGTCAGGTTGAGCTCGAGGGAGATCGCGCCGCGGACGATCTCGTTCGCGGGGGCCTTGTGGACGCCGCGCTCGGCGTCGCTCCGGGCCCAGATGCCGGCGAGGTGGCCGGATGGCGGGACGAGGACGGGCTGGCCGGCGACCGGGTCGAAGACCTTGATCCACGGCCAGTAGAGGGTCGCGTACTTGCTGTCGTAGCCCGCCCTGTCCTGGCGCCACTCCTTGACCTGCTGGGCGTTGTAGTCGGGCGGCGCGTCGAGGATCGCGACACGGTCGCCCATGAGCTCGCAGTGGGCGATCATCGCCAGCTGGACGGCCTTCAGCCCGTCCATGTCCACGACCCCGGCCTGGTAGAGGGCCATGAGGTCGGGGGCCGCGAGCATCGTGACCTCCTCGACGGCCTCCAGGCCGCCGAAGCCGGTCCGGTCCGCCGCATTGCCGGCGTACTCGTCGGGGGAGACGCGAACCGGGCCGCTCGCCGTCCCGCCGGTGAGGGCCGACTTCGTCCCGACGGCCGGGGCGACCTCGCCCTTCGCGACCTCCTCGAGGCGGATGAGCTTCGACGCCTTCACCGCGGTGAAGACGCTCTGCTTGCCCCGCTTCGTCGTGACGTTGTCGTAGACCTCCTGCTCAGAGCCCCGGCTGACGACGAGCCTGAAGACGCCCTCGCCCGGCTCCGACGGCTCGGCCACCTCGACGGTGATGTCGTTCCCGGATCCGCCCGCCTCGAGGGCGACGACGCGGAACGCCGGCTGCGCCTTGTCGGTCGAGCTCGGGAGCTCGAGGCGCGCGCTCGGGGCGCCGGCGCCGTCGGCGCCGATCCGGACGATGTAGGCGGTCGTGCCGCCGTTGAGGAAGTACCCGTAGACCGCGTGGGCGAGGTACGAGGCCTCCATGAAGTCGCCGAACGTGGCGACGAACTGGCTCCAGTTCGTGACCATGACCGGCGTGTTCGCCGGCCCGCGCTGGGCCAGGCCGACGAAGGCCGCAACCGCCGTGCCCACGCCCTCGATGGGACGGGTCGCGGCCTGCACCTCCTCGATGTAGACGCCGGGCGAAAGGTAGTTCGGCATGCGGATCGACCCTCCCAGGGCTGTGCAGCGTGGAAGCAGCCCGAGCGTGGACCGCGCCCGGCGGGCGGGCAACGGACGACCGGACAGCCGAACGGGCCGGTCGCACTGCCCGATCGGGCATCCCCGGGCGCCCGATCGGCTGCCCTCCGGCGGCTTGCCCGGCGGACGCGCCGAGGGGACGCTGGGCGGGCGATGATCCAGGACGTCGACGAGACTCTGCGCGCGCTCCTGCGGCGCGAGGCGCTGAACGGGAGCCCGGTCGAGGTCGCCTTCGACGCGCCGACGAAGGACTGGGCGGCGCGGCGGAACGCGCCGGTCGTGAACCTCTACCTCTACGACATCCGCGAGGACATGCCGCGGCGCGACGCCGCCTTCGCCCCGCTTCGCGCGCCCGAGGGCTACGTCACCGGGCACGCTCCCCCACCCCGCCGGTACAGGCTCTCGTACCTCCTCACGGCCTGGACCCAGCGACCCGAGGATGAGCACCGCCTCCTCGCCGCGTGCCTCGCCGCCCTCATCCGCCACGACGCGCTCGGGCCCGCCGAGATGGCGGGGGCCCTCGCCGAGCAGACGCTCCCCGCCCTCGTGACCGTCGCCCTCCCGCTCGGCCCGGACCGCTCGATCGCCGACATCTGGTCGGCGCTCGGCGGCGAGCTGAAGCCCTCGCTCGACGTCGTCGTCACGGCCCCCTTCGTCGTCGGCCGGGAGGTCGCCGCCGGGGCCCCGGTGCGCGAGCTGCCGCGGATCTCCGTCGGCGATGCCGGCGGGAGCGGCCGGCAGGCCGAGCGTCCGCGGCCGCGCCGCGGTCCCGGGGGCGCGCGGCGCGGCCCGCTGCGCCCCGACGAGCCGATCGTCCAGGACGAGACGGTGGTCGGCGGGACGAAGGAGAGCCCCGGCCGGATCGTCCGGCTGCGCGGCCACCCGCGCCCCTGATCCCGATGGCCGTCGCGGCACCGGCGGACGCCTCGGCCCGCCACCTCGCCGGGCGGCTCGGCGTCGTCTCGGACCGCGTTCGCCGCGCGGTGGCGCGGCGGCGGCTCGGCGACCCCGACCCGGACGACCGGTTCCGGGGGCTCTACGTCTCGGACGCCCAGGTGGACCACCTCCTCGGCGGCGGGCACGGGCCACTCCTCCCGCCGGGCGCCGATCCCGCGGAGGCCGCCCGGCTCGCGGCCGTCGAGGCGGAGGCCGACGCGGCCGAGGCCGCCGGGGAGGAGATCCGCCTCCGCGCCCTCGCCCGGGCGTTCGACCTCGCGCCCCTCGACGTCGAGCTCCTCCTCGTGGCCCTCGCGCCCGACCTCGACCCCCGCTTCGAGCGGCTCTACGGCTACCTCCACGACGACGTCTCGCGGCGGCGCGCCGGCGTCGGCCTGGCCCTCGAGCTCTCCGGCGTCGGCGAAGGGTCCGGCGTCGGCCGGGCGCGCCTCGGCCCGCTCGCGCCGCTCGTCGCCGGCGGGCTCCTCGCCGTCGACGACGTCGACCGGCCGTTCCTCACGCGGGCCCTCCGCGTCCCCGACCGCGTCGCCGCGCACCTCCTCGGCGACACGACGCCGGACCCGATCGTCGAGGCCCTCGCCGTCGTCCCGGTGGAGCACGACGCGGCCGGCACCGACGCGCTCGTCGGCGGCCTCCGCGCGGGCGCCCGCCTCGCGTACGTGCGCGAGCGGATCGGCACCGCCGCCGTCACCGTCGCCGCCCGGGCGCTCGGGCGGGTCGGGCCGCCGCCCGTCGTCGTCGACCTCGCCCGGCTGGGCCCCGGCGACGACCACCGCGAGGCCGCGGCGGCGGCGATCCGCGAGGCGCGCCTCCGGGGGACGGGCCTCGTCGCGGGCCCCCTCGAGGTCGCCGCGGAGCGCGGCCCGGCCGCCGTCCGGTCGTGGGCCGAGGCTGCCTGCCCGGTCGTCCTCCACGGGTCGCGCGGCTGGGATCCCGCCTGGTCGCGGAGCGTCCCGTTCCTCCTCGACGCGGACCTCCCGACGGCCGACGAGCGTCGCGCGGTCTGGCTCGCCTCGCTCGACGGGTCGGCCGCGCCCGACGTCGGGGCCGCGGTCGCCGCCCTCCCGTTCCGCCTCGCGCCGGAGGCGGTCGCCCGCGCCGCCGAGGCCGGGCGCCTCGCCGCGGCCGCCGCCGCGCGGCCGCTCACCGTCGCCGACGTCGCCGCCGGGGCCCGCGCCCAGAACGCCGCCGGCCTCGAGCGGCTCGCCCGCCGCCTCGAGCCGCGCGTGGCCTGGGGCGACCTCGTCCTCCCCGCCGGGATCGTCCGCCAGCTGCGCGAGCTGACCGGCCGGGCGCGCCACCGTGACCGCGTCCTCGACGAATGGGGGATGGCCCGCACGTCGCTGAAGGGACGCGGCGTCACGGCGCTCTTCGCCGGCGACTCCGGGACGGGGAAGACGATGTCGGCGGAGGTGATCTCGGGGGCCCTCGGGCTCGACCTCTACGTCATCGACCTCTCGACGATCGTCGACAAGTACATCGGGGAGACGGAGAAGAACCTCGACCGGGTCTTCACGGAGGCCGACCGGGTGAACGGCGTCCTCCTCTTCGACGAGGCCGACGCGGTCTTCGGGAAGCGCTCGGAGGTGAAGGACGCGCGCGACCGCTACGCGAACGTCGAGGTCGCCTACCTGCTCCAGCGGATGGAGCAGTTCGACGGCGTCGCGATCCTCACGACGAACCTCCGGGCGAACGTCGACGAGGCGTTCCTCCGCCGCCTCGACGCGATCGTCGACTTCCCACTGCCCGAGGTTGACGACCGCCGCCGGCTCTGGCAGCGGAACCTGGGGGCCGAGGTCCCGAAGGCGGACGACATCGACCTCGACTTCCTCGCCCACCGCTTCACCCTCAGCGGCGGGAACATCCGAAACGTCGCCGTCGGCGCGGCGTTCCTCGCCGCCGACGCGGGCCGCCCGCTCGGGATGGAGGACCTCGTCCGGGAGACCGCCCGCGAGTACCGCAAGCTCGGCCGCCTGTGCGTCGAGGCGGAGTTCGGGCCGTGGTTCGCGATCGTGAACGGCTGACCTGTCCGCGTCCCGCCGCCGCCCGCCCGCGAGAGCTCGGCGGCGCCGGCCGTCGCCCGGCGGGAGCGTGCCCCGGCGGCGGGTCTGCCCGATCGGACCTTGATGCGCGTGCCGCCCCGCGCGATCCTGCTGCCACGCCGCACGCGGGGCGGTGACACGGAGGACCCCATCCGATGCGCTCGTACGAGATCGAGGCCCTCGAGGCCGGGAAGCCCCGCGCGGCCGCGCGCGAGGAAGCCGAGGCCGTCGCCCCGGACCTCGCGGCGCGGGCCGCCGTCGAGGGCCGGACGGAGGCCCTCGCGCCCGCGGCCGTCCTCCGCCTCCAGCGCGCCGCGGGCAACGCCGGCGTCGCGGCTGCCCTCGAGGGGGAGCAGGAGCAGGAATCGCCGGTCAGGGACGTCGTGGGGAAGGGCGCGGGGCAGCCGCTCGACGCCGCGGTCCGCCAGCGGATGGAGGCCTCGTTCGGGGCCGACTTCACGGACGTCCGGGTCCACGCCGGCGGCCCGGCGGCCGCGTCGGCGGCGGCCGTCGACGCGCACGCCTACACGGTCGGGAACGAGATCGTCCTCGGGGAGAGCCAGGGGCCGGGATCGACGGGCCACGAGCGCACGCTCGCCCACGAGCTCGCCCACGTGGTCCAGCAGCGGTCCGGGCCGGTGGACGGGACGCCGGCCGGCGGCGGGATCAGCGTCTCCGACCCCGGTGACCGCTTCGAGCGGGCCGCCGCGGCGACGGCCGACGCGGTCGTCGCGACGGGACGGGCCCCCGACGCGAGTGCGGGCGGGGGCGGCCAGGTCCAGCGCCAGGAGGAGGAGCCGGAGGAGGAGGAGGAGGAGGAGACGGCGCAGGGCCTGTGGGTCCAGCGCCAGGAGGAGCCGGAGGAGGAGGAGGAGACGGCCCAGACGCTCGCCATCCAGCGGGCCGGCCCGGAGGACATCGCCGAGCTCCTCGCGCCGCAGGAGTAGGTCGCCCCTCGAGCTCCCACCCCGGCCTCCCGCGCCTGCGCCGGCGCGACCGGCGGCCCCGGCTCCCCGCGGCCCGGCGCGGCGGGCGCTGCTAGATGAGGCCCTGGCGGATCGCGTAGGCGACCGCGTGGGTCCGGTTCCGGAGGTCCAGCCGCGACGTGACGTCGTGGATGACGTTCTTCACGGTCCGCTCCGAGAAGTAGAGCCGCCGGCCGACCTCCGCCGTGTCGAGCCCGTCGGCGAGGAGCCGGAGGACGGCCACCTCGCGCTCCGTGAGGCCGGCGAACGTGAGCCCGCGCGGGTGGAGGACCTGGCGCTGGAGGCGCCCCACCTGGGACAGGAGCCGGCCGAGGAGGTCCGGCGGGAGGGTCCCCTCGCCGGCGGCCGCGGCGCCGATCGCCGTGGCGAGGTGACCCGGCGTCGCCTGGCTCCGCCGGACGACGCCGCTCACGCCCGCCTCGACGGCGGCGAGGAGCCCGGCGTCGTCGACCTTCGCCACGAGGAGCACGATCCGCTCCTGGCCGGTCCCGCGGATCGCCCGGATCTCGCGGGTCGTCGCCTCGTCGACCTCGTCGGCCACGACGACGACGACGCCGGCGGCCCCCGGCTCGACCTCCTCCACGACCTCCATGCCGCGCTGCCCCTGGAGCTGGGCGGCGAGGCCGGCCCGCGACACGGGATCGGCGGTCGCGATCGCGACGGCGAGGCGCTCGACGGGGAGCGGGCGCAGGGCATGGACGGTGGCGGTCGGCGACATCATGGCTACCCCCTTCCGGCCGGCCCCCGCCGACCGTTCGCCGCGAGGATCGACCCGCCGACTCAACGGGCGACTAACGCCGAACTAACGGCCGCCCCTTCGGGCAGCCCCGCTGCCCCGCCCCACCCCGCCGACGTGCCCGCGAGGCCCAGCGCGCCCGCCTCGATTCGCAGTAGCGCGGGGCCCGGGCCACCCCTACACTCGCGAGCCATGGGAGCACTCGTCACCCTCTCCGAGAAGACCCTCGAGGTGCAGCCCGGCGCCGTCGCCACGTGCACGGTGACCGTGAAGAACACCGGGACCGTCGTCGACCAGTTCAGCATCGACGTCCTCGGCGACCCGGGTGCCTGGGCGGCCGCCGAGCCGGCCGCGCTCTCCCTCTTCCCCGGCGCCGAGGGGACCGCCACGGTCTCCTTCCGGCCCCTCCGCTCCGCCACGACGCCGAGCGGCGAGCAGCCGTTCGGCGTGCGGGTCCGCTCCCGCGAGGACCCCGCCGGGTCCGCCGTCGAGGAGGGCGTCCTCGTCGTCGGCGCCTACGCGGACACGTTCGCCGAGCTCGTTCCCCGGACGTCGCGCGGGAGTCGCGGCGCCACCCATGAGCTCGCCGTCGACAACCGCGGCAACGGCCGCCTCAACGCGACCGTCACCGCGGGCGACCAGGACCAGCTCCTCGGCTTCGACGTCGAGCCGCCCGGCCTCGTGGTCGAGCCCGGGACGGCGGGCTTCGCGAAGGTCCGGGTCAGGACCCGGCGGCGCTTCTGGCGCGGGACGCCGAAGACGCGCCCGTTCAAGGTCGCGGTGGCCGGCGAGGGCGGGCCGCCGATCGTCCTCGACGGCTCGATCCTCCAGGAGGCCCTCCTCCCGCGCTGGCTCATCCCGGCCCTCCTCGCGGCCCTCGTGGCGCTCATCGCCCTCCTCGTCATCTGGCTGACGCTCCTCCAGCCGGCGATCAACAGCGCCGCCGTCCAGGCGCTCGCCGACGCCGGGATCACGCCGCTGCCATCGTCGGGCGCCGGCGGGGGAGGCGGTGCCACCCCGACGCCGACCCCTGCCTCGACCGCGACGCCGGTCGGCTCCGGCTCGCCCGCCCCGTCGGCGTCGAGCGGGCCCACGCCGACGCCGGCCCCGCCGACCCCCACCCCGCCCCCGATCGGCGAGGGCGTCCCCGGCGATGGCCGCCTCGCCGTCGACGGGACGAGTCCGAACAGCGCCTCGTTCACGAAGGTCTTCTACCTCACCGACCTCGTCTTCGCCAACGCGAACGGGAGGTCGGGGTCCCTCGAGCTGCGGCGCGACAGCTTCGTCCTCATCACGCTCCGCCTCGAGAACTTCCGGAGCCTCGACTTCCACTACGTCACCCCGATCGTCGTCCAGCCCGGCCAGACCCTCTCGCTCGTCGTCAGCTGCAAGACTGGCCCCTGCGACCCGTCGGTCTACTACTCCGGGTTCTCGAAGCCCTGACGCGATGGCCGGTCGCGCGGGCCGGCGGGCCCGACCGCTCGTCGTCGCCGCCGCCGCGGCGCTCCTCGTGGCCGGCCTCGGGCCGGCGGGTCCGGCGAGGGTTCCGGCACTCGCGCGGCTCGCCCCCGCCCGCCCCGCGCCGGAGGGCGCCGGGACGGGGTCCGGCGGCGGCTCGCCGGTCGCGGCCGTCGCCCGGCCCCCCGGCCCCCGCGGCGGGCCGCGGGCCGACGCCCCGCGGGTGGTCTCGCTCGAGGTCCCCGGCGAGAACGAGCGCGTCTCGCTCGGGCCGAAGGGCGAGGAGCAGCCCTCGACCCAGGCCCTCGACCCCGCGATCTCCTCCGACGGGCGGTACGTCGCCTACCGGACGATCACGATCGTCGGGAGCCAGAGCGCCTACGCGGTCCGGCTCCACGACCGGAGTGCCGGGACGACGATCCAGCTCTACCCGCTCGAGGGCTCGGCGAGCGACGGCTTCCCGCTCAACCCCGGGGCGGGCATCCTCGGCGCCCCGGCGATCTCCGCCGACGGCCAGTACGTCGCCTTCGCCGCGGCGACGTCGACCGGCTGGCGGATCCTCATGTGGGGCGCGGCGGAGGGAATCTTCGCCCCGTTCGCGGGGACGACCGCGGGCCGCCTCGCCTCGACGACCCTCCCGAGCCTCTCCGGCGACGGACGGTACGTGGGGTTCCTCGGGTCGGCCGGCGCGACGCTTTCGGCGCGGGTCCCGCCCCGCTTCTACCTCTTCGACCGGGTCGCCCGGACGATGACGATCGTCGGCGTCGACGAGGCCGGCGCCCCCGTCGGCTCGGCGTCGTCCGAGTTCTACGGGGGGATCGCGGTCTCGGCGGACGGCACCCGCGTGGCGTTCTCCGACCTGTCTCCACGGAGCAAGAACACGATCCGCCAGGTCTGGCTCCGCGACGTCGGGGCGTCGCGCACGACCCTCCTCTCGGCGACGCCGGCCGGGGCGGAGAGCGGGGGGTCGAGCTGGGAGCCCGCGATCTCCGCGGACGGGACCGTCGTCGCCTTCAGCTCCAGCTCGTCCGACCTCGTCGCGGGCGACGGCAACGGCCGGACCGACGTCTACGCGTGGCGGGAGGGCTCCGGCCTCCGCCGCGTGTCGGCGACGGTGAACGGGGCCGACGGCAGCGGGGCGAGCGACGAGCCGGCCATCTCGGCCGACGGCCGCCACGTCGCTTTCACCTCCTCGTCGGACAACCTCGTGCCGGGCGACACGACCGGGCCGCTCGACCCGAACCTCGATGCCCTCGACCCGACCGACGTCTTCGCCGTCGACCTCGTGACCGGCTACCTCGCCCGCGTCTCCGTCGGGCTCGGCCCGCGCGAGCCCGACGGCTCGAGCTCGGCCCCATCGCTGTCGCGGAACGGGCGCTACGTGGCGTTCCAGTCGAGGGCCACGAACCTCGTCGAGGGGGACACGAACGGGGAGAGCGACGCCTTCGTCCGCAACCGGATCCCGGAGCTCACGCTCACCGCGAACCCCACCGACTTCGGCGCGGCACCGGTGCAGTCGCCGCCGGGCGTCACGCGGACGGTGACCGTGACGAGCACCGGCGGGAGCGCGGCCCGGGTCACCGCGCTCGCGCGCGGGGGCGCGAATGCCAGCGACTTCCTCGTCACGGCCGAGACGTGCACGAACGTCCTCCTCTACCCGGGCCAGTCGTGCACCGTCCAGGTCCTCTTCCTGCCCCTCGCCGGGGGGGCGCGATCGGCCGAGCTCCAGGCGACCGCGACGACGCCGACCGCGCCGGTCCCGGCGGCCCTCGTCGGCAGGGGCGGCGTCGGGTCGATCACCGTGAGCCCCCCGGTCGGGCCGCCGGGGATCGTCGCGATCGTGACCGGCGCCGGCTTCCCGCCGGCCACGCCGATCTCGCTCGGCTGGTCGGCAGGGATCACCCCGACGCCCCTCGAGGCGGTCGTCACCGACGCGAAGGGCGGCTTCGTGGCGCAGCTCCTCGTCATGCCCGGCGACGTCCTCGGCCCGCGCCTCGTCCAGGCGGCCCCGACCGGCGGCCCCGCCGCCGTGGCCCCGGCCACGGCGAGGTTCCTCGTCGTGGCCTCGACCGCCGGGCCCCCGATCATCGACTTCGTCCAGGTGTTCCGGGACGAGCTCGGCCGGCCGATCATCCTCCGGCGGTGACGCTCGCCGCGGGCGGGTTCCCGCCGCTGGCCCCGTCGGCTACGCTGGACGCGACGGCCCGGCCAGCGGACGGAGGTTGACCGCCATGCTCTGCCCGAAGTGCGGCAGCCAGAACGCCCCCGGGGATGCGTTCTGCGGCAATTGCGGCGCGTTCCTCGAGTTCGCCGCCGAGGAGGCCGCGGAGGGGACCGTCCCGGGGGCCGCCGCGCCGGTCGGGGCCGCGGCAGCCGCGGAGGCGGGCGCGGGCGCGGACGGGGCCTCGTGCGCCATCTGCGGGCGGGCGAACCCGGCCGGACGCCGGTTCTGCATCACCTGTGGGGAGCGGCTGCCCGCGAGCCCCGCCGGGCGACCGGACCCGGCGCCCGTGCCCACCGCCGGCGCCGCCGGAGGGCCGGGCGCGGTGCCCATGGCCCCCGCCGAACCCTTGAGCCGCCCGAACGCGACCGTCGGCGTGGCGGCGCCGGTGGCGGCGGACACCCCCGGCTCGCCCGGCCCGCGCCCTGCCGCTCCCGACCGCCCCGCCTGGGACTTCCCCGCGGCGCCCGTGCCCGCGCCGCTCCCGTCGCCCGCGGCGACGGGAGCCGGCCGCGGCGAAGGGGGACGCGGTCGCGGCGGACCCTCGGCCCCGGTCGTCGCAGGCATCCTCGTCCTCCTCTTCGCCGTCGTCGGCGGCGGCGCGCTCCTCGTCCTGAACGGCCTCCCGAACGGCGGCCCGGGCGCGCCGGCCGGCCCGGCGACCCCCGGCGTGGTCGTGTCGGCGGAGCCCTCGGCGGCCCCGGCCGCCGCCGCGACCGCGGAGCCGGACGCGACGGCCGTGCCGACGGCGGCGCCGACCTCCGTGCCGACGCCGGCCCCGACGATCCCGCCGGGCCCGTCGGTCGGGCTCGCGATCACCGGCTCCAAGGCCTCGAGCCAGCTCAAGGCGGACCGCGGGCCGAAGTACCTCTTCGACGGCAGCCCGGCCACGACGTGGAAGAGCGCCTCCGGCAGGTACACCGGCGCGTGGGTGGAGGTCCGGTTCGCCCCGGCGGCGGTGACGCGGATCCAGGTCTGGTCGGGATGGCAGAAGAGCGAGCCCCTCTTCTTCGGCAACCACCGGCCGCACAACGTCACGGTCTCGTTCGACGGCGGCCAGCCAGTCCCCCTCGAGCTCGAGGACGTCATGGGCGCCCAGCGCGTCGACATCCCGTCCGAGCTCGGGATCGTGCGGGCGACCCGCGTCCGGATCACGATCGCCGACGTCTACCCGGCGAAGAAGACGAGCGCCGCGGACAGCCCGACGACGCAGGTCGCGATCAGCGAGATCCGGCTCTTCGGCGTGCCGGTGACGCCGTGATCCGCGAGATCCGCGAGCTGCACGTCCGGCGCGAGGCCCGCGCGCGGTACGGCGTGGACGAGGCGCTGTTCTCGCTGGCCGGGAACGCGATCCTCCCGAACCTCCGCGCGGTGCGCGCGCTCGCGGCCGCGATGACCACCGCGCGCCGCGCGGCCGGCGAGCCGGACCCCGTCGTCGCGCCCGGCTCGCTCAACGCGATGGGCCTCATCGACGAAGTCCTCCACGCCGTCGTCGCGGTGTACCGCCAGCACGAGGACCCCGAGGCGATCGACGATGCCCTCGACCACCTCGACGAGGTCCTGGGGCCGGCGGCCGTCGACGCGGTCCTCCTCCGCTTCACCGCCGACTTCCCGCCGCTCGCCGTCCACCGCGGAGAGGCGACGCCCGAGGGATACCTCGCCGGGGAGACCGCCGGGACCCCGAACCGCGAGGTCGCCCTCGAGGAGCTCGCCGCCTGCTGGCTGGAGAACGCGAACCCCGCGTTCGCGCCGTACCGGGAGCTGTTCGACGATCGCGACCTCGCCGCCGCGACGGCGTACCGCGCCGTCGTCGCGGAGCTCGGCCGGTTCTTCGCCGGGCGGCCGCCGTTCGGCCCCGACCGCCAGGACCTCGTCACGATGCTCCGCGCCCCTGCGCTCGCCGAACCTGGATCGCTCGCCGGGCAGCTGCGCTGGATCCGCGATCGCTGGGGTGCCTTCCTCGCCGCCTACCTCGGGGACCGCTTCGCGGCCCTCCTCGACCGCCTCGTCGCCGGCCTCGACGTGGTGGCCGAGGAGGAGCGGGCGCTCTGGATGCGGTTCCACCCGGGGACCGGCGGGGGCGGCGGCGGCGCGCCCGGGATCGGGGCGCCGGACGAGCCGGAGCGCTTCTCCGAGGACCGCGACTGGATGCCGCGCGTCGTCCTCATGGCGAAGAGCACGTACGTCTGGCTCGACCAACTGAGCCGATGGTACGGCCGCGAGATCCGGCGCCTCGACCAGGTCCCCGACGAGGAGCTCGACCGGCTCTCCCGGTGGGGCTTCACCGGCCTCTGGCTCATCGGCCTCTGGGAGCGGAGCCGGGCCAGCGCCCTCGTGAAGCAGTGGCGCGGCAACCCGGATGCCGTCGCCTCGGCGTACTCGCTCCGCGACTACGCGATCGCCGGGGACCTCGGCGGCGAGGCCGCCTGGGAGAACCTCCGCGACCGGGCCTGGTCCCGCGGCATCCGGCTCGCCTCGGACATGGTCCCGAACCACATGGGGATCGACTCCCGCTGGGTCATGGAGCACCCCGACTGGTTCCTCTCGCGGCGCGACAGCCCCTACCCCGGGTATGCCTTCGGCGGCGGAGACCTCTCCGACGACCCACGCGTCCGGATCCAGATCGAGGACCACTACTGGGACTCGACGGACGCGGCCGTCGTCTTCCGGCGCGAGGATCGCTGGACGGGCGACGTCCGCTACGTCTACCACGGCAACGACGGCACGAGCATGCCGTGGAATGACACGGCGCAGCTCGACTACCTGAAGCCGGAGGTCCGGGAGGCCGTCATCCAGACGATCCTCGCCGTCGCCCGGCGGTTCCCGATCATCCGCTTCGACGCGGCGATGACCCTCGCGAAGAAGCACGTCGCCCGGCTCTGGTACCCGGAGCCGGGGCAGGGCGGGGCGATCCCGTCGCGCGCCGAGTACGCGATGTCGCGGGAGGCCTTCGACGCCGCGATGCCGGAGGAGTTCTGGCGCGAGGTCGTCGACCGGGTGGCCACCGAGGTGCCCGAGACGCTCCTCCTGGCCGAGGCGTTCTGGCTCATGGAGGGCTACTTCGTCCGGACGCTCGGGATGCACCGCGTCTACAACAGCGCGTTCATGCACATGCTCCGGGACGAGAAGAACGCGGACTACCGGCTCCTCGTGAAGAACACCCTCGAGTTCGACCCCGAGATCCTCAAGCGGTACGTCAACTTCATGAACAACCCGGACGAGAAGACGGCGATCGAGCAGTTCGGGACCGGCGACAAGTACTTCGGGATCGCGACAGTGATGGCGACGATGCCGGGCCTCCCGATGTTCGGGCACGGCCAGGTCGAGGGCTTCGGCGAGAAGTACGGGATGGAGTTCCGGCGGGCGTACTGGGACGAGCGGCCGAACGAGGGCCTCGTCGCCCGCCACGAGTGGCAGCTCTTCCCGCTCCTCCACCGGCGTCGCCTGTTCGCCGACGTCCGCGACTTCCGCCTCTACGACGTCGTCGACGACGCGGGCCACGTGAACGAGGACGTCCTCGCCTACTCGAACCGGGCCGGCGACGAGCGCTCCCTCGTCGTCTACCACAACCGCTTCGCCTCGATGCGGGGCCGCGTGCGCGATTCCGTCGCGTTCGCCGTGAAGGACGAGCGCGGCGCGAAGCACCTCGTGCGGACCTCGCTCGCCGAGGGGCTCGGCCTCCCCTCCGACCCGGGCGCGGTCGTCGTCTTCCGCGACGCGCTCGATGGCCTCGAGTACGTCCGCGAGGTGGGCGACCTCCGCGACCGCGGCCTGCGGGTCGAGCTCGATGCGTACGCCGCGCGGGTCCTCCTCGACTGGCGCGAGATCGCCGGCGAGGCGGCCGGCGAGCACCGCGCCCTCGCCGCGGACCTCGGGGGCGCCGGCGTCCCGAGCGTCGAGGCGGCCCTCGAGGAGCGCCGGCTGCGGCCGCTCCACGACGCGGTGGCGATCCTCGTGAACGACGCCCTCGTGCGGGACGTGACCGGCGCGCTCGTCGCCCACCTCGCGGCCGCGACCCACGTCGCCACTGCCGAGGAGGCAGCCATGGCCCCGGTGGCGGCGCACGAGGCGCC
>JAJZRQ010000124.1 GCA_021802585.1 Chloroflexota bacterium
CGACGACGCCGGGCTCGACCGCCCAGTACGCGACGACGGATGACGTGGCGCCGGAGGGGTCGCCCTCGAGGCTGGCGAGGAGCTCGATGGCGCGCAGCTGGAAGGTGGCCCCCTGCCGCTCCGCCTGCGCGCGCGCTTCGGCAATGAGCGTGGTCGCGTCCGGAGAGGCGGCGAGGAGCGCGGCTGTCGCCCGCGCCACCTTCACGCGGATGTAGAAGCCCGGGTAGCCGGTATGGCGACCCGCGGCGATCCCCGCGAGCGCGGCCGATGCGTCGTCGGGCCGACCCGCTCGATTCAGCGCCTCGGCGAGGAACAGGGCCTGGTACGTCCGTTCGGCGTCGGTCCGGGCGCCGACCGCCTCCGCCTCCGCGACGAGCGCCCGTCCCCGGTCGGGATCGAGGTACGTGCCGACGACGTCGGCAGCTTCGAGGAGCGTCTCGAAGCGCCCCTGGGAGAAGCGCGAGGCGAGGGCGGCGTCGATCTCCGCCAGGGCTTCCGCCGGGTTGCCGAGGTGGGCGTGAGCCCAGGCCGCGACCGTTCGGACCGTGTCCATCTCCGGTCCCGCGGACGTGGCCCCCAGTTCGATGAGCGCAGTGGCGGAGCTGCGCAACACCATCTGGGCGTCCCCTGCGCCCCGTGCCAGCCAAGCGATGTTCAGATGCGAGATGCCCAAGTAGTGCGCATACGACTGGCGATCTGAGGTCGTGGCTGTTGATTGCAGGATCTGCAGCGCGCGGGCAATCGAGCCGTCGATCATGGCATCGGCGATAGCCAGGATCGAGTCGGCGATCAACGAGTAGATGCTCCTGGGCGCCGCATCGCGAAGACCGCCTGCGTGCCGCCGTCCGGCTTCGAATTCGCCGGCATTCCACTCCACCGTCGTGAGCGTGGCGAGCGCGACCGTCAGGCTGATCGTCGGGTCGCCGTGCGTCGAGGCGACGAGCGCGCGCCGCGCGGCCTCGCGGGCCCGGACGACGTCTCCCTCGCGGAGCGCCGAGCGGGCGCCGAGCGCCTGCGCCCACCCTCCCTCGTCCGGGACGCTGCCCGCCGCGATGAGGTCGACGGCCGCCTGCGCCCCACCGGTCCCGAGGATCGCCTCGAGCGAGCCGACGAGGACGCGCGCGACGTCGTCCGCGCGGCCGGCGGCCGCGTAGTGGTGGCCCGCGAGCCACCAGCTGTTCGCCTCCGCTGTGGCGGCGATCCGGGCGTGGATCTCGGCGACGCCGTCGGGCCCCACCGTCTCGAGGAGCCGACCCTCGAGGAAGCTCCGCACGAGGGGGTGGAGGAGCCGTCCCGCCTGCCCCGTCCGGCCGCGGCGCGAGAGGAGCCCGGCGTCCTCGGTCACGTCCAGGAGGCGGCGCGCCTCCGGGACGGAAACCTCGGCGGCGACGGCGGCCAGCTGGGGCGTCGCCACATGGAGGAGGCTGCAGCGCTCGAGGAAATCCTGGAGCTCGGCGGGCATCCGACCCACGACCTCCTCGGCGAGGTAGTCGTGGAGATCGCCATGGCGGCCCGACAGGCTCCGGATTACGGCACGGACTTCGTCGCGCGGTCGCCCCCGGACCGCGGTCTCGACGAGGCGCAGCGTGGCCACCCAGCCCTCGGTCGTGCGCGCGAGGTCGTCGAGGAGGTCGTCCTCGAGGGGATTTCGGTAGGTGTCGCGGAAGAGCCGCTCCATCTCATCGCGATCGAACCGCAGGTCCGCCGTCGAGAGCTCCGCGACCTCACCGAGCGCGCGGAGGCGGGCGAGCGGGAGCGTCGGCGTCCGCCGGGTGGCGACGACGAGCGTGAGCCGCTCGGGGCCCCGCACGACGAGCTCGCGGACGATCTCGCGGATCTCGGGGACGTCGTCGACGACCTGGTAGTCGTCGAGGATGAGGGCCGTGCCGCCGGTGACCCAGGACCGGATCTCGGCGAGGAGCGTCCGCACGATCGCGCCGCGGTCGCCGATCCCGGCGCCGAGCTCCGCGAGGAGCGACCGGGTGTTCGGGGCGAACGCCGGGTCGACTTCGCGGCCAGCCGCCACGACGTGGCTGACGAAGACCACCCAGTCGCGATCCGCCTCGTCCAGCCGGTACCAGAGGACCCGCATCCGGGCGCGCCGGCTCCAGTCGGCGAGGAGCGTCGTCTTCCCGTGACCCGCGTCGGCCACGACGAGGACGAGGCGGGCGTGGATCTTCGCCGCGATCCAGGCGAGGAGGCGCTGCCGCTCCAGGGTCTCAAGCGGGAGGAGGGGCGGCTGGACCTTCCCGATCTGGACGGGGAACCCGAAGACGTCGAGCTCGCTCGACGCCGGCTCTGGGGGGATCACGACGGGCTGGGGCCCGACGGCGGCCCGCCCCGGCCCGACGGCGGCCCGCCCCGGCCCGACCGGCACGAGCGCCCGCGGGCGGGTCGCGCCTGCGGGACGTGCGAGATCGGGGCGGAGACCGGGGAGGGGCCGTGCCATGCGGCCCATGCTGCCGCACGGAGCTCACCCGCCACTTATCTCCCTCCGGAAGGGAGCGGGAACGCAGCGCGTCAGCCCTCGTACTCGAAGCCGATCTTCAGCTCGACCCGGTACTCCACGATCTCGCCGTTGTCGACGACCGCCGTGGACTTCACGACCTCGACGGTGCGGATGTTGCGGACCGTGCGCGACGCGGTCGCGACCGCCTGCCGGGCCGCGTCGCTCCACGACGTGGGGCTCGTCCCGACCATCTCACGGATGATGATGACGCCCACTCCATGCCCTCCGAGCTGGCCCGCACGCGCCGGCCGTCCGCCGGAAGTCTAGGCGAGGGCCCCGGTCGAGCGGGCGTGGTGACGGCGCATCCTCAGGCCGAGGGCAGCGGCGCCGACGGCCTGACGCGCTCGAAGCAGGACGAGCAGTAGACCGGCTTGTCGGGGCGCGGCGCGAAGGGAACGATGGCCTGTCCGCCGCACGCGTGGCAGACCGCGGCGTGGAGCTCGCGGGGGCCGCCCGCGGCGCGCGCTCGCTTCGCGGCCGCCCGGCAGCCGGGGCACCGCTGGGGGACGTTGAGAAGCCCCTTGCTGGCATAGAACAACTGCTCGCCCGCCGTGAACGCGAACGGCATTCCGCAGTCGCGACAGGTGAGCTCCCGGTCCTCGTACGTGCCCGGACCTTCCACCCTCTGGCCTCCCGTGGGCCGCGGCGACGGCCGCTCCGGCTCTCCCCGCGCAACCGAGTCGCAACGAATGGCGCGGACGATACCCGACGGGCTCGCCCGGCACAACGGGCGGCGAGCGGAACCGCGAGGTCGCCTCCGCCGTCTCGTGTGTCATGTGGAAGACGATCGTCCCTCGCCTTGCCGTCGCGGGCCTCGCGTCCGCTGTCCTCCTCGCCGCATGCTCCCCCGGCGCCTCCCCGGCGCCATCGGCGAGCGGCACCCCGGGCGCCTCCGCGGCCGGCGTCGGATCCGGGGCGATCGACCACCCGACCGGGACGACGCAGGTCGTTCTCCGGTTCGAGGAGGGCGGCGGCTTCGTTGCCCTGGCGTTCGCGATGCTCCAGGTGCCGTACTTCTCGCTGTACGGGGACGGGACGGTCATCTTCCGCTCGGCGTCGGCGCCGTTCCCCGAGCAGAAGCCGGGGGAGCCCACGCGGTTCGCCCCGCTCCACGTCGCGCGGATGACCGAGACCCAGGCGCAGGCGCTCCTCGCCGGCGCGCTGGGGCCGGGCGGCCTGCGCGAGGCGAAGCCACGGTACGAGAACCCCCAGGTGGCCGACGCCCCGACGGCGGTCTTCACGATCGACGCGGGAGGGGTGCGGAAGCAGGTGAGCGTCTACGCGCTCGGGCTCGCGGCCGATGGCGCGGCCGGGCAGGGCCCGGACGCCGCGACCCTCGCGGCGATGGCCGACCTCGCCGAGCGCCTTCGCGACTTCGACCGGGAGATCGCGAAGGGGGCCGCGACGGACGTCGGGCTCTTCGTGCCCGACCGGTTCCGGGCGTCGATCCTGGAGGCGGGAGCCCCCGGCGCCAGGGCGCCCCGCCCATGGCCCTGGCCGACGTTCGGCCCGGACGCTTTCGCGGCCGTGGACCAGCCGAGCGGACCCGGCTTCCCGTCGAAGGTGCTCAGCGGCCTCGAGGCATCGCTCCTCGGCCTGGGCGACCTCGCGGGGG
>JAJZRQ010000125.1 GCA_021802585.1 Chloroflexota bacterium
CGGCCGCGCCACGAGGACCTCGGCGTCGTCGGCCGTGTCCGCGAAGCCGCCGTCGGGCTCGGCGAAGTGGGCGAGGATCGCCTCGACCGTCCCGCGTGCGGCCTCGAACCACCGCTCGTCCGCCGTCGCCTCGTAGACGGCGAGGAGCCCATGGGCCGCACACGCCTGGTCCTCGAGCGTGCCGGCGTGGCGCGCCCGGCCGTCCTTCCAGGAGCGGAAGAAGCGGCCGTCCGGGGCCCGGAGGACCTCGACGAGCCGACCCACGGCGCGCTCCGCGAGCGCCCGGTAGCGGGCGGCGGCCGTCGCCGGCCCCGGGTCGCCGTCGCGGGAGAGGAGCCCGGCCGCATCCGCGAAGGCGGCGATCATCAGTCCGTTCCAGCCCGCGAGCGCCTTGTCGTCGCGGGCTGGCCGGGGCCGCCGGGCCCGCGCGGCGAGGAGCGCGGCGCGGGCCGCGGCGAGGGTCGCCGCGACCTCGCCGGTCGGAAGGCCGTGGCGCGCGGCGAGGGCGGCATCGTCGGCGACCCGGCGGAGGATGACCCGACCTTCCCAGTTCCCGCGCTCCGTCACGTCGTACGCCGCGGCGACGAGCGGCCAGGCGTCGGCCAGCCCGGCACCCTCGAGCGCCGCGCGGACACCCGCCGCGGTCCACGTGTACGCCGCGCCCTCCTCGCCCCCGCTGTCCGCGTCGAGGCTCGTCGCGAAGAGGCCGTCGGGCAGCGTCATCTCGCGGGTCACGAAGTCGAGGACGCCCGTCGCCGTCGCGAGGTGCGCCGCGTCGCCCGTCTCGGCCCACGCGTGGAGGTACGCGCGCGCGAGGAGGGCGTTGTCGGAGAGCATCTTCTCGAAGTGGGGCACCAGCCAGGCCCCGTCCGTCGCGTACCGCGAAAAGCCGCCGCCGAGCTGGTCGTGAATCCCGCCCGCCGCCATCCGCTCGAGGGCCCGGAGGGCGGCGGCGGGGGCGCGGCCGTCGCCGGCGGCCCCGCGGCGGAGGAGGAAGTCGATCGCCAGCGGCTGAGGGAACTTGGGGGCCCTCCCCCATCCCCCGTTCAGGGCGTCCGCCTCCGCCTCGAGACGGGCAACCGCGGCGTCGAGGAGCGCCGCGTCGGGAGGCGCCGGGTCGTCGGGGAGCCTGAGCGGCCGCGCGACGCGGGTGGCGAGGGCCGCCGCCGCCGCCTCGACCTCGGGCCGCCGCCCCTGCCAGGCGTCCGTGACCCCGGCGAGGACGTCCCGGAACGACGGCCGGCCGTGGCGCCGGGCGCCCGGGAAGTACGTGCCGCCGTGGAACGGCCGCCCGTCCGGGGTGAGGAACACGGACATCGGCCAGCCGCCCGAGCCCGTCAGCGCCTGGACGGCCGCCATGTACACGGCGTCGAGGTCGGGCCGCTCCTCGCGGTCGACCTTGACCGCCACGAAGTGCGCGTTGAGGAAGGCGGCCGTCGCCAGGTCCTCGAACGACTCGCGCTCCATGACGTGGCACCAGTGGCAGGCCGCGTAGCCGATCGAGAGGAAGATCGGGCGGTCGAGCTCCCGGGCGCGCTCCAGCGCCTCGCGCCCCCAGGGGTACCAGTCGACCGGGTTGTGGGCGTGCTGGAGGAGGTACGGGCTCGTCTCGCCGGCGAGCCGGTTCGCGGGCATGCCCGGATGCTACCGCTCGCGCGCGGGCGGTCCCAGCCCCTTCGTGGCGCGGGCGGCCGGGATGGCGGGCCCGTTGCCGCGGGCGCTGCCCGTTCGCGGCAGGGAGGCCGGGGGCGCGAGCGCGGTCCCGGCGAGAACGAGCCGTAGATCATGATTGGCAGCTGGCAATCACGATCTAGCAATACGACTTGACAATCATGCAATGGAGGTTCATCATCGATCCATCACGCATGCCATTCGACCGACCCGAGGGGGCGACCACGATGTACGAGTACCGCATCCTCTTCCCCCGCCTGGGGAGCCATGAGATCCGGCGCGAGCTGGCCGGCGACCCCCGCACGGCGGGCGACCGCCGACGGGCCGCCGGCGCCTATCGGCCGGAGCGGCCGGCGCGGCGGGAGCGGGCGTGATGCCGCACGACGCGATCGCCACCTGCCCGATCTGCAGCGGCGAGCTGGCCGTCACCCGCCTCCACTGCCGGAGCTGCGGGACCACCCTCGAGGGCGACTTCAACGTCGGCCGCTTCGCCCGCCTGCAGCGCGACCAGTACGCGCTCCTCGAGAGCTTCCTCCGCTCCCGGGGCAACCTGAAGGAGATGGAGCGCGAGCTCGGGATCAGCTACCCGACCGTCCGCGCCCGCGTCGACGCCCTGCTCCGGGCGCTCGGCCTCGGCGACGGGGAGGGCGGCTCCGGCGAGGAGGCGGGCCCGTCGTCGGCCCCGGCCGATGCCGCCGGGTCGGTCGCGGACGCGTCCGCCGCCCGGCGCGCCGTGCTCGAGCGGCTCGCCCGCCGCGAGATCGACGCCACCACCGCGGCCGCCGAGCTGCGGGTCCTGGGGGGCTGACGATGGCCGCCGAGAGCGAGAGCCGGGCTGGCGACCGCGGGCCGCGCGCCCACGACATCGGCCCCGGAGGCGTCGTGGTCGTCGTGGTCGAGGCGGACGACGTCCGCATCCGCGGCGTCGACGGCACCGAGGCGCGGGTCGTGGCCCCGGCCGACGGCGCCGGCATCGAGACCGTCGCGGAGCCCGGGCGCTTCACGATCCGCGCCGCCGGGGCGCCGCGGGGCGTCTTCCTCGGCGTCCGGGTGGGAGCCCGCGGCTTCGGCGTCCACGTCGCCGGCACGCTCGAGGTCGACGTCCCCCGCGACGCGCGCGTCGAGGTCCATTCCGCGTCCGGCGACGTCGCGGTCCGCGACGTTTGCGGCGACGTCGCGCTCCGGACGGCGAGTGGCGACGTCTCCGTCAAGCGGGCGGCCGGCCGGATCGCGGCCAGTGTCGCCTCGGGAGAGGTGTCGATCGAGGGGGTCGGGCCGCTCGCCCTCGAGGTCCGCTCCGTCTCCGGCGACGTCCGCGCCCGGGCGCCGCGCTTCGACCGGGTGGCGATCGAGACGATCAGCGGCGACGCGGAGCTCGCCGGAGCCTTCGCGCCCGGTGGGTGGCACGCGATCACGACGGTGTCGGGCGACGTCGAGCTCGCCGTCGCCGCCGGCCTGACGCTCGAGATGAAGACGGTCTCCGGCAGCATCGACTGCACCCACCCCGACCGTCGCGAGGGTGACGGCCGCCGGCGCCCGCTCGTCATCGGCGACGGTGCCGCCCGGCTCGCGGTCCGGACGATGTCGGGCGACGTCGAGCTGCGGGAGGGCTGGACGGGAGATGCCCCTCCGCCCGTGACCGAGGCCGCGCCCGCGCCCGACGGGGACGCGGCCACGCTCGCCGTGCTCGAGGCACTCGCGCGCGGCGAGATCGACGTGGCCGAGGCCGAGCGGCGCCTCGGCGGGGCGCCGGGGGCCGGCGGGCCGGACGTGGAGCCGCCGGTCGTCGCACCGCCCCCCGGGCCGGCGACCGCTGCCCCGGCGGCGGAGGACGCCCGCGATGCATGACCCACTCGACGACGTCCTCCGCCTCGTCGCCGAGGGCCGCCTGAGCCCCGAGGACGCGGCTCCGATCATCGACGCCCTCGCATCCGCCAGGACGGCGACCGCGCGAGCCCGTGCCGCCGCCGACCACGCCCGTGCGGCCGGCCGTGCCGTGCGCGACGCGGGGGAGTCCGTCCGCGACGCGCTCCGCGGGGGCCACCCGCCCGAGCCCCCGCGGCCGCCGACGCCGCCCGGTCCCCCGCGGAGGCTCCGGGTCCTCGTCCGCGACGGCGGCCGCATCGTCGTCGACCTCCAGCTGCCCGGCATCCTCGCCGAGCTCGCGGGGGCGGTGCCGGGGATCCCGGCCGACTATGTCGACCGGATCCGCGAGGCGCTGCGGTCCGGCGTCCGCGGGCCGGTCGTCGACGTCGCCGACGAGGACGGCTCGGGCGTCACGATCACGATCGACTGA
>JAJZRQ010000126.1 GCA_021802585.1 Chloroflexota bacterium
CCGCTCACGTGCGCGGGGCGAGGAACGCCGCCCCGCCGACGCGGTCCACGAGGTTCGTCGTGACCCGCCCTTCGACGAACGCGGGGTTGTCGAGCATCGCCCGGTGGAACGCCTGGTTCGTGATGATCCCCTCGACGACGAGCTCGTCGAGGGCGGCCCGGCCGCGGGCGATCGCCGTGGCCCGGTCGGGCCCCCAGACGACGAGCTTGCCGAGGAGCGAGTCGTAGTACGGGGGCACCTCGTAGCCGTCGTAGAGGTGCGAGTCGAGGCGGACGCCGATCCCGCCCGGGGCGTGGTGGCGCTCCACCGTGCCGGCCTGCGGCCGGAAGTCGTGGGCCGCGTCCTCGGCGTTGATCCGGAACTCGATCGCGTGGCCCCGGAGGGCGACGTCGGCCTGGTCGAATCCGAGCGGCTCGCCGGAGGCGATCCGCAGCTGGGTCGCGACCATGTCGATCCCCGTGAGCATCTCCGTCACCGGGTGCTCCACCTGGATCCGGCAGTTGATCTCGATGAAGTAGAAGTTCCGGTCGCGGTCGACGAGGAACTCCAGGGTCCCCAGGTTCTCGTACCCCGCCGCGACGACCGCCCGGATGGCCCGCTCCGCGAGCTCGACCCGGGCGGCCTCCGGGAGGGCCGGCGTCGGCGCCTCCTCGATGAGCTTCTGGTGGCGTCGCTGGACGGAGCAGTCGCGCTCCCCGAGGTGCACGCCGTGGCCGTAGCGGTCGACCGCCACCTGGACCTCGACGTGGCGGTTGTCCTCCAGCCACCGCTCGAGGTAGAGCGAGTCGTCGCCGAACGCGGCGCGGGCCTCGGACCGGCAGACCTGGAGGGCGGCCTGGAGCTCGCGCGGCGTGCGGACCATCCGCATCCCCTTCCCGCCGCCCCCGGCCGAAGGCTTCACGAGGACCGGGTAGCCGATCCGCTCCGCCTCGGCAAGGGCGTGGTCGTCGTCGCGGAGCATCCCGTCGGAGCCGGGGATCGTCGGCAGGCCGTGCTCGGCGAGGAGGCGCCGCGTCCCTTCCTTGCTGGCGAACCGCTCGAGGACGTCGGCGGGCGGCCCGACGAACGTCAGGCCGTGGGCGGCGACCGCCTCGGCGAAGCCGGCGTCCTCGGAGAGGAAGCCGTAGCCGGGGTGGATCGCGTCGCAGCCCGTGACGATCGCCGCCGAGATGAGCGCGGAGGCCGAGAGGTAGCTCCGCCGCGCGTCGGGCGGCCCGATGCAGATCGCCTCGTCGGCGAGCCGCGCGGCGAGGGAGTCGCGGTCAGCCTCGCTGTAGGCGAGGACGGCGCCGATCCCCATCGTCCGGCAGGCGCGGAGGATCCGCAGGGCGATCTCGCCGCGGTTCGCGATGAGGACGCGCTCGACCATCAGCCTGCCTCCCCACGGGCTGCCGGACCGCCGAGCAGCTCGATCTCGACGACCTCCTGGCCGTACTCCACGGGGTCCCCCGGCTCGACGAGGGACGCGCCGACGAGGCCGTCGGCCGGGGCCACGAGCTCCACCGGCACGCCGAGCACGTCGACGGCTCCCAGGCGATCGCCGGCGCGCACCCGGGCCCCCGCGGCGAGATCGGGGCGCGGCCGGTAGTAGCCGACCGCCGGGGAGGTCGCCACGGCGCGGGACGGTGCGTCGGCCGGGGATCCCGGGGCCCCCGGGGCGGTCGCGGCGGAGCCCGTGCCAGCCGCGGCGGAGCCGTCTGCCCGGGCGGCGGCCGCGGCGGACGGCTCCGGGCGGGCGGTCGCGGAGCCGGGGCCGCGCGACGCCGGGGTCCGGCGGGCGCCGCGGCCCTCGGCGGGCATGCGGAGGCGGACGCGCCATCCCCCCTCGCGGACGTCGAGCTCGCCGAGGCCGCTCGCCCCGAGCTTCGCGACGAGCGCGGGGAGGAGCTCGTCGGCGAGCCGGTCGATCGAGGCGTGGTCCGCCCGGCGCTCCGCCGGCGTGCGCTCGTCGCGACCCCGGGCGGTCGCCTCGGCCGCGCGGCTCGCGGCGGCGTCGTGATCCGGCACCCGTCAGACCTCCTCTCTCGCCGGCGGCTCGTCGCGGCCCTCGCGTCCGTCCCGCGCCCCCAGGCCGCCGAGCGTCTTCCCCACCGGCTCGAGGGCCCGCCGCAGGCGGTCCGCGAGGCCGCCCCGCTCGGCGGGCTCCGCCACCTCCGGCTCGCCGAGGTCGTCGAACGCCCCGAAGTCCCGGTAGCGCCGGTGGCGCGCCGCGAGGAGCTCGTCGACGGGAAGCGCCGCGAGCCGGTCGAGCTGCTCGACGATGACCGCCCGGAGGCGGCGCGCCGTCTCCGCCGGGTCGACGTGGGCCCCCTGCCCGGGCTCGTCGACGACGAAGTCGACGACGCCGAGCTCGAGCTGGTCGGCCGCCGACATCCGCATCGCGAGGGCGGCGTCGGGCGCCCGGTCGCTCGTCCGCCAGAGGATCGCCGCGCAGCCCTCGGGGCTGATCACCGAGTAGACCGCATTCTCGAGGGCCACGACGACGTCGCCGGCGGCGATCGCGAGGGCGCCGCCCGAGCCGCCCTCGCCGGTGATGAGGACGACGACGGGGACCCGGATCCGGCACATCACGAGGATCGCGTTCGCGATCGCGTCGGCGATGCCGCGTTCCTCGGCCTCCGCCCCGGGGTACGCCCCCGGCGTGTCCACGAACGTGACGACGGGGATCCCGAACCGGTCGGCGAGCTCGAAGAGGCGGATCGCCTTCCGGAAGCCCTCCGGCTTGCCCATCCCGAAGTTCCGGCGGATGTTCTCGTCGGTGTCGGCGCCCTTCTGGTGGCCGACGACGACGACCCGTCGCCCGTCGATCCGGGCGAGGCCGCCGACGATCGCCCCGTCGTCGCCGAAGAGGCGGTCGCCGTGGAGCTCCGTGAAGCGGTCCGCGATCCCGGCGACGAGCTCGAGGGTGTGCGGGCGGCGGGGGTTCCGGGCGAGGAGGACGCGCGCCCACATCGCGTCGCGGGGGGCGGCCGGGAGTGCGGGAGCGGGGGTCGCGGCCTCGCGGTCGCGGCTCCGCCCGAGGAGCCGGTCAACCACGGCGCACGCTCCCTGCGCCGCCGTCGGCGGGCGCCGGCGGCGCGAGCACGTCGAGGAGCCCGACGAGCTCGTCGCGGAGCTCGGAGCGGGGGACGATCCGGTCGACGAAGCCGTGCTCGAGGAGGAACTCGGCCCGCTGGAACCCCGGCGGGAGCTCCTCGGCGATCGTGCCGGCCGAGACCCGGGCCCCGGCGAAGCCGATGAGGGCGTTCGGCTCGGCGACGTTCACGTCGCCGAGGGCGGCGAACGAGGCGAAGACCCCGCCCGTCGTCGGGTCGGCGAGGACGGAGATGTATGGCAGGCCGGCCTCCCGCAGGGCGCCGAGCGCGGCGACCGTCTTCACGAGCTGCATGAGGGCGAGCGTGCCCTCCTGCATCCGGGCCCCGCCGGAGGCGCTCACGACGACGAGCGGGACGCCCTCGGCGAGCGCCCCCTCGGCGGCACGGGTCACCTTCTCGCCGACGACCGAGCCCATCGACCCGCCCATGAACGTGAAGTCGAGGGCGCAGATCGCGACCCGCCGGCCGCCGAACCGTGCGAAGCCCCACATCGCGGCGTCCTTCCGCCCGGTCGCCGTCTGGGCCCCGGTGATCCGGTCGGGGTACGGCTTCCCGTCGACGAAGCCGAGGGGGTCGCGGGAGACGAGGCCGGCGTCGCGCTCCCGGAAGCTCCCCGGGTCAACGAGCTGGGCCAGCCGGGTCGGGGCGGAGATCCGGAAGTGGTGGCCGCAGGACGGGCAGACGCGGAGCGCCTTGTCGAGGTGCTTGTTGAACAGCATCTCGCTGCAGCCCGGGCACTGCGTCCACATGTCCGGCGGGTAGCTCTCCCGGCGCGGCCGGAAGGGAAGGGTGATCGGCATCAGGAGAGCCCCCCGGGGAGCGCGTCCCGCCCGCC
>JAJZRQ010000002.1 GCA_021802585.1 Chloroflexota bacterium
TCGCGGACGATCACCTTCCAGCCGAGGGGGCTGGACGGGGTGGGGCTCTCGATCGTGTAGGCGAGCTGGCCGCCATCGATCGAAAGCGCCGGGGGTACGCCCTGGCCGCCCTCGAGGCGTCGGTTCAGGCCGCTCGCGATCGTATGCGGCTCCCCGTCCGGCAGGCGCACGGTCCTGATCCGCCAGGACAGGTCGCCCCTGGAGTTGACGCTGTCGGCGTACCGCCATTCCACCCAGGCCACATCGTCCCCCGAGATGACCGGCGTCCAGGCGGCATCGCCGTGTTCGGCGGTCACGAGGGGACGCAGCGTCTCCGTGCTCAGGTCGGCGTAGAAGATCGACCGCCCGGCCGCCGGGTCGTCGCTGCCGTAGCCGGTCTGGTCGAAGACCACCCGCGAGCCGCTCGCGGAGGAACGGTGGATCGAGAACCCTTCGGGGAGATCGACCGTCCGGACGGCATCGCCGGCGAGCCGCACGATGGGGTAGGGGGCGATCCAGGGAGACGGCGCAGCGACGACCGGGGCGGGTCGGTGCCGCGGTTGGCAGGGCCGACGAGGGGCTCGGCGTTCCCGTCGCTGAGGTGGAAGGCGGCGCCGATCCCGGCGCGCAGCCGGCGATCGCCCCGCCCAGCAGGGCGAGAACGATCGCCGGCCGGCGCAGTCGCATCAGGCGGCCGCGGAGCGCGCGGAGTTGCTCAACGGCTCCCGGTGGCGCTGCGTCGCGGCGACGAATGCCGCTGTCCGATGGATCGGGCGCACTCGTCTCCTCCGCACAGTGATCGTGTCGGGCGGGGATGGTCTGGGGTGCGACGTGGACGGGACCAGTGCCAGACGGCTCGGCGGGAGGGCCGAAGGGCACCAGGTCGGCGCGCTCGTCAGGGCGCTCGCGATGCCCTGCCGAGCTCGTCCGGGTCGAACGCCTCGCGCAGGAAGGGCGAGGGAGCCTCCGGGTCGTAGACGAGGGTGAGGCTCCGTCGGGCACGGGTCCAGGCGACGTACGCGAGGCGGCGTTCTTCCTCCAGGGCGCGCGACGAGTCCCCGGCCTCGGCAAGGCTGCGGGCGCTCGGGAAGCGCCCTTCCGTCATCCCGACGACCGCGACGTGGTCCCATTCGAGCCCCTTCGTCGCGTGCGCCGTGGCGAGGGTGAGCGCGGCCCCCGGGCGGCGGAGCTCCGCGAGACGCGCCCGGGCGTCCGCGATCGCGGCCCGCAGGTCCGCGCCGGGCGGCAGGCGGGCCGCCCAGCCGACGAGCGCCGCCCGGAGCTCGCGGGGCGTCCACGGGGGCTCGGGGTCGTCCTGCGGGGCGGGCCCGGCGCCTGCACGGGTCGGGGCGATCGCGCGCACCGTGGAGCCCGCGGCCGGCGCCGTGCCGGCCGGCGCGCCGTCTCCGGGGAGCGTCGCGAGCCGGGCGGCGAGCGGGAGCGGGCGCGGATCGAGCCCCGCCCGGGCCACGATCTCGTCGATCCGCGGGTCGTCCACGGGCAGCACGACCCCGTCGCCGCGGAACGGGATCCCGAGCGCGAGCGCCTCCCCGGCGAACGGCAGCAGCTCCCGGCGCGTGCGGGCGAGCACGGCGCGCGACCCGCCGTCGGCCGGCCACGCGGCGGTGAGCCGCCGGAGGAGGCCCTCGGGCTCCGGACCGACCGGGGCGAGGACGAGCCTGCCGACCGCGGCCGGCCCGGGGCGGATCGCCTTCGCGAAGCGCTCGGCGTTGTGCTCGACGAGCCGGACCGCGCGGGCGAGGACGGGCGCCGGGCAGCGGTAGTTCACCGCGAGGTCGACCCGCCGGAGGCCGGGAAGGGCGTCCGCGAGGGAGAGGACGCGCCGCACGTCCGCGAGCCGCCAGCCGTAGATGCTCTGGTCGTCGTCGCCGACGAGGAAGACCCGGTTCGCCGGCGCGGCGAGGAGGAGGGCGAGGCGGAGCTGGCTCCGGTCGACGTCCTGGACCTCGTCGACGAGGAGGTGGGCACAGCGGGCGCGCCAGCGGGCGAGGAGCCCGGGATCCACCTCGAGGGCCCGGAGCGTGCCCGCGACGAGGTCGTCGAAGTCGCAGGCACCGGCCTCACCGAGCGCCCGCTCGTAGGCGAGGAACAGGCGCGCCAGGGGCCCCGGCGCGGGATCGGAGGCGACGTCCGCCGCCGTGACGCCGAGGTCGAGCTTGAGGCGGGAGAACGCGTCATCGAGGCGGCGGCGGGTGGCGGCGTCGGCCGCCGGCGCGACGACGCGGAGGACGGCGTCGCGCGACGTGACGGACGGGGGCCGGCCGGCGTCGCGGAGGATCTCGAGGCCGAGGGCATGGAACGTCCGGACGCGCACCCCGGCAGCGGGCACGTCGCCCGTCCCGTCCGCCAGCGGCGCGAGCGCGGGGCCGAGGCGCTCGCGGAGCTCCTCCGCCGCCCGCGCGTTGAACGTGATCGCCGCGATCGTCGCGGGGTCCGCGCCCGTCGCGACGAGCCACGCCACGCGGGCCACGAGGGTCGTCGTCTTGCCGCTCCCCGCCGGGGCGATGCAGAGGACCGGCCCGGGCCTCGCCGTCGCCGCCGCGCGCTGGTCCGGGGCGAGCCGGGCGAGCCGCTCGGCGACGGCGGGCGGCAGGGCGGGGGAGCCGTCGATGGGCACGCCGGGAGTCTGGCCTCGGCCGCTTCGCTGCCGCTGCACCGCCGCTTCGCGGGGCGCGACGGTGCCCCGACGCACCGCGTCCTCGCGCTCGCGGCGGCCGCATGCGACGCCCGTCCACAAACGGGCCGTTCGGCCGTGGCAGCGGCCGAACGGGCGGCACTACGTTCGGGCCACCTTCGCGTGCGATCCGCTTGAGAGGGAGCGGATCGGCTGCGTCCCCGCGCGTGCCCTCGCGTCGGAGGTGCCCCCAGTGAGGCGTTCCCGTCCACTCCTCCTGCTGACCGTGGTGGCGTTGCTCGCGTCGCTCGGCGCGGCCCCCGCAGGAGCTCGCGCGGCCGGACCCATCGGCTTCACGATCCTGCATACGAACGACTTCCACGGCCAGCTCGAACCATCGGGCAGCAACCCCGGGATGGCCCGGGTGGCAAAGGTCGCGAACGACGTCCGCGGTGCGAAGGGCGCGGCGAACGTCCTCCTCGTCGACGCCGGCGACGAGATGCAGGGCTCCCTGCTCTCGAACCTCCAGAAGGGCGCGCCGACGATCGCGACGTTCAACGCGATGCAGTACGACGTCGCGACGTACGGGAACCACGAGTTCGACTGGGGCCAGACGGTCCTCGGCGACCGAGTCGCCCAGTCGACGTTCCCGCACGTCTCCGCGAACATCGTCGTGAACGACACGGGCAACTGCGCGACCGCGGGCTGGACCGCGCCGTCGTTCGTGTCAGCTCCCTGGGCGATCAGGACCGTCGGCACCGCGCCCGACACGGTCGACGTCGCCTTCATCGGGGTCACGACGCAGGAGACGCCCACGATCACGATCGCGTCGGCGACCGCCGGGATCTGCTTCAAGGACCCGGCCGACTCCATCCTCCACTACTACGACGCGATGAAGACGGCCGGCGCCGACGTCGTCGTCGTCCTCAGCCACCTCGGCTTCAACGACGGCGGCTACGGCTACGGCATGCCGGTCTACGGCGACAAGACGCTCGCGACGAAGCTCACCGCAGCGGGCAAGCCTGCGAACCTCATCATCGGCGGCCACAGCCACACGAACATGGCCTCGAGCGGCCCGACGGTCCTCGGCCCGACGACGATCGCCCAGGCCTACTACAGCGGGCGCCAGCTGGGCCAGGCCGACGTCACGTTCGACCCCGGCACCGGCGCGACGACCGTCGCCTGGAAGACGAACGCGATCGCCACGTCCGCCGCCGAGGACCCCGCGATCAGCGCGCTCGTCACGGGCTTCGCATCCGATCCCGCGTACCAGGCCCTCATCAACCAGCCGGTCGGCTACGTCCAGAGCGACCTGCTCCGGAACTACAACGGCGACAGCATGATGGGGGACTTCGTCGACGACGCGATCTACGGCGCCCTCAACGGCGACGCAATCGCGGCCAACGACGTCGACCTCTTCTTGAACAACGCCGGCGGGATCCGGGCCGACTGGTGCGACGCCCCCGACCCGCTGAACCCCGGGCAGTACCTGTGGAGCGGCGCCCCGGCCGATTGCCAGCCGGGCGTCTGGGCGCACGGCCCGATGCTCCTCAACTACGGCCAGATGTTCTCGATCCTGCCGTTCGGCAACGCGACGGCGGTCGGAACGATGACCGGCGCCCAGGTGCTCGAGCTGCTCAACCAGAGCGCGACGCTGTTCAAGGGTGCGATCCAGCCCTCCGGGATCCGGTTCAAGTTCTATCGCTACAGCGACGCCCTGCCCGGACCGCAGCCGTGGGCCTGGGGAGCCTACGACGCCGAGGTGTGGGACAAGGGCAGCAGCAGCTGGCAGCCGCTCGACGTGGCCCGGACGTACAAGGTCGGCACGAACGAGTTCCTCGCCCCGGCCGGCCAGGATGGCTACCTGCCCTTCAAGTACCTGGCGAACATCACGTACTGGGGCGACATGCTCGACGCTGTCAACGCGTACGTGAGCGCCACCTACACGGCGGCCAACCCATACAAGGGCCCGAACGGCGACGGCATGCTCGACGGCCGGATCACGCGTGACGGGACCGACGCCGGCGGCAGCATCGCCCCGGTCACGATCCTCCACCACAACGACTCGCACGGGAACCTGGCAAAGGGGACGTACGTCGGCTACACCCAGCTGGCGACGCTCATCAAGCAGGAGCGGGCCCACAACCCGGCCCGGACGCTCCTGCTGAGCGGTGGCGACAACATCCAGGGCGACGCGATGTCGTACTACTTCAAGTCGGCCCCCCTGGGCTACGCCGCCGACGGGACCCCGCTCGCCCCGCCGCTCCAGGTGCAGCCGCTCATCGCCGCCTTCAACGCCATGGGCTACGACGCCATGGACCTCGGCAACCACGAGTTCAACTTCGGGAACATCATCTTCCAGGCGGTCCTCGCCCAGGCGACGTTCCCGATCCTCGGTGCGAACGTGGCGGACGACGGCCGGTACGGCCTCGCGGCTGCCAATGGCGGCGCCGGCGTCCGGCCGTACATCGAGAAGACGGTCGGCCCGGAGGGGATCAAGGTCGCGATCCTCGGGATCACGAACCACCGGGTCCCCAACTACGAACTCCCGAGCAACATCCTCGGGCTGACGTTCGGCGACCCGCTCGCCAAGGCACAGCAGCTGGCGACCGCCCTCCGCCCCACGAACGACGCCGTCGTCGCCCTCACGCACATCGGCTTCACCGAGGACCCGAAGAGCGTCGAGGTCGACAAGAACGTCGACACGAACATGGCGATGACCGTCAGCGGGCTCGACGCGATCATCGGGTCCCACAGCCACACGAACCCGGCCACCGGGTCCGGGGCCTACAAGTTCCTGCCCACGATCATCGGCGGACCGGCCAGCACCCCGGTCCTCGTGACCCAGGCCTACCGCTACAACAACACCCTCGGCGAGGTCGTCCTTGGCTTCCGCGCGAAGGCCGGCGGGGGCTACGAGCTCGTCAGCCGCGCCGGGAAGTACCTCTCGGTCACGTCGTCGACGCCCGAGGATCCGGCGGTCAAGGCGATCGTCGACCCGTACGTGGCCGCGCTTTCGACGTACAACAACACGGTCCTCGGCCAGACGACCGTCCCGATCGACGCCCTGGAGGCCTTCACCCAGGAGACGAACGCGGCCAACCTGCAGGCCGACGCTGCGATCTTCGAGCTGAACAAGAACGGCATCACCCCGGACGTCCACCTGTCCGGTGCGATGACGAACAAGGCGATCGCGACCTCTGGCCCGTACCCGGTCACCCTGAAGGTGGCCGACATGTTCACGCTCATGCCGTACGAGAACTCGCTCGTCGTCCTGAGGATGAACGGGCCGCAGCTCAAGAAGGTCCTCGAGCGGGCCTATCGCAACTACTACTTCTACAAGTACGTGCCGGGCTACGGCGGCTACTCGCGCTACACGACCTGCATGCTCGACACGAGCGCCGTCGGCCAGATCACGTACAACGACCTGTACCCGGCGGCGTACGACCCGACGAAGAGCTACGTCGTCTCGCTGAAGATCGGCGCCAACCTCGTCGACTTCAGTGACGCATCGACGTACTACAAGGTCTCCACGGTCAACTACCTGGCGGCCGGCTCCTGCAACTTCAATGACGGCGGCGTGAGCCTCTGGCCGCTCGACCAGATCGTCAACGACACGCAGTACTACGTCCGCGACGCGGTCATCGACTACGTCAAGGCGATGGGCACGGTGTCGCCGGCGATCGAGGGACGCCTCCAGTTCATCTACGACGTCGACCCGCCGGTCATCACGATCAGCTCGCCGACGGCGACGTCCTACCTCCACAGCGCGAGCCTCACCCTCGACTTCGGCGCGGAGGACGTCGGCGCGGCCGGCCTGCTCAGCGTCACGGGCGACCTCGACGGCACCAGCGTCGTGGACGGCCAGGTCATCGATCTCGTCACGCTCGCGCTCGGCAGCCACACCCTCACGGTCGCCGCGGTCGACCGGGCAGGCAATGCAGCGAGCGCCTCCGTCACGTTCAGCGTCAAGGCGACGGTGAACAGCATCAAGACGCTCGTGTACCGCTTCTACGCCGAGCACAAGATCACGAACCCTGGGATCCGGACGGCCCTGCTCGCGCGGCTGTTCCTGGCCCAGGCGGCGATCAACGTCGGGATGCCGAGGCTCGCGATCAACCAGCTGAATGCGTTCATCCACCTCGTGCAGGCCCAGAGCGGCAAATCCATCCAGAAGGGCGCGGCGACGATCCTCATCGCCGACGCGCGCTTCGTCATCGCGTCCCTGAAGTAGGGCCGGGGCCGCGACGCCCCAACCCCACCGCGAGCAGCGGGCCGCCGGCCTCCGGGCCGGCGGCCCGCCCGCACGTGGCACGTCCTCGTCCGCGTCCGCGCGTCCCGGTGCGCCGCCGCACGGGCCGCTCCGGGCCGGCGGCGAGCCCGGCGGTCGCCTTCCTGCCGCCGCTCGGCGGCGGCTCGATGACCGTGCCCCGCTGGGGGCACACCGTGCCCGCGAAGTTCCGCGTCGACCCCGCCCGCGGGACAGGGCCCGGCGCCCGCGAGCGCGCCGCCGCCCGGTCGGGGCCCCGCCCGGGCCGCCCGGGCGAGCGCGTGTACGATCGGGGGGTGACCCCCCAGCTCGAGGCGACCCTCGCCGGCCTCCCGACCCGCCCGGGCGTCTACCTCATGCGCGACGGGCGGGGGACCGTCGTCTACGTCGGCAAGGCCCAGAACCTCCGGGCGCGCGTCCGGAGCTACTGGCAGAAGCAGGCGGCCACGAGCGGCCCCGGCGAGGTCCACCGGATCCGCGAGGTGATCGATCGCGTCGCCGACGTGGAGTACACGCTCACGGACTCGGTGTCCGAGGCGCTCCTCCTCGAGGCGAACCTCGTGAAGCGCTTCCAGCCGCGCTTCAACGTCCGCCTCAAGGACGACAAGAGCTACCCCTTCATCCGGATCAGCCTCGCCGAGGACTTCCCCCGGATCGAGCGGACGCGGAAGCTCGTGAGCGACGGCTCCCGCTACTTCGGGCCCTATGCGTCGGCGAGCAGCGTCGACGAGGCGATGAACCTCATCCGGCGGCTCTTCCCGTTCCGGACCTGCACGCTCGACATCCGCGCGGGCGAGCGGGCCCTCCGCCGGCCGTGCCTCCTCTACCACATCCGGCGCTGCCAGGGGCCCTGCGTCGAGGCGATCTCGAAGGACGCCTACCGCGCCGACATCGCCCAGGTCGAGCTCTTCCTCGCGGGTCGCCAGGAGGCGCTCCTGCGGGACCTGCGGCGAGAGATGGAGGCCGCGTCGGAGCGCACGCAGTACGAGCGCGCCGCAGCGCTCCGCGACAAGGTGAAGGCGATCGAGCGGACGATGGAGGACCAGAAGATGGCCGCCTTCGCCCGCACGGAGCTCGATGTCCTCGGGCTCGCCCGGTCGGGCTCCCAGGCCGCCGTCCAGGTCTTCGCCGTGCGCGACGGGAAGCTCGTCGGGCGGGACGTCTACCTCCTCGAGGCGCCGGCCGGGGTCGGCGACGCCGAGGCGCTCGGAGGCTTCGTCGTCCAGTACTACAGCCGGGCCTCGGGCGTGCCCCCGGTCGTCCTCGCACCGCTCCGGCCGGCCGACCCGGACGACCTCGAGAGCCTCCTCGCGGCCCGCCGCGGGCGCCGCGCCCGGATCGTCGTCCCGGCGCGGGGCGAGAAGCGGCGCCTCGTCGACCTCGCGGCCCGGAACGCGGCCGACTTCCTCGCCCGCGAACAGGCGCGCTGGCTCGCCGATGAGGGCCGCGCCCTCGCCGCCCTCGAGCAGCTCGCCGAGGCCCTCGGGCTCGGCGGCCCGCCCTTCCGCATCGAGTGCTACGACGTCTCGACGATCCAGGGCCGCGAGACCGTCGGGTCGATGGTCGTCTTCGAGGACGGGAAGCCGCGGAGCGGGGCGTACCGGCGGTTCCGGATCCGGGGCGTCGCCGGGCAGGACGACTTCGCCAGCCACGCGGAGATGCTCCGGCGGCGCCTGCACCGGGCGAAGTCCGGCGAGGAGGGGAGCGCGGAGGAACTTCGCTGGGCCCTGCCGGACCTCGTCATCGTCGACGGGGGGAAGGGTCAGCTCGCCGCTGACGTCGCCGTGCTCGAGGAGCTCGGCCTCGCGGAGATCCCGATCGTCGGCCTGGCGAAGGAACGCGAGGAGCTCTTCCTGCCGGGACGCGGCGACCCGGTCGTCCTCCCGCCGACCTCGGCGGCCCTCCACCTCGTCCAGCGGATCCGCGACGAGGCGCACCGGTTCGCGATCATGTACCACCGCGACCTGCGCCGGAAGGCGGCGGTCCGGAGCGCCTTCGACGACTTGCCCGGCGTCGGCCCCGCGCGCCGCCGCGCCCTCCTCCGGACGTTCGGATCGGCGAAGCGGGTGCGCGAGGCGCCGGTCGAGCAGATCGCGGCCGTCCCCGGGATCGGGCCCGCGCTCGCGGCGCGGATCAAGGCGCACCTCGAGGCCGGCTGAGGAGGGGACGACGCGGCGCGGCCCGCCGGCGGTCGGGTGAGGATCCGCCGTCGATCGCCCGCGGACGCCGCCGCCGGACGCGCGGGGCGCAGGGGTGATAGCATCCCCCGCCGATGCGTCGATTCACCCCCCTCCTGATCCTCGCCGTGTTCGCGGCCGCACTCGTCGTCAACTTCTGGCCCAACCTGAAGATCCCCGGGCTCGGACCGGACGGCAGCAGCCGCCTCGTGGAGACGAAGCTCGGCCTCGATCTCGTGGGGGGCCTCCAGGTCGAGTACCAGGCCCTTCCCGCCGGCGGCAAGTCGCCCGACGCGGCGGCGATGAGCACGATCAAGCAGATCGTCGAGAACCGCGTGAACTCGACCGGCGTCGTCGAGCCCGTGGTCCAGACGCAGGGCGTGGACCGGATCGTCGTGGAGCTCCCGGGGGTGACCAACCCCGACCCGATCCGCAAGCTCCTCGGCCAGACCGGCCGCCTCGAGTTCATCCCGCTCCCGCCCGACAAGTACGGGACGGGAACCTCGCCGGGCACGTATCAGGCCGTCCAGGGCCAGCCCCTCCCGACGCCGGAGACGCCGCTCTTCTCCGGCGACCAGGTCGACCAGGCGTTCCCGAGCCAGGACTCGAACGGGCTCCGCGCCGTCGGCTTCCGGCTGAAGAGCGAGGGGGCGAAGCTCTTCGCCACGTACACGCAGGCGAACGTCGGCAACTTCTTCGCGATCGTCCTCGACGGGAATGTCGTCTCCGCACCGGTCATCCAGAGCGCGATCACGGGTGGTGAGGGGATCATCACCGGCGGCAGCACGGGCTTCTCGGTGACCGAGATGAACAACCTCATCACGGTCCTCCAGTACGGCTCGCTGCCGTTCCCGCTCAAGGAGGTCAGCTTCCAGACGATCGGGGCGACGCTCGCGGGCTTCTCGCTCGACCGGATCCTCGTTGCCGGCCTCATCGCGGTCCTCCTCGTCTTCCTCTTCATGCTCGTCTACTACCGGCTTCCCGGGCTCGTGGCGACGCTCGCCCTCCTCTACTACGCCCTCGCCGTCTTCGCGATCTTCCGGCTCATCCCGGTGACCCTGACCCTCGCGGGGATCGCGGGCTTCGTCCTCTCGGTGGGCATGGCGGTCGACGCGAACATCCTCATCTTCGAGCGGATGAAGGAGGAGCTCCGGCTCGGCAAGTCGCTCCCGGCCGCGATGGAGGCCGGCTTCAACCGGGCCTGGAACTCGATCCTCGACTCGAACGTGTCGAGCCTCATCACGGCGTCGATCCTCTACCTCTTCGGCTCGTCGACGATCCGCGGCTTCGCCCTCGTCCTCATCATCGGCGTCCTCCTCTCGATGTTCACCGCGATCACGGTGACCCGGACGATGCTCCGCTTCGTCGTCCCGAACGAGTGGGCGCGGAGCGCCCGCCTCTACGGCCTCACCGACGAGGAGTTCGCGGGCGCCCGGGGCATCCGGCCGTCGCTTCGCGGGGAGGCCCGCTCCCGTGCGTGACATCATCGGCAAGCGGAACTGGTTCTTCGCCTTCTCGCTCGCCCTCATCGTTCCCGGCCTCTTCTTCATCCTCCTCGGCCCGCTCAGCGGCGGGAAGGCCGGGCTCCAGTTCTCGATCGACTACACCGGCGGCACGAAGTGGGAGATCCGCTTCAAGGACACCGCCGTGACGCCGGACCAGGTGAAGGCCGTCCTCGCGACGGCGGGCTACGCAGACTCGATCGTCCAGACGACCTCGGACAGCTACCTCCTCATCCGGACGAGGCCGATCGGGTTCGTGCCGACGGCGACGGAGGCGCCGGCGCCGACGGGCTCGCCCGCCGCCTCGGGTTCGCCCGCCGCGTCCGGCAGCCCCGCCCCGAGTGGCAGCCCCGCCCCGAGTGGGAGCCCGGTCCCGAGCGCGACCCCCGCCCCGAGTGGGAGCCCGGCACCTTCCGCCACGACCGCCACGCCCGCCCCGAGCGCGTCCGCGGCGCCGAACGGCGCGGTGACCCGCACGGGCGAGATCGGCACCCTCGCGACGGCCCTCGAGGCATCGCTCGGGCCGATCGAATCGCAGCGCCAGCTGACGACGATCGGGCCGGTCATCTCGGGCGAGCTGACCCAGCAGGCGATCATCCTCGTCATCATCGGGTCGATCGGGATCCTCCTCTGGATGACGTTCCGGTTCCGGGACTTCCGGTTCGGGATGACGGCCCTCGCGGCCCTCGTCCACGACGTCATCGTCGTCGTCGGGGCGTTCGCGGTCCTCGGCACGTTCTTCGGCCTCGAGGTGGACGGCCTCTTCGTCACCGCGATGCTGACGATCATCGGGTTCTCGGTCCACGACACGATCGTCGTCTACGACCGGATCCGGGAGAATCGCTCGCGCCACGCGGGCGAGCGGTTCTCGGCGATCGTCAACCACTCGATCCTCCAGACCCTCGCCCGCTCGATCAACACGAGCCTGACGGTCGTCTTCACCCTCACCGCGCTCTTCCTCTTCGGCGGGGATTCGATCCGCCCGTTCATCCTCGCGCTCCTCATCGGGATCACCTCCGGCACGTACTCGTCGATCTTCAATGCCGCCCCGCTCCTCACGATCTGGGAGGAGTGGGACGCCGGGCGCAAGGAGCGCGCCACGCCCGGGCGCCCGGCCCGTCGCGCCACGGCGTGACGGCCGCGGCGAGCCCGCCGGGTCGGGCGACGCCGATGAAGCCGCGGATGAGCGGCCCGTGCGATCCTCCGGGGATGCTGGCTCCGCGCTATCGCTGGCGCTACCCCGACCGGGCCCCCCTCGACGCGTCGTACGCGGCGGCGGTCGCCGCCCACGGCGGCTCGACGCTCCTCGCGCGCGTCCTCGCCCGCCGCGGCGTCGCCCTCGACGAGCTCGCGGCGTTCTTCGGCCCGCCGGGGGCCGGGATCCACGACGCGGCACTCCTCCCGGACGCGGCGGCGGTCGTCGCGCGCGTCGGGCGCGCCCGGGACCGCGGTGAACGGGTCCTCGTCATGGGGGATTTCGACGCCGACGGCCTCACCGGGCTCGCGATCCTCGCGACGGCCCTCCGCCACCTCGGCCTCGATGCCGCGACCCACGTGCCGAGCCGCCTCGACGAGGGGCACGGGCTCTCCCTCCGGGCCGTCGAGGCGGCCGCCGCCGACGGCCGGACGCTCGTCCTCACGGTGGACACCGGCTCGTCGAGCGTGGCCGAGGTCGCCGCCGCGACCGCGCGCGGGATCGACGTCATCATCACCGACCACCACCGCGTGCCCGACGTCGCGCCCGCCGCCGCCGCCCTCGTGAACCCGCACCGCCCCGGGGCGACGTACCCGGACCGCCGCCTCGCCGGGAGCGGCGTCGCCCTGAAGGTCGCCGCGCTCCTCCTCGAGCGCCTCGCGGGGACCCCCGCGGCGGAGACCGTGGCCGACCTTGCCGACCTCGCCGCGATCGGGACCGTCGCCGACGTCGCCCCCGTCCTCGGCGAGAACCGCTCGATCGCCCGGCTCGGCCTCGCCCGGATCCGGAGCGACCCCCGGCCGGGGATCGCTGCGCTCCTCTCCGCCGCGGGGGTCGAGCCCGCCGCGGCGACCCTGGAGACGATCGCCTTCGCCCTCGCCCCGCGCCTGAACGCGGCCGGCAGGGTGGGGGACGCCGGCGACGCCGCGGCCCTCCTCCTCGCCGCGGATGCCGCGACTGCCGCGGCGGCCGCGGCGGCCCTCGAGCGCGCCAACGCGACTCGCCGCGACGTCACGCGGGCCGCCCTCGACGAGGCCCGGGCCGTCCTCGCCGGGCAGGACCCGGACCTGCCGGCGACGGTCGTCCGGGGGCCCTGGCCCGTCGGCGTCGTCGGTCTCGTCGCCGCCCGGCTCGCCGAGGACGCGGGACGCCCGGCCGTCGTCGCCGCGGAGCTCGGCGGGGTCCTCCGGGCATCCTGCCGCGCCCCCGAGGGATACGACCTCGCCGCCACGCTCGCGGCATGCGGCGATCTCCTGGAGCGCCACGGCGGGCACCGCGGCGCCGCCGGCCTCGAGGTCCGGGAGGATCGCTGGGAGCCGTTCCGCGCGCGGTTCCTCGACCTCGTCGCCGCGGGGGCCCCGGCCGACCCGCGACCGGAGATCCGCCTCGACCTCGCGGTCCCGGCGCGGGGCGCCGACTACCGGCTCCTCGCGCTCCTCGCCGGGCTCGCGCCGACCGGCCCCGGGAACCCCGAGCCGCTCGTCGGCGTCCACGGGCTCACGGTGACCCGGATCCGTGAGGCCGCCGGCGGCCATGCCCAGCTGACCCTCCGCCGCGCGGTCGACGTCGTCGACGCGATCGCGTTCGAGCGGGCGGACCTCCTCGAGAGCGTCCGGGAGGGCGACCGGGTGGACGTGGCGGGACGCCTCGCCTCCCGGCGGTTCGGGGGCATCGAGTCGCTCCAGCTCGTCGTCGTCGACGTCGCCCCGGCGGCGGCGGCCCGCTGATGGCCTCGCGCCCTTCGTCCGGGAAGACGCGGCGCCCGGTCCGCCGGACGACGGGGGACCCGTACGGCCTCGCCGCGGCACGGCCGTTCCTGGCCCCGCTCCTCGCCTTCGGGGGCCTCGTCGTCGTCGGGCTCGTCACCCTCTCGCTCCTCACCGGCGGCATCCCCTTCCTCCCGTCGCGGGGAGGCCCCGGGGGCGGGAATGGAGGACCTGCGGCGCCGGGCCGCACGCCATCGCCGAGCGCGCCGCCCGTCGTCAACCCCGACATCGCGATCGCCGGCCGGCTCGTCTACGCGAAGGCCGGCAACCTCTGGATCCAGGAGGGGTCCGCCACGCGGCTCCTGACCGCCACTGGCCGCGACTCCCAGCCGGCCTGGTCGGCCGACGGGACGTGGGTCTACTTCATCGAGACCCGCCGGACCCGGGCGAAGTTCCCGATCCAGGGCATCCCGGTCATCTACGACCTCAGCTACCCGATCCTCACCCGGATCCACCCGGATGGCAGCGGCCGGCAGGCGCTCCTCTCGGGGCTCTACCGGACCGGCCCCGGCGGCGCCTACGCCTGGTCGTTCTTCATCCGCGACCCGGCGGTCGCCCCCGACGGCACGAGCGTCGCCGTCGTCTCCGACGGTCCCGCTCCCCTCGCCTCGGATGTCGTCCTCGGGCTCGTTGACGTGGCGAGGAAGCGGCTCGAGCCGCTCGGGCTCTCGGAGATGCCCCCGTACGGCCACCAGGACCCGACGTGGCGGCCCGACGGGACGTACCTCCTCTACGTCCGCAACGCGCGTGAAGAGGGGCGCGGCGCCCCGACGATCTGGCGCTACGACCCGGCGACGAAGAAGACGTCCCGCCTCAGCCAGCCCGGGTACACGGAGCCGCGGTACTCGCCGGACGGGCGCTACCTCGTGGCGACGAGGACGAGCACGCTCGGGACGGACATCGTCGTCCTCGACGCGCGGGACGGCAACGAGCTCCTGCGGGTCACGACCGACGGGCTCTCATGGGGCGGCGCGTGGTCCCCGGACGGCACGCAGATCGCGTTCCTCCACCTCGAGGGGTCGACGACGGACCTCAGCCTCGCGACGATCACGCGAGGCCCGAACGCGAACCTGGCCGTGGCGAAGGTCCAGCCCCTCACCGAGTTCAGCGGCCTCGACGCGGCGAGCAGCCCCGCCTGGTGGGGCCCCCGCCCGGCGACCGCCCCGACGCCGGCGGCCACCCCCGCGCCCGCCGCGTCGGGGACCCCGTGACCGAGCCCTACCTCGCCCGCCTCGCCCGCCGGACGGCGGAGGCAGGCACCGTCCTCTGCGTCGGGATCGACCCGACGGAGGCCATGCTCCCCGACGGATGGCCGACCGGCCTGCCCGGGATCGAGCGGTTCGCCCGGCTCGTCGTCGAGGCGGCCGCCCCGTACGCCGCCGCGATCAAGCCGAACCTCGCGTTCTTCGAGGCCTGGGGGAGTGCCGGGGCCGCGGCGCTCGAGCGGGTCGTCGCGGCCACGCCATCCGGCGTCCTCGTCATCGCCGACGCGAAGCGCGGCGACGTGGAGACGACGGTCGCCCGGCAGGCGGTCGCGCTCTACGACGCGCTCGGCGCGGACGCCGTCACCGTGAGCCCGTACCTCGGCCTCGGCGCGCTCGGGGCGTTCCTGGAGCGCGAGGGCCGGTTCGCGTACGTCCTCTGCCGGACGTCGAACCCGGGGGCGGGCGAGCTCCAGGACCTCGTCGTCGCCGCCGACGCCGCGACGGGCGCCCCCGCGGAGCCGCTCCATCGCCGGGTCGCCCGGCGGGTCGCGGACGCGGGGCTCGGCGATCGCGCCGGCCTCGTCGTCGGGGCGACCGCGCCGGCCGAGCTCGCCGCGATCCGCGACCTCGTCCCGGGGCTCGCGTTCCTCGTGCCCGGCGTCGGAGCGCAGGGCGGCGACGCGGCCGCGGCACTCGCGGCGGGGCGGGCGGTCGCGGGACCGGCCGGGGCCGGGATCGGCGGCGGCCTCCTCGTCAACGTCTCCCGGGGGATCGCCGGGGCGGCCGCGGGACCGGATCCCGGGACCGCCGGCGGGGGTCCCGCGGAGCGCATCGCGGCAGCCGCCCGGAGGTGGTCCTCCACGCTCGCTGTGCTATCGTAGCCCGGCCTCGCGAGGTCGCCGGGACGGCGCCGCGGGGCATCGTCACCGCACCCAGAGGTCGCACCCACGATGCCCAACATCGGCCCCGTCGAGCTGATCATCATCCTCGTGATCGCGCTCCTCATCCTCGGCCCGGGGAAGCTCCCCGATGTGGGGGCCGCGCTCGGGAAGAGCATCCGCGAGTTCCGCAAGGCCGCCTCCGACGTCCAGGAGTCGGTGAAGCTCGACGCCGCGCCGCCGGCTGCCCCCGCCCCACCGGCGGTGCCCGTCGCGCCGGCACCGAACACGCTTGCCGCTCCTGCCCAGCCGAACACGCTCGCGCCCGCCGCGATGCCGCCCGCGCCGCCCGCGGACACGGCCGCGGAGGCCCCGCAGCCCGTCGGCAGCTCCTCCGAGGCGCAGGCCTAGCCCCCTCGGGGCCCGCCGATGGCCGACGCCGATCTCGCCGGCGGCGGCGCCGCCGCGCTCCAGCCCGTCGCGACGGCGACCCCGCCCGGCACGCCGGGCGGCGGTCCGGCAGCCGTCCACGAGCACCCCGCCGCCCCGCCGCCGGCCGACGCCGGGGTCATGCCGCTCGTCGACCACCTCGCGGAGCTCCGCCGCCGGATCGCGACCGCGCTCCTCGCCATCGCCGCAGGCGCCCTCGTCGGCTTCGTCTTCAACCAGCAGATCATCGAGGTCCTCAAGGCCCCGTACGGGTCCGAGCCCCTCCTCCTCCTCAACCCCGGCGAGGGGTTCTTCATCACGCTCAAGGTCGCGCTCGCGACGGGGATCGTCCTCGGGATGCCGATGATCCTCTTCCAGGGCTGGCGCTTCATCTCGCCGGGCCTCACGGGCGAGGAGCGCCGGATCGCCCGGCCGTGGGTCCCCCTCGCGCTCCTCTTCTTCGTCGCCGGCGTCGCCGTCGCCTACGTGATCCTCCCGTTCGCGATCGCGTTCCTGTCCGGCTTCGGCACCGGCGACCTCCCGCTCCGCAACGCGTGGACGGCCGACGGCTACTTCGGCTTCGTCGCGACGCTCTTCGTCGGGTTCGGGCTCGTCATGGAGTACCCGATCGTCCTCGTCCTCCTCTCGAAGGTCGGGATCGTCACGGCCGCGCGCCTGAGGGCCTCGCGGCGGTACGTCATCATCGTCTTCGCGATCGTCGCCGCGATCGTGACCCCCGGCGGGGACATCATCAGCCCGACGGTCCTCGGCTTCACGATGTACGCCCTGTACGAGCTCTCGATCCTCCTCGTCCGCGCGGGCGGCCGCTAGGCGCGCGGTAGACTGGCCGCATGGCGACGACCAGGCGGCCCGACGACGACGCGGCTCCCGGACCGGACGGACCGCCCCGGGGGGCGGACGCGCGCCAGCACGTCGTCATCCTCTCGGGCCTCTCGGGAGCCGGGAAGACGGCCGCGACGAAGCTCTTCGAGGACCTCGGCTACGCCTGCGTCGACAACCTCCCGGGCGAGCTCCTCCCCGACCTGGCCGACCTCATCGCCGGCGACCCGTCGCGGTTCGAGCGCGTCGCGGTCGTCCTCGACGTCCGGGCCGGGGACGCGCCGGTCGCCTTCGCGGCGATGCGCGGGGCGCTCGAGGGCCGCGGGATCCGGCCGCAGGTCTTCTTCCTCGAGGCCCGCGACGAGGCGCTCATCCGGCGCTACTCGGAGACGCGCCACCGGCACCCCCTCGCGGGGAGCGACGGGATCGCGGCCGGGATCGCCGAGGAACGGCGGCTCCTCGAGCCGGTCCGCGCCGAGGCCGACGTCATCCTCGACACCTCGGACCTCTCGCTCCGCGAGCTGCGGGAGCGGATCTTCGGCCAGCTCTGGAGTGACGTGGAGCCGGACCAGCTCTCGATCCAGCTCGTGAGCTTCGGGTACAAGTTCGGGATCCCGCTCGAGGCCGACCTCGTCCTCGACGTCCGGTTCCTCCAGAACCCGTACTACGTCCCGGAGCTCCGGCGCCTCTCGGGCCTCACCGACCCCGTCCGGGCGTACGTCCTCGACCAGCCCCTGGCCCGGCGGTTCGTCGCGGCGGTCGAGGAGCTCCTCGAGCTCACGATCCCGGCGTACGTGGGGGAGGGGAAGACGCGCCTCACGATCGCGATCGGGTGCACCGGCGGCTACCACCGCTCGATCGCGCTCGCCGAGGTCTTCGCCGCATGGCTCGCGGAGCGCGACTACGGACCCGTGAGCGTCTTCCACCGGGAGCTCGAGCGGCGGTGAGGCCGTGAACCTCCGGCGCTGGCTCCGGCCCGGGATCGGCGTGAAGCGGTGGCTCGCCGTCTCGTTCGCCGGGCTCACCCTGCTCGCCCTCGCCGGGGCGCTCGCCCTCCGCCAGCTCTACCGCGATGTCGAGGTCGAGGGACCGGCGCAGGGCCTCATCTACGTCGTCACGCTCCAGTTCCTGCCGTACGGGCTCCGGGCGGCGCTCCTCCTCGCGGTCGGTGCCGCCCTCTTCGCGTATGGCGCCTCGCGGGTCGCGCGGGCGCTCCTCGGGCCGTTCCGGGAGAGCGCGGACGAGCCGCTCGTCGACCTCGTCTACCGGCGGCGCCTCCTCGCCCGCGGGCCGCGGATCGTCGCGATCGGCGGCGGGACCGGGCTGTCGACACTCCTCCGTGGCCTCAAGGGGCACACCGCGAACCTCACCGCGATCGTCTCCGTCGCCGACGACGGCGGCTCGACCGGCCGCCTCCGCGAGCAGCTCGCGATCCCGGCGGTCGGCGACATCCGGAACTGCCTCGTCGCCCTCGCCGAGACAGAGCCGGCGATGGGGGAGCTCCTGCAGTACCGGTTCGGGAGCGACGAAGGGAGCCTCGCCGGCCATGCGGTCGGGAATCTCCTCATCGCCGCCGCGAACGCGATCGACGGGGGCGACTTCGAGGCGGCGATCCGCCAGATGAACCGCGTCCTCGCCGTCCGCGGGAGCGTCGTCCCGGCGTCGGGCACGCCCCTCACGCTCCACGCCCGCCTCCGCGACGGGTCGGAGGTCGCCGGGCAGTCGCGGATCATGCGCCTCCGGGGGATCGAGCAGGTGTGGGTCGAGCCGGGCGACGTCCGTGCCGGCCGCGACGCGATCCGGGCGATCGCCGACGCCGACCTCGTCGTCCTCGGCCCGGGAAGCCTCTACACGAGCGTCCTCGCGACCGTCCTCGTCCCCGAGCTGCGGGCGGCCCTCGCGACGAGCCCGGCCCTCCGCGTCTACGTGGCGAACGTTGCCACCCAGGCCGGCGAGACGGAGGGCTACGACCTCGCCGACCACGTCGAGGCGCTCGGGGCCCACGGCGTCGCGGACCTCGTCGACGTCGTCCTCGCGAACAGCCGAATCGTCGGGACGGGGCCCGACGCCGAGCTCGGCGTCCCCGTGAAGCTGCGCTGGCCGCCGATCGGCGCCGCGCACCGTCCCCGGCTCGTCCTCGACGACGTCGTCGACCCCGCACGACCGCACCACCACGACCCGGCGCTCGTCGCCGCCGCTCTCGTCCGCCTGTTCGGGCGCGAGGCCGGGATCCGGCGGGGCGGGATCGCCCGCAGCGCCTGATCCGGTGGCCGACGCCGACCGGGCCCTCGTGGCCGCGCTCCGCGCGGAGCTCGCGGCGATCGATCCCGCGCGGGCCTGCGACCGGGCGGCGGAGGTCGCGGGGCTCGGCTCGGCCGCGGTCCGCGGCGACCGGCCGGCGCTCGGGCGCCTCATGGTCCGGCTCCTCCGCGAGGTGCCCCCGGCCGTGCCGTTCCGCTGGGAGGCGGCGGCCGATCACTGCCGGGCGGCCTGGCTCCGCGGCTGCTTCCTCGCCCGCGGCTCGCTCTCGATCGGACACGGGCGGCTCCATCTCGAGTTCGTCGTTCCCGTCGAGGAGGCCGCGCCCCTCGCGGCGCGCCTCGCGGCCGTCGGCCTCCCCGCCGGCGTCCGGACGCGCCGCGGCCGGGGCGTCGTGACGTGGAAGGGCGCGGACGAGATCGGGACGTTCCTCCGCTGGATCGGGTCGAGCGCGTCGCTCCTCGAGCTCGAGTCGCGCCAGGTGGCGCGGGCGGTCCGGGGCGACCTCAACCGGCTCCTCAACGCCGAGTCGGCGAACCTCGAGCGCGCCGCGGCGGCGGCGGCGCGCCAGCTCGACGCGATCGCGATGCTCGAGGCCGACGGCCGGCTCGCCGGGCAGCCGGAGGTGGTCCGCGCCGTCGCCGCGCGCCGGCGGACGACGCCCGAGGCATCGCTCGGCGAGCTCGCGGAGGAGCTGCAGGTCCCGCGGGGGCGCGTCCAGCGGGCCCTCGAGCGGATCGAGTCGCTCGCGCTCCACCCGGCCGACGAGGGCGGGATCGCCACCCGGGGTCGGCGGGCCGAACGGCCCGGGCACGACGGGCCGCGCGCCCCGTCGGGTCGCGGCGCCGTGGTGGCATGATCTGGGCCATGCGACCGATCGTCATCGCCGCCAACTGGAAGATGAACACGACCCCCGCCGACGCCGGCGAGCTCGCCCGCGCGATCGCCGGGCGGACACGCGAGCCGGACGTCGTGCGGGTCATCTGCCCGCCGTTCGTCTGCCTCGCCGCCGTCCGCGACGCCGTCGCCGGAGAGGGGATCGGGGTCGGGGCCCAGAACGTCCACGGCGAGCTCGCCGGGGCCCATACCGGCGAGGTGAGCGCCCCGATGCTCGCGGGCCTCGCGACGTGGGTGATCCTCGGCCACTCCGAGCGGCGGCGCGACGCCGGCGAGACGGACGAGATCATCGGGCGCAAGCTCCGACGCGCCGTCGACGGCGGCCTGCGCCCCATCCTCTGCGTCGGCGAGCAGCTCGCCGAGCGCGAGGGCGGCCGGGCCGAGGAGGTCGTCGCGACCCAGCTCCGCGGCGCGCTCGAGGGCCACGACCCGGCGGAGCTCGCCCGCGCCGGCCTCGTCATCGCGTACGAACCGGTCTGGGCGATCGGCACGGGGCGGAACGCCTCCGGCGCGGACGCCGGGGCGATGGCCGAGGCGATCCGCCGCGTCCTCCGTGCGGCGGGCTGGGGCACCCTTGCCGAGGCGACGCCGGTCCTCTACGGCGGGAGCGCCACGAGCGCGAACATTGCCGAGTTCCTCGCCGAGCCGGCCGTCGACGGCGCGCTCGTCGGGGGCGCCTCCCTCAAGCCCGACGAGATGGCCGGGATCGTCGCCCGGGCCGCGGTCACGGCCGCCGCCCGGCGAGCGGCCGCCGGCTGACCCCCCCAGCGCGCCGGGCGGGCCGTCCGGCGCCGAACCTCCGGAGCCGCCCCATGCCGACCCTCGTCCTCCTCCGCCACGGCGAGAGCGCCTGGAACAAGGAGAACCGCTTCACCGGCTGGACCGACGTCGACCTCTCGAAGGCGGGCGTCGCCGAGGCGCGCGAGGCCGGGCGCCTCCTCCGCGCCGGGGGCTTCCGCTTCGACATCGCCTACACGTCGCTCCTCCGGCGGGCGATCCGGACCCTCTGGATCACGCTCGACGAGCTCGACCAGATGTGGCTTCCGGTCGTCGGCTCGTGGCGCCTGAACGAGCGCCACTACGGGGCGCTCCAGGGCCTCGACAAGGCGGAGACGGCGGAGAAGTTCGGGAACGCCCAGGTGAAGGCCTGGCGCCGGAGCTACGACGTCCCGCCGCCGCCCCTCGACCTCGACGACGAGCGCTATCCGGGCCGCGACCCGCGGTACGCGAGCCTCCCCCCGGCCGAGATCCCCCGCTCGGAGTCGCTGAAGGACACGGTCGCGCGCTTCCTCCCGCTCTGGGACTCCGACATCGCCCCGGCCCTCCGCGATGGCCGGCGCGTCCTCGTCGTGGCCCATGGGAACAGTCTCCGGGCCCTCGTGAAGTACCTCGACGGGATCTCCGACGAGGAGATCGTCGGCCTCAACATCCCGACGGGCGTCCCGCTCGCCTATGACCTCGACGACGCCCTCCGGCCGCGGTCGAGCCGCTACCTCGGCGACGCGGCCCGGGCCGCGGCCGCCGCGGCCGCGGTCGCGGCCCAGGGCACGGCGCGGCAGCCCTGAGGACCGCGGCCGACCGCGCCGCGGCCATGTGCTACGATCCCGCGCGGCCCACCTGCTGGAGGATCCCCCGAGAGTGAACCCGTTTCTGGCGATCGGCCAGGTCATCGTCAGCGTCGCCCTCATGGTCGCCATCCTGCTCCAGGCGCGCGGGACCGGCCTCTCCGGGGCCTTCGGCGGCGACTCCGCCGTCTACCGCAGCCGCCGCGGGATCGAGCGCCGGCTGTGGCAGTTCACGATCGTCCTCGCGGTCCTCTTTGCGATCTTCTCCCTCGCGAGCTACGGCTTCGCACCGTCGGCGGCCTGAGCCGGCCGGCTCCCCCGGCGGGCCCGTCCCGTGAACCGGCGCGACGGCGCCGTCGTCGTCGCCCTCGTCGCCGTCCTCGCGACCCTCGCGGGCGCCGTCGTCGCGCCCGCGCTGGGACCGGCGCCCTCGCCCTCCGCGGCACCGACGGCGCCGCCCGAGGTCGGGCACGTCCAGGGGGTCGTCGGCCGCCCCTCGTCGATCACGCCGCTGACGGCGCGGACGCAGGTCGACCGCGACCTCGTGGCGCTCCTCTTCCGGGGCCTCGTCCGGCTCGGCCCGGGGAACACCGTCCTCCCGGATCTCGCCGACCGCTGGACGGTCGAGGAGAAGGGGGCCCGCTGGACGTTCCACCTCCGGTCGGACGCCGTGTGGCATGACGGGGCGCCCGTCACGAGCGCCGACGTCGTCTACACCGTCCGGGTCCTCCACGATCCCGACTACGCGGGGGCCCTCGCCGCGACGTGGGCGCAGGTCCAGGCGACGGCCCTCGACGAGCGCACGGTCCGCTTCGACCTCGGCGACCCGGTCGGCGGCTTCCTCCAGGCGGCCACGCTCCCGCTCATGCCGGCCCACATCCTCGACGGCACCCCGGTCGCCGCGCTCGCCGACGACCCCTTCGCGACGGCGCCGATCGGGAACGGCGCGTTCGCCCTCGTCGAGCTGACCGCCACGGAGGCCGTCCTCGAGCCGGTCCTCCCGTCGGTGGAGGCAGGTGGGCCGCTCGAGGACCCGACGGCGGGGGAGCCGTCCGTCCGGACCCCGCGCCTCGCGCGCCTCGTCCTCCGCTTCTACGACACTCCCGCGGCGCTCGGGCAGGCGCTCGCCGCCGGCGAGGTGGGTTCGGCGGCCGACCTTCCGCCCGCCGAAGCGGTCGCCCTCGCCGCCGCGACACCCGGCGCCAGCCTCGTCCGGTATCCGTCGACGACGCTCACCGCGCTCGCCTTCAACCTCCGCACGGCGCGCGGGCCGTTCGCCGACCAGCGGACCCGCCGCGCGCTCCTCGCGGTCCTCAACCGCACGGACATGATCACCGACCTCCTCGGCGGCGCCGGGACGCGCGCCGCCACACCGATCCCGCCGTCGTCCTGGGCCTTCGATGCGGCCGCCGCCCCGGAGATTTCCTACGACCGCTCCGCCGCGATCACGCTCCTCCGGGACGTGGGCTGGAAGCGCCCCGCCGGGGCGTGGATCCCGCCGGGCGCGACGAAGCCGCTCGCCGTGGCCCTCCTCGCCCCCGAGCAGGCGGCGAGCCCGATCGTGTACGCGACGGCCCGGCGCGTCGCGGCGGCGTGGACGGCGCTCGGGCTGGCGACGACGGTCGAGGCGCTCCCCCCGCGGGAATTCGTCGACCGGCTGCGGGCCGGCGAGTACATGGCGGCGGTCGTCGACGTGAACATGGGCCTCGACCCCGACCCGTACCCGATCCTTGCCTCGACCCAGGCACGGACCGGCGGCGCGAATGTCACCGGGATCCAGGACCCGGCCCTCGACAAGGCCCTCGTCGCCGCCCGGGCGCCCGGCACCGTGACGACGCGCCTCAAGGCGTACAAGGCGCTCCAGGCGCTCCTCGGGGCCCTCCAGCCGATGCCGACGCTCTTCTTCCGCGACAGCGTCATGGTCGTCGGGCCGGACCTCAGCGGCCCGGTCTCCCGGCCGATCGCCGACCCCAGTGAGCGATTCTGGGACGTGATACGATGGCGATCCGGACGGTGACCCTCGCCGCCCGTATTGTCCGTGCCGAGGTGGCGGAACTGGTAGACGCGCTAGCCTCAGGAGCTAGTGCCCGCAAGGGCGTATGGGTTCAAATCCCGTCCTCGGTACCACGTCGGAACGGACTCGCGATGCACCTGCCCAGGTGGCGGAATTGGTATACGCGTACGTTTGAGGGGCGTATGAGGCAACTCATCCGGGTTCAAGTCCCGGCCTGGGCACCATCATCCGGCAGACGGACGGGGCGGCTCCTCCCGGAGCCGCCCTCGGCATTTCCGGGCCCCGCGCCCGTCTTCCTGGGCGGTTAGCTCAGTCGGTCAGAGCGCCTCGCCTACACCGAGGAGGCCGGAGGTTCGAGCCCTCCACCGCCCACGACCCGGCGCCCATCGACCCGCCGCCACCGCGCGGCGGGCGTACACTCCCCCCGACGCGGCAAGCGCCGCGGCGTGCCACCCGGAGGGACCATGGAGCTCGGGATCATCCTCCTCGTCATCGTCGTCGTCCTCGTGGCCATCGGCGTGCTCCTCTACAACGGGCTCGTCACGAGGCGCAATCGCGTCGACGAGGCCGTCGGGCAGATCGAGGTCCAGCTCAAGCGGCGCCACGACCTCGTGCCCAACCTCGTCGCGGCCGTGAAGGACGTCATGGGCTTCGAGCAGGACGTCCTCACGCGCGTCACGGAGGCCCGGGCGAACGCCGTGGCGGCCGGGGCCCAGGGGACGGTCACGCGAGAGCAGGTCCGGGCCGAGAACCAGCTGAGCGGCGCGCTTCGCTCGCTCTTCGCGGTGGCCGAGAGCTACCCGCAGATTCGCTCGAACGAGAACGTCCTCGCCCTCCAGGAGCAGCTCACGACGACGGAGAACCAGATCAGCTTCGCCCGCCAGCACTACAACGCGACCGTCAACGAGTACAACACGACGATCCAGACGATCCCCTCGGTCCTCATCGCGGGGCCCCTCGGCTTCACCCGGCGCGAGTTCTTCGAGGCCGAGCCCGAGGCGGACCAGGTCCCGGTCGTCGCGCTGCGCTGACGTCGAAACCGCCCGGCCGCCGGACGGCACGCGTCGCGCTCGACCCGCCATGGCAGCATCCTTCTACAGCCAGGCCGCCGCGAACCGCCGGAACTCGTTCGTCCTCGTCGTCGTCATCGTCGCGCTCCTCGCCGCCCTCGGGGCGGCGATCGGGTACGGGACGACGGGCGCCGTCGAGGGGACGATCGGCTGGCTCGGCATCTTCGGCATCGTCGCGATCGCCTCGTCGCTCCTCGGGTACTTCAGCGGCGACCAGGTCGTCCTCGCGGCCTCGCGGGCCCGCCCGGCGTCCGAGGCGGAGGCCGGGCAGCTCTTCAACGTCGTCCGGGAGCTGACCCTCGCCGCCGGGATCCCGATGCCGAAGGTCTACCTCATCGAGGACACGGCTCTCAACGCCTTTGCCACCGGGCGCGACCCGGCCCACGCTTCGATCGCGGTCACGACCGGGCTCCTCGAGCGACTCGACCGCGAGGAGCTCCAGGGTGTCATCGGCCACGAGCTCTCCCACGTCCGGAACTACGACATCCGCTACGCGATGCTCGTCGGCGTCCTCGTCGGGACGGTCGCCCTCGTCGCCGACGTCTTCCTCCGGATGACCTTCTGGGGCGGGTTCGGCCGGCGCTCCTCGTCGAACGAGCGCGGCGGGGGAGGCGGGCTCCAGGCACTCATCTTCGTCCTCGCGATCGTCCTCGCGATCCTCGCCCCGTTCTTCGCCCGGCTCGTCCAGCTCGCGGTGAGCCGCCAGCGCGAGTACCTCGCGGACGCCAGCTCCGTCGAGCTCACCCGGAACCCGTACGGCCTCGAGCGGGCGCTGGCGACGATCGCCGACGACACCGAGGTGCTCGAGGTGGCGAACCGGGCGACCCAGCACCTGTACTTCCGGAACCCGATCCGGCGGTTCGAGGAACGGTCGAAGGGCCTCTTCTCGACCCACCCGCCCATCGTCGAGCGGATCAACCGGCTCCGGACCCTCACCGGCGAGGCGCCGATCGGCACGGCGGGGCTGCCCGGCGCCCGGAGCGCCGACTAGGGCCGCCCGCCGCCGGGCCGGCCACGCGCCGTCCCGGTTGGCCGCCTGCGGCCGCCGTTCCGGGGGGCCGTGACTTCCTTGCGGCCCCTCGCTGCTTCGTGGTACCGTTTCGGCCGCCGACGGGCGGAGACGCCCGGCGAGGCCTGCGGGCCGAGATAGCTCAGTCGGTAGAGCACGCGACTGAAAATCGCGGTGTCGCCAGTTCGAATCTGGCTCTCGGCACCACCCGCCCCGCGTCGCGGCGGTTCGAGCGGAAGTGGCTCAGTTGGTAGAGCATCACCTTGCCAAGGTGAGGGTCGCGGGTTCGAGTCCCGTCTTCCGCTCCACTCTCCTTCCCGACAACCTGCGCTGGCCCCGCGCCGCTGGCCCTTCGTCTAGTGGTAGGACAGCGGACTTTGGATCCGTGAACCGAGGTTCGAATCCTCGAGGGCCAGCCAGCATTCCGCGGCGACGTGGCGAAGTGGCCTAACGCGGGGGTCTGCAAAACCCTTATTCATCGGTTCGAATCCGATCGTCGCCTCCACCCCTCGCGCAGCGAGCCGGCCCGCGGGGCCGGCTCGTCGACGTCGTGCCCGGGTCCCTCCGCCCGGATGAGCGCCGCGCGGGCTGCCTCAGCCGTCGACCTCGGGGAGGAGCTGGAGGTCCGGGGGCCGGATGTCGCAGCGGGCCGGCGCGATCCAGGCGGCGAGGAGGCGGTTGACGACGACCGTCGCCCAGCGGGCCGACATCCGCCCGTCGGGTGCATCCCACTCGACGGTCGCCTCGGTGAGGGGGACCATCGTCCGGCGACGGAAGCTCATGATCGGGTCGGCGCCGGGGACGACGTGGATGTTCCCGCTCACGTCGTACGGGCCGACCCGCATCTCGACGGGGATCGAGCGGGTCCGCTTCCGGCGCCGCGGATCGCCGCGCGGCCCGGCGACGGCGACGACGTGGATCTCGTCGCGCGCGATGACGACGCTGCGGAGGGCCAGGCCGTGGCCGTCGTCGAGGCTCTCGACGTACGTGTCCACGAACTCGAAGTCGCCGCGCTCGTCGAGGAGGTCGGTCACCCGGCCCGCCGTGAGCGGGACGTACCCGACGGCGAGGGAATCCGCCGTGTAGACGGTCAGCCCGACGAGGGGCGCCGGCGTCGGGTCGGGCTCGGGACCGGTGGACCCGGCGTCCGGCGAGGCGCGGAGGAAGACCCGCAGCGGGGCCCGGAGCTTCGAGCGCATCGACACGCGCACGAGCCTAGTCCGGTCCGACCCCCCCGGTTCATGGCTCGATGGTCCTGCCGGGGGATTGGTCGGTTGGGCCACCCGGTCGGCACTCCCCGGGGTGCCCGCCGGGTTCGCGGTGGCGTCCGGACGCCCTGGGTTCGCAGTGGCGCCTGCCCCCCCGCGCGAGGCGCCTGCCCCCCCGCGCGAGGCGCTACGATCCACGGGCAGCACCGCGCCGAGGTGGCGAAACCGGCAGACGCGGCCGACCTAAACTCGGCTGCCCGCAAGGGCGTGGGAGTTCGAACCTCCCCCTCGGCACACGTTCCGGCTGCGCACATCGGGCCGCGAGGTCTGCCCGTTCGGGAACGGGGACCCGTGCGACACTCCCGGCAGACGGCCGGCCGGGCGCCGGCGGGGCAGGGGAGCACGATGCCGGAGCTCGTCGCCCAGGGGGCGCTCATGACGTGCACGATGGGACTCGGCCCGCCGGCGCCGCTCACCGTGACGCCGCGGCCGCCGATGCTCCAGGTCGGAGGGCTGCCCGGCGCGACGATCGCCGACGCCGTGCCGATGGCGAACATCCCGTCGTTCGGGATGTGCAACTCGACGCTGAACCCGGCGGTCATCGCGGCGACGTCGGCCGCCCTCGGCCTCCACACGCCCGCGCCGTGCGTCCCGGTGCCGGCCGGGGGGTGGGTTCCGGGATCCCCGAAGGTGTCGATCGGAGGGGTCCCGGCCCTCAGCTCGACGTGCACGTGCCAGTGCGCCTGGCAGGGGACGATCTCGTTCACGAGTGCCGGGCAGGTGAAGGTGACCGGCTGAGACGAGCCTTCCCGGGCCCGTCCGGGTGGCTCAGCCGCGGCGGCGGAGCCCGCCGAGGAGGCCGCCGCGCCGGGTCTCGGGGGCCGGCTCGCCGAGGTCGTCGATCCCGGAGGCCAGCGAGGCGACGCGGATGAGGGCCTTCGCCGGCGCGGATCCCGGAGCGCCCCGGACGACGGGGACGCCCTCGTTCACGGCCTTGAGGTAGAGGGCAGGGTCGTACGGCAGCTCGGCGTCGACGCGCGAGGCGATCGCGTTCTCGATCTGGCGGATCGCGAGCAGGTCGCGGGCGAAGAGGTGATTGAGGACGAACGTCGACTTCGCGGGGACGGCGCCCTGCTCGGTGAGGAACTCGAGGAGGCCGTGGAGCGCCTTGAGGGCTCCCACCTCGGGGACGACGGGGAGGATGACGGCGTCCGCGCGGTCGAGGACGGCGAGCGCCCGCTCGTCGAGCGCCGCCCCGGCGTCGACGACGAGGGCCCGATAGGCGCGGGCAGCGGTCGCGAGGATCTGCTCGACGTGCGCCGGCTCGACGATCCGGGCGTGCTCCGGCGTCGCCGGCGCGGCGAAGACGTGGAGCCCGCCCTCGGCCTTCTCGGCATACGTCCGGAGGACGTCCGGCTCGCGCGTCGCGAGGTCGTCGGCCGCGAGGTCGGACAGCGTGAGCCGCGGCTTCACGTTGAGGTGCGTCGCGACCTGCCCGAACGAGAGGTCGAGGTCGAGGATCGCGACCTGGTCCGGGACGTGCGCCGCGAGCGCCGTGGCGACGTTCACGGCGATCGTCGTCGTGCCGGTCCCGCCCTTCGGGCTGAAGCAGGCGAGCACGTGGCGCCGCGTCGTGATCGTTGCCTCGCCGCCGGCGAGCGGCGCGAGGTCGCGCGAGCGCTGGAAGCGGATGAGGAGTCCTTCGATGCGGGCTTCGAGCTCGCGCGGGTCGAAGGGGCGGCCGACGACGTCGTCCGCGCCGGCCTCGAGGAACCGGACGCGCTCCTCGACGTCGTCGGACCGGGCGAGGCACAGGACCGGGACGCCCGCGAGCGCCGGCGTCCGCCGGATCTCGGCGCAGACCTCGACGGCGGTCCGCGGCGGCTCGACGGTGTCGATCGCGACGAGCGAGAACTCGCCGGCGCGGCGGATCGCCTCGTCGGGGTCGGTGACGGTCGTGAGAGCGCGGCCCGCGGCGCCGAGCGTCTCGGCGACCGGCCCCGCGGCGTCGGCGGCGGCCGCGAGGAGGAGGATGGAGATGGTCGTCACGGAACGGGGGTTCCCCTCTGTGCGTCGATCGGCCGAAGGATACACGCGAGGCGTGCGCGCCGCGCCCCGACCGCGAGGCTCGTGGCCGGCGGTCGACGGGGCCCGTGGTACACTCCCGCGGTCCTTTCTGCTCCGCCGGGGGACGGGCCGGGCTCCGGCCGCGCCGAGCGGGGCACATCCCACAGGAAGGAGCGGACACGGCCATGCGCCGATATGAGCTCATGCTCGTCCTCCGGCCCGACGCGCCGGAGGACCGGACCCAGGCGGTCCTGGAGAAGGCGACCCGCCAGCTCACCGAAGCCGGCGGCCAGATCGTGAAGGCCGCCCCGTGGGGCCGCCGCCGCCTGGCATACCCGATCGACCGCTACCGCGAGGGGTCGTACCACATCCTCCACTTCGACGCGCCGCCGGAGGCGATCGGGGACCTCGAGCGGACGCTCCTCATCACCGAGGACGTCCTGCGCCACCTCGTCGTCCGCGTCGAGCGCCCGGTGCGCTCCGCCCGCGCCGACAAGGCCGAGGAGGCCGAGCTCGCGCCGGCCCCCGGCGACGAGGAGGAGGAGGAGCCGCAGGGCGAGCGGATCGACGAGTCCGAGAGCGAAGCCGCTCCGGCCGCCACCGACTGACCGAGGAGCCGCACGATGGCCTTCGCGAAGCTGATGATCATCGGCAACCTCGGCCGCGATCCCGAGATGCGCTACACGCCGTCCGGGCGTCCGGTCACCGAGTTCAGCGTCGCGGTCTCGCACCGCGGCCGCGATCAGCAGTCGGGCGAGTGGGTCGACCAGGGGACCGACTGGTACCGCGTGACGATCTGGGGCGATCGCGGCGAGCGCGCCGCCGAGCAGCTCCGGAAGGGGATGCGAGTCTTCGTCGAGGGTCGGTTCCGGACCCGCGAGTACGAGGCGCGCGACGGCGCGAAGCGCACGGCCCTCGAGATCACCGCGGACAACGTCATGAGCCTCGACCGCAGCGCCCGCGACGAGGGGGAGGGCGGCGAGGCCGCGTTCCCCGCCGAGGCGCGGCCGGCGTCCTCGCCGGTCCGGCGCCCGGCACCCGCCGACGACGGGCCCTCCGACCTCGACGACCTCCCCTTCTGACCCACCGCCGAAGGAGCCGACCCTCCCATGCCTCCCTCCCGCTCCCGCAAGCGCGACGACTACTACCGCGACCGCCGCCGCCGCAAGGTGTGCGCGTTCTGCGCCGACAAGACGTCGCAGATCGACTACAAGGAGGTCAGCCGCCTCCGCCGCTACCTCTCCGAGCGCGCAAAGATCGAGCCGCGCCGGAAGACGGGCACGTGCGCGGCCCACCAGCGCGAGCTGGCCGTCGCCCTGAAGCGGGCTCGCCACGTGGCGCTCCTCCCCTACGCGCCCCAGCACCTCCGGCCTTGACCCGCGGCCGGCGCTCCCGGGGCGGGGGCGCCGGGTGATCGTCGGGCTCCTCCTCGCGGCCGGCGGGTTCGGGGCCGGGGTCTTCGGCTCGCTGCTCGGCCTCGGGGGCGGCATCCTCATCGTGCCGCTCCTCACCGTCGGTTTCGGCCTCGGGTTCCGCGAGGCCGTCGGGGTGAGCCTCGTGTGCGTCATCGTCACGAGCAGCGCCGCCGCAGGCGTCTTCCTCGAGCGGCACGTCGCGAACCTCCGCCTGGGGATGCTCCTCGAGGTGTTCACGGCGTCCGGCGCCCTCCTCGGCGGCCTCGTCGCGTTCCTCCTGCCGGAGCGGGTCCTCGCCGCGCTCTTCGCGATCCTCCTCGCCTACACCGCCATCTCGATGGCCCGCCGGGGGCGCGCCACCGCGAGCCCCGCGGCGCCGCTCCGCGGGGCGGGATCGTCCGTGCCGGCCGACGACCCGCCGGACGACCCTCCCGCCCCGACCCTCGCCGACGTCGTCGCCGGGCCCGGCTACCGACCGCGGCACCTCGTCGCCGGCGCCGGGGGGAGCCTCGGTGCGGGGATCCTCTCGGCGCTCCTCGGCGTCGGGGGAGGGATCGTGAAGGTGCCCCTCATGCACCTCGTCATGGGCGTGCCCCTCAAGGTGGCGACCGCGACGAGCAACCTCATGATCGGGGTCACCGCCGCGGCGTCGGCCGTCGTCTACCTCCTCCGCGGCGGGATCGATCCGTACGTCGCCGGCCCGACGGCCGTCGGCGTCTTCGTCGGGGCGATGGCGGGGTCCCGCCTCGCCGCCCGGATCGAGGTCCGCGTCCTCCGCCTGCTCTTCGTCGGCGTCATCGCCCTCACCGCGGCCCAGATGACGCTCCGAGCGCTCGGGTGAGCGGCCCGGTGTCCCCGGGGGCCGCCCCGGCGGGGGTCGAGGCGCGGATCGCGCGCCTCCTCACCCTCGGCACCCGGGTCGGGATCGGGCTCCTCGCGGTCGGGAGCCTCCTCCTCGTCGCCGGCGGGGCGTCGCCGCTCGGCCGATCCTGGCCGCGCCTGGACCCGGCGGCGCTCCTCGCCGACCTCGTCGCCCTCCGGGCGGCGGCGTGGCTGTGGGCCGGCCTCATCGTCATGCTCTCCACCCCGCTCCTCCGCGTCGCGACGGCCACCCTCGGGTTCGCCCGGGCCGGGGAGCGGCGGATGGCCGCACTCGGCGCCGCCGTCCTCCTCGTCGTCGCCCTCGCGGTCGCCGCCGGGATGGCGGCCGGCTGACCGTGGACCTCCTCGTCCTGGCAGTCTCGCTCGTCGCGATCCTCGCCGGCGCGGAGCTCTTCACGAACGGCGTCGAGTGGCTCGGCCACCGGCTCGACCTCGGTGAGGGGGCGGTGGGCAGCGTGCTCGCCGCCGTCGGGACGGCCCTCCCGGAGACGATGATCCCGCTCGTCGCGATCGTCTTCGCCGGCGGCGCAGGGGCGGACGAGATCGGGATCGGGGCGATCCTGGGGGCGCCGTTCATGCTCGCCACGCTCGCGATGTTCGTGACCGGGATCGCCGTCGTCGCCTTCCGGCGCCGGCGCTCTGCCGGGACGGGCGTGCGCGTCGACGTCGGGCTCCTCGCCGGCGACGCCCGGGCCTTCCTCGGGGCGTATGCGCTCGCGATCGGCGCGGCGTTCCTCCCGCCGGAGCTCGGCCCGGTCGGCCTGCTCGTGGCGGTCGGCCTCCTCCTGCTCTACGCCCGCTACGTCGCCGCCCACCTCCGCGCCGAGCGGGACGAGGCCCTCGAGGATCCCCAGCCGCTCCGCCTCGCGCGCCTCGACCGGGCGCGCCGGGAGGGGCCCGGCGCGCCGCCGGGCCTCGGGGTCGTGAGCGTCCAGGTGGCCGTCGCCCTCGCCTGCATCATCGTCGGGGCCGCGTTCTTCGTCGGGGCGGTGGAGCGCGTCGCCGTGGCGGCCGGCATCGACCGGACGCTGCTCGCCCTCCTCATTGCGCCGATCGCCACGGAGCTGCCCGAGAAGCTCAACAGCGTCCTCTGGGTCCGCGAGGGGAAGGACAACCTCGCCCTCGGGAACATCACGGGGGCGATGGTCTTCCAGAGCGCGATCCCGACGAGCATCGCCCTCGTCTTCGCCCCCCGCGCCTGGACGATCGGGGCGGGGAGCGGGGTCGCGTTCCTCTCCGCCGGCGTCGCCGTCCTCTCGCTCGGCGCGATCGTCCTTCCGGCGCTCCGTCGGGGCCGGCTCACCGGAGGCGCCCTCCTCGTCGGCGGCGCGTTCTACGTCGCGTACCTGGGGGTCGTCCTGGCCCTCGCGGGTCCCGGCGGGGTGGCCGGGGGCTGACGGCCCGCCGGCTATACTCGGGAGCGTCCGGCATCGGGGTGGCCCGGCCCCGGACGACGCGAAGGAGCCGACCCGATGCTGACCCAGAAGCCGGCCGCCGCAGCCGCCGCGCACGCCGCGGGCGCGCCCGCCGACCCCGCCTCGCTCGTCTGCCTGTTCGAGGGGCGCTACGTCCCGCTCGGCGAGGCGAACGTCAGCATCATGACCCACGCGTTCATGTACGGGACGGCAGTGTTCGAGGGGATCCGCGCGTACTGGAACGCCGACCACGGACAGCTCTACGCGCTCAAGGTCCGCGAGCACATGGAGCGGATCCGGAACTCGGCGAAGATCCTCCTCATGGACGGCCTCCCCTCGGTGGACCAGCTCACGGGGGAGGCGATCGAGGTCCTCCGGCGGAACGGCTTCCGGGAGGACGCCTACGTCCGGCCGTCGTTCTACAAGAGCACCCAGGCGATCGGGGTGAAGCTCCACGGGCTCGAGCACCGGTACTACATCCTCGCCCTCCCGTTCGGCGACTACGTCGACACGACGGTCGGCGTGAAGGTCGGGACCGTCTCCTGGCGCCGCACGGGCGACGCCGCGATGCCGTCCCGGGCGAAGATCGTCGGGAGCTACGTGAACCCCGCCTTCAGCAAGTCGGAGGCGATGCTCAACGGCTACGACGAGGCCCTCGTCCTCACCGACGACGGCCACATCTCGGAGGGCTCGGCCGAGAACATCTTCGTCGTCCGCGACGGCGTCCTCCTCACCCCGCCGGTCAGCGACGACATCCTCGAGGGGATCACCCGGGCCGGGATCGTCGAGATCTGCGCCGACCTCGGCCTGCGGGTCGTGGAGCGGACGATCGACCGCTCGGAGATCTACATCGCCGACGAGGCGTTCTTCTGCGGGACCGGCGCCCAGATCAGCCCGATCATCGAGGTCGACCGCCGGCCCGTGGGGAGCGGCGCCGTCGGGCCGATCACGAAGCGGATCAAGGACCGCTACTTCGACGCCGTCCGCGGGAACCTGCCCGCGTACACGCACTGGGTGACCCCCGTCCACCGGGGCTGACGGTGCGCCGACCGTCGTCGCCGGTCAGGGGTTGACGGGAGCCTGGAGCCGGGGCGTCGCGGTCCCCTGGATGACGACGAAGTCCGCCCGCATCTTCGGGTCGGTGGCCGCGACGACGGTGACCCCGAAGACCTCCTCGAGGCGGGCGACCGTCTTGGGGTACGTCGCCTCGGCGCCGTTGTACGCCGTGACGATCGTCGTCGCGGCGATCGTGTCGGGCGTCTGGCGCTGGGGTGCCGACGCCGCGAAACCCTCGAAGTCGAGGTAGTCGGCGAGGGAGGCGGCGCGGGCCGGCTCGCCCGTGCTGCTCACGACCCAGACGCCGGCGCCCTCCTCGGCGATGTCCTGCCGCTGGGCCTGCCGGCGAGGGTCGAAGTCGAAGGCGCTCGCCGCGGCCTGGCGGATCCGCTCGACGTTCGCCTGGAGGACGTAGATCCCGTTCACGTAGCCCTCCGTCCCGTAGTACGGGGGCGTGAAGACGAAGGAGCGGACGTTCCCGATGTCGATCCGGCGGGCGAGGTCGATGAGCTGGGGCAGCTTCGCCACCGGGAAGTCGGTCTTGAGGGCGCCCTTCGTCGCCTGGACGAGCGCGGAGAGGACGTCCGGCCGGGCGAGGGTCGCGAAGTCGGCCTGCTGGCGGAGCGAGAGGAGCACCCGCTGCTGGCGCGCCGCCCGGTCGAAGTCGGACGAGCCGTGGCGCGAGCGGGCGTAGACGAGGGCCTCGGATCCCGTCATGTGCTGGACGCCGGTCGGGATGTAGACCCGCAGCTTCCCGTTGTCGCCGGGGTAGTTGTCGTCGACGACCGGCAGCTGGACGTTGACGGTCACGCCGCCGAGGGCGTCGACGACCTTCTGGAAGCCGGGGAAGTCGACCTCGACGAAGTACTGGATCTGGAGGCCGTAGAGGCCGCCGAGCGTGTCCTTCAGGGCCTGGTAGCCGCTCATCTTCCCGCCGGGAAAGAGGTCCGGCCGCGCGCGAGCCTGCTGGAAGAGGGCGTTGATCTTGCGGTTCCACGTCCCCCCGAAGAAGGCCCGGGCGGGCCCGTCGGCAAGGGGGATCCCCGTCGTGTCGCGGGGCAGGCTGAAGAGGGCGACCTGCCCGGTCGCCGGGTCGACGCTCGCGACGATGAGCGTGTCGGTGTTGTAGGCGCCTTCTCCGGGCCGCCGGTCTGAGCCGATGAGGAGGACGTTGAGGAGCCCCTTGCCGTCCCACGGCGGGAGCGTGGCTGCGCCGGGCGCCGACGTCGCGCCGGGGGGCGCCGTGGAGATCGGGGCGTCCGTCGGTCCCGCCCCGGCGTCGGGGCTCGCCGAGGCGCCCGGGCTCGGGGCGCCCGTGTCGTCGCCCGTCGGGTTGAAGACGCCGTTCACGAGGTCGAGCGCCTGGAGGTCGTAGTAGGCGACGGCGGCGTGGGCGCCGCTCATGACGAGGACGACGCCGAGGAGGCCGGCGACGGAGAGCGGGGCGAGGACCGTCCGCGACGGACCGAGCCGCCCGGCGCTCTGGTCCCAGCGGTTGAGGAAGAGGACGACCCGGTAGGCGTCGATCGCCGCGACGGCGCGGTACAGGAGGGCGACGATGTTGCCGACGAGGACTGCGACGAGGACGGGAGGCTGGAGGACGACGCCCACGAGCTCGACCTGGAAGCTCGCGGCGGTGCCGAGGAGGAGCGCGAGGAGGAGGAACGGCGGGGCCGCGAAGCCGACGGCCCGGTACCAGGCGCCGGCGTACGCGTGGCCGAGCCCCGGGAAGAGGAGCGAGAGGAAGGCCGCCGCGAAGGCGGAACGTGCGCGGCGGCGCGGCTCCTGCGCTGGGTGCATCGCGGGTAGGATAGGGGGAACCTCCGTGAAGCGTGTCCGCGGGCAGAGACGGCCGGTCGGGTCGTCTCGTGACGCCGGGGCCCGCGCCGCCCCACCCCTGCCGAGGCCCATGTTCGATCCCGTCAGCAGCAAGCCCGACTTCATCGTCCAGGAGCACCGGGTCCTCGACCTGTGGCGCGAGCGGAGGGCGTTCGAGCGGCTGCGAGCCCAGAACGCCGCCGGCCCGCGCTGGAGCTTCCTCGACGGGCCGATCACGGCGAACAACCCCATGGGCGTCCACCACGCGTGGGGCCGGACGTACAAGGACGTGTTCCAGCGCCACCGCGCGATGCTCGGCCACGCCCAGCGCTGGCAGAACGGGTTCGACTGCCAGGGCCTGTGGGTCGAGGTGAACGTGGAGCGCGACCTCGGCTTCACCTCGAAGCGCGACATCGAGGAGTACGGGCTCGCCGCGTTCGTGAGCCTCTGCAAGCAGCGGGTCCTCACGTTCGCGGCCCGCCAGACCGAGCAGTCGATTCGGCTCGGCTACTGGATGGACTGGAACGACCCGGAGGAGCTCCGCCGGCTCCGCGACCTCCTCGCCGCCGACCCCGGCCGCGTCCTGACGCTCGACGGCCCGAAGGGACCGGTGACGGACACGGTGGAGATGCTCGTCGGACGGCTCGGGATGCCCGAGCTCGGCGGCTCGTACTTCACGTTCAGCAATGAGAACAACGACCTCATCTGGGCGTTCCTCGCCGAGTGCCACCGGCGGGGCTGGCTCTACAAGGGCCACGACACGATGCCGTGGTGCCCGCGTTGCGGGACCGGCCTCTCCCAGATGGAGATGAACGAGGGCTACGCCGAGCGCGAGGATCCCGGGCTCACCGTCCGCTTCCCGCTCGTCGACCGGCCCGGCGAGGCGCTCCTCGTCTGGACGACGACGCCCTGGACGCTCGCCGCGAACGTCGCGGCGGCCGTCGGGGCGGACCTGCGGTACGCGAAGGTGCGCCAGGGCCATGACGTCTTCTGGCTCGGCCGGGGGAGGCTCCGGCAGGCGCTCGTGGGGCCGTTCGAGGTGCTCGAGGAGCGGGACGGGGCGGACCTCGTCGGCTGGCGCTACCGGGGGCCGTTCGACGAGCTCCCGGCGGTCGGCGAGGCGTTCGCTCGAGGCACGCGCGACGAGCCCGACCGCCCGTACGAGCATCGAGTCGTCGCCTGGGACGAGGTCGGCGAGGAGGAGGGGACAGGCATCGTCCACGTCGCGCCCGGCTGCGGCGCGGAGGACTACCTGCTCGGCACGGCCCTCGGGCTGCCGGCGATCGGGCCGATCGACGAGGACGGCCTCTACGGCCCGGGCTTCGGCTGGCTGACGGGCCGCGAGGCGCCGGCGCTCGCCGAGAGCATCGTCGACGACCTCGAGCGGCGCGGCTTCTTCTACCACCTCGAGCCGTACACCCACCGCTACCCGCACTGCTGGCGGTGCCAGACGCCGTTGTTGTTCCGGCTCGTCGACGAGTGGTACATCTCGATGGGGCCGGTCTACGACCGTCCCCGCGAGCAGCTCACGAAGGATGAGGTCGACGCGAGCCTCCGCTACCAGATCATGGAGGTCGTCGACCGGATCCGCTGGATCCCCGAGTTCGGGTACGAGCGGGAGCTCGACTGGCTCCTGAACATGCGCGACTGGATGATCAGCAAGAAGCGGTACTGGGGCCTCGCCCTCCCGATCTGGGACTGCCCGTCCTGCGGCACGTTCGACGTCGTGGGGGGCCGGGAGGAGCTGCGCGCGCGGGCCGTCGAGGGCTGGGAGGCGCTCGAGGGCCACACGCCGCACCGCCCCTGGGTCGACGCCGTGAAGATCGCCTGCCCGGGCTGTGGGGAGCCCGTCGCCCGGATCCCCGACGTCGGCAACCCGTGGCTCGATGCGGGGATCGTCCCCTTCTCGACGATGCACTACCGGGAGGACCGCGCCACCTGGGAGCAGTGGTTCCCCGCCGACTTCGTCACCGAGAGCTTCCCCGGCCAGTTCCGGAACTGGTTCTACTCGATGCTCGCCATGAGCACGGTCCTCCGCCGCGAGGAGCCGTTTCGCACGATCTTCGGCTACGCCACGCTCTACGGCGAGGATGGGCGGCCGATGCACAAGAGCTGGGGGAACGCGATCGCTTTCGACGAGGCCGCCGAGCGGATGGGCGTCGACGTCATGCGCTGGATGTTCGCGAGCGCCCGGCCCGAGGACAACATCAACTTCGGCTGGCATGCGGCCGACGAGGCCCGCCGTGAGCTCCTCGTCCTGTGGAACGTCTACGCGTTCTTCGTCACGTACGCCCGCCTGGCGGGCTGGACGCCGGCGCGCGGGATCGGCGCGGAGATCGACGGAGCCGCCGCGTGGCCGGTCCTCGACCGCTGGATCCTCTCGCGGGCGGCCGACCTCGCGACGCGGGTCGGCGAGCGGCTCGACGACTTCGACGCGATCGCGGCGACGCGGGCGATCGGGACGTTCATCGACGACCTCTCGACGTGGTACCTGCGCCTGTCGCGCGAGCGGATGCGGCGCAACGCCGACGACGGCGACCGGAGCGCGGCCTTCGCGACGCTCCACGCGGTGCTCGTCGCCGTCGCCCGGGTCCTCGCTCCGATCCTGCCGTTCCTGACCGAGGCGATGTACCAGAACCTCATCGTCGCGGTCGACCCCTCGCTGCCCGACAGCGTCCACCTGACCCGCTGGCCGGCGGCCGACCTCGCGCGCCACCGCGACGAGCGCCTCGAGGCCGCGGTGGCGACCGCCCGCCGCGCCGTCGAGCTCGTCCGGACACTCCGGGCCCAGGCCGGGCTCCGGGTCCGCCAGCCGCTCGCCCGCCTGTGGCTCGCGCTGCCGGGCGGCGACCTCCACGAGCTCGACGCCCTCGTCGGACTGATCGCCGGCGAGGTGAACGTGAAGGCGATCGAGCTCATCGGCGACGAATCGGCGCTCGTCGAGCGGCGCGTCAAGCCGCTCCTCCCGAGGATCGGCAGGAAGCTCGGGCCCGCGATCCCGGCGGTCATGGCGGCGGCGCGCGCGGGGCGCTTCGAGATCCGGCCCGACGGCTCGGTCGAGCTCGCCGGCGTGACGCTCGCGCCCGACGAGGTCGAGATCCTCGCGACGCCCCGTCCGGGGACCGCTGTGGCGCACGACGAGGGGCTCGTCGTCGTCATCGATACGGAGCTCACGGACGCGCTTCGGGCCGAGGGCGACGCCCGGGAGCTCCAGCGGGCGATCCAGGACCTCCGGCGTGACGCGGGGCTCGAGCTCGACGACCGGATCGAGCTCGCGGTCTCGCTCGACGAGGCGGAGGCGGGGCGGCTTCGCCCGTTCCTCCCGGCGCTCGCCCTCGAGACGCTCGCCGACGCGGTGGCCGCGGGCCCGATCCCGGATGGCTGGCCGGCGACGGCGGTCGACCTCGGCGGGACCCGCGCCACGGTCGCGCTCCGCCGGCGCCCGGAGGGCCGCGGGTGAGCGACGCGGGCGCCACGGCGGAGGTCGACGCGGGGGTGGCGCACCCGGCGGCGACACGGCGGGCCCGTCATTGGATCGCGTTCTTCGCCCTCGCTGCGGCCGTCGTCGGCGCGGACCAGCTCGTGAAGGCATGGGTCGTCGCGTCGTTCCCCTTCGGCGAGCCCGTGGAGGTCCTCGACGGCTGGCTGCGGATCTGGTACGTGGCGAACGACGGGGCGATCTTCGGCCTGTTCCGGGACCAGGCCGTCCTCTTCGCCCTCCTCAGCGTCGTCGTCATGGGGATCATCGTCTGGTTCCACGGGCGGATGGCGCCCGGCGTCGGCTGGCTGGCCACCCTCGCCCTCGGCCTCCTCCTCGGCGGCGCCGTCGGCAACTTCATCGACCGCGTGCGGCTCGGCCACGTCGTGGACTTCGTCGACATGGGGATCCCCGGCGGCTGGCGCTTCTACACCTGGAACGTCGCGGACGCGGCAATCACCGTCTCGATCGCGCTCCTCCTCGCGATCGCCGTCCTGCCGATGGGGCGTCGGGGCCCCGCCGGCGGATGACGGAGCTGCGGCTCGTCGTCCCGGCCGGCCCCGGCGGGCGGGCCGATCGCTTCGCCGCCGACCTGTCGGGCCTCTCGCGGAGCCGCGTCCAGCGCCTCATCACGGACGGCCGCGTCACCGCCGACGGGCGGCCGGTGAAGGCGAACACGATCGTCCCCGGAGGCAGCCTCCTCGTGATCGACGTCCCGCCGCCCGAGCCGGCGGGGATCGAGGCGGAGGAGATCCCGCTGACGGTCGCGTACGAGGACGACGGCGTCCTCGTCATCGACAAGCCGGCCGGGCTCGTCGTCCACCCCAGCCCCGGGCACTGGTCAGGGACGCTCGTCAACGCCCTTCTCGCCCGCGACACGGCGTACGGCGGGATCGCCGGCGTCGAGCGGCCGGGGATCGTCCACCGCCTCGACCGCGACACGTCGGGGCTCCTCATGGTGGCGAAGACGGACGCAGCCCAGGCCGGCCTCATGGCGCAGCTGAAGGCGCGCCGCGTGAAGAAGACGTACCTCGCCCTCGTCCAGGGCAGCGTCCAGGCCGCGGTCGGGCGGATCGAGGCGCCGATCGGGCGCGACCCGCGGAACCGAATGCGGATGGCGGTCGTTCCCGACGGCCGCCCCTCGGTCACCGGCTACCGCGTCCGCGAGCGGTTCGCCGGGTGGACGCTCCTCGAGGTCGACCTCGTGACCGGGCGGACGCACCAGATCCGCGTCCACCTCGCGGCGCTCGGGCACTCGGTGGCGGGGGACGCGGTCTACGGCACGGGGACCGCGCGGCGCGGGCCGGCCGGCCTCGAGCGGCTCTTCCTCCACGCCTGGCGCCTCGCCTTCGGGTCCCCCGCGACGGGCGAGCTCGTCCGCCTCGAGGCGCCGCTCCCCCCGGAGCTCGAAGGACCGCTCGAGCGGCTCCGGGCGGTCGCCGGGGGCCTCCCCGGCGAGGCGCCGCCACGAGGGGCCGGCGGGGGGGACGAGCCGCGGGCGGGGAGCGGCGGGGAGCCGGCGCTCGGGGCCGCGCCTGCCGCCGACGACCCGCTCGCCGGGGTCCCGAGCGCGGGCGCGCCCGGCGCCCTCCTCGTCGTCGTGTCGGGTCCGTCGGGGGTCGGCAAGGACACGATCATCGCGGCGCTCCGACGGCGGCGGCGCGACCCGGACTACCACTACGTCGTCACCTGCACGACCCGCGGGCCGCGGCCGGGCGAGGTGGACGCTGAGAGCTACCACTTCCTCAGCCAGCCCCGCTTCACGGCGCTCCGCGACGGCGGGGCGTTCCTCGAGTCCGCCGAGGTCCACGGCAACTGGTACGCGACGCCGCGGGCGGAGGTCCGACGGGCGCTCGCGGCAGGGCACGACGTCATCCTCAAGATCGACGTCCAGGGCGCCGCCGCCGTGAAGGCCCTCGTTCCGGACGCCCTCCTCGTGTTCGTCGTGCCGCCGTCGCTCGAGGCCCTCTTCCGGCGCCTCCGGGCGCGGGCGACGGAGACGGCCGAGGAGCTCGAGCTCCGGCAGCGGAACGCGGCGATCGAGCTCGCCCGGGCCGGCGACTACGACCACGTCGTCGTGAACGAGGACGGGCAGGTGGAGCGGACCGCGGAGCGGATCGACGAGATCATCCGCGTCGAGCGCCGGCGTCACCCGGACCGCCGGGTCGTCGTCTGAGGGAGATGGACCCGGCGCCGGCCCTCCGTCCGGACGAGGCCGCGACCGGCGGCCCCGCCGCGGACGCCGGGGTTGCTGGAGGCACCGGCGGACGCCACGTCGAGGTCGCGATCGACGCCGCGGGGGTCGCCGGGGCCCGGACCTGGACGTACGCGGTGCCGGCCGCGCTCGCCGACGTGGCGCCCGGCGAGGTCGTCCTCGTGTCGTGGGGGAGGCGCCAGGCGCTCGGGATCGTCCTCGCCGACGCGACCCCGCCGGCCGGCGTCCTGCCGCGCCCCCTCGCCGCCCGGGTGCGGTCGGACGGGCCGCTCCTCCCCCCGCTCGCCCTCGCCCTCGCCCGGGCCATCGCCGAGCACTACCTGGCCCCGGTGGCGCTCGTCGTCCGGGCGATGCTCCCACCGGGGCTCCTCGAGCGGCTCGACCTCGTCGCGACGGCCTTCGCGGCGGCGGGGCCCGGCGACGACCCGCCAACGACCGCCGTCCTCGAGAGCCTCGCCGCCGGACCGCGGGCCCTCCGGACCCTCCCCGCCGGCGAGGGCCGCCCCGCCCTCCTCCGCCGGCTGCGAGCCCTCGAGCGCGAGGGACGCGTCCACCTCGAGTGGACGCTCGGCGCCGCCGGCGCCCTTCCCCGGTACGAGCGCCGAGCGAGCCTGACGGACGCCGGCCGGGCCGCCGCGGCGGCCGGCCGCGCCGCCGACGGGCGAGCCCTCGGCCCGCGCCAGCGGGCCCTCCTCCTCGACCTCGTCGCGGCGCCGCCCGAGGACGGCGACGTCGGCGCCGCGGACCTCGCCGCGCGCCACGGGGCGGGAGCCCTCGCCGCGCTGGCGCGGCGAGGGCTCGTCGGGCTCGCCTCCCGGGAGCGACCGCGGGACGTCCTCCGCGCGCGGCCGCCAGGCCGGCGCGGATCGCGCCCGGTCGGCGCGGCGCTGACGGGCGCGCAGGCGGCGGTGCTCGCGGACATCCGCGCGGCGATCGCCGCCCGGGACCCGACGCCGCTCCTCCTCGACGGCCCAACGGGGGCCGGGAAGACGGCGGTGTACGCGGAGGCGATCGCCGCGACGCTCGACGCCGGGCGGCCGGCGCTCGTCCTCGTCCCGGAGGTCGCCCTCGCCCTGCCCCTCGTCGACCGCCTTCGCGCCGATCTCGGGGCGGAGGTCGCCGTCGTCCATTCCGGCCTCGGGGAGGGGGAGCGGGGCGACGCCTGGCGTCGGATCCGGGCGGGTGCGGTCGACATCGTCGTGGGGACGCGGATCGCGGTCCTCGCCCCGCTGGCCGACGTCGGGCTCGTCGTCGTCGACGAGGAGCACGACGCGGCGTACAAGAGTGACCGGACGCCGCGGTTCCAGGCGCGCGACGTCGCCATCCGCCTCGCGGCGCTGGCGGGGGCCGCGGTGATCCTCGGGAGCGCCACGCCGTCGATCGAGTCGGTCGGGCTCGCCCGGCTGGGCCGCTACCGCCGGCGGACGCTTCCGGAGCGGGCCTCGGGGGCGCCGCCGGCCGTCGACGTCGTCGACCTCCGGGAGGAGCTCGCGAGCGGGAACCGGCTCCTCCTCTCCCGCCGGCTCGCCGGCCTCCTGGGAGCGCTCGACCGGGAGGCCGGCGAGCGGGCGATCCTCGTCATCAACCGACGTGGCGCGGCGTCGGCCGTCCTCTGTCGCGACTGCGGCCACGTGCAGGCCTGCCCGGAGTGCACCCGGCCGCTCGTCTTCCACCAGGCGGGGATGACGCTCCGCTGCCATCACTGCGGGGCGGCGGTCCCGGCGGCGACGCGCTGCCCGGCCTGCCGCTCGCCGCGGATCCGCTACCTCGGCGGGGGCACGGAGCGCCTCGAGGCCGAGGTGCGGGAGCGGTTCCCCGGGCTCCGCGTCGGGCGCCTCGACCGCGACGTCGCCGAGCGCCGCGGGGCGGCGGCCCGCGTCGTCGACGCCTTCGTCGAGGGCGCCCTTGACGTTCTCGTCGGGACGAGCCTCGTGACGAAGGGGCTCGACATCCCCGAGGTGACCCTCGTCGGCATCGTCTCGGCCGACGTCGGCCTCACCCTTCCCGACGAGCGGGCCGCGGAGCGCACGTACCAGCTCCTCGCCCAGGCGATCGGCCGCGCGGGGCGTGGCGACCGGGCGGGCCGCGCGGTCGTCCAGACGTACCAGCCGGAGCACCCGGCGATCCGGGCCGCGGCCGGCGGGGACGCCGCCGCCTTCCACGACGCGGAGCTCGCGGTCCGCGAGCAGTTCGGGGCGCCGCCGTTCGGGGCGACGATCAAGCTGACGGTCGGGATGGAGGACCGCGAGGCGGCGCTCGCCGCGGGGCGGGCGATGGCGGGCGCGCTGCGCGAGCGGGCCGCCGCGGCCGGGATCCGGGCCGACGTGGCCGGTCCGGCCCCGGCCTGGGTCCCGCGCCGGGCGGGCCGCTGGCGCTACAACGTCGTCCTCCGCGCCGCCGACCCGCGGGCCCTCCTCGACGGTGACCCGGGTCCGCCGTGGTCCGTCGACGTCGACCCGGAGAGCCTCCTGTAGGGTCGCCACGATGATCCGGTCGCCTCTTGGCCGGCGTCGGCCGTCTGGCGGACAATGCGAGTCTGCAGCGAGGAGTCGACGATGTCGGACGACACGAACCCCGGGACCGAGCCGATGCCGGAGGGCACCGAGGAGCCGGCGCCCTCGGCCGAGTGGGAGGCCGGCGGCGAGCCGCGGAGCGCCCAGGCCCGCGAATGGCTCGCCCAGCTCCAGCACATGATCGACCGCGTGGCCCACGAGGCCGGACCCGTCGCGCGGGACGTCGCGGCGAAGGCGGCCGAGCTCGCGGCGGTCGCCGGCGAGAAGGCCGGCCCGCTCGCGAAGCGCGCCGCCGACGTGACCGAGGATGTCGGGGCGAAGGTCGCCGAGCGGTCGCGGCGGTTCGCCGAGGAGCTCCGCCACCGGGGGGCCGACGCCGCCGAGCCGGGTCCCGGCGGTGCCGCGCCCGGGGATGAGCCGAAGGCTTCCGAGCCGCCGGCGGACGATCCCGGAGCCTGAGCCCACCGGGGCGTGCCGGGGCGGTCCCGTATACTCGGAGGATGAGCGTCCTCCCGATCCTCACGCTCGGCGATCCGCGGCTCCGCCTTCGGGGCGAGCCCGTCGAGAGCTTCGGCAAGCTGCTCCACCACCTCATCGACGACCTGACCGACACGATGCGCCATGCGCCGGGCGTGGGCCTCGCGGCGCCGCAGCTCGGGGAGGCCCTTGACGTCGCGGTCGTGGAGGTCGGCGACCGGCTCCTCGAGCTCGTGAACCCCCGGATCGTGCGCGCCGAGGGCGACGACCGCGACCTGGAGGGCTGCCTCTCGATCCCCGGCTTCGTCGCCTACGTCACCCGGCGGGAGCATGTCTGGGTCGTCGCCCAGAATCGCCTCGGCCGGAAGTACAAGGTCGCCGGGAGCGGGCTCCTCGGGCGCGCGCTCCAGCACGAGCTCGACCACCTCCAGGGCAAGCTCTACATCGACTACCTCGCCTCGCCGGACGAGCTGATCCCGGTCGGCCGCGGCGGCGACGAGGACGAGGACGCGGACGCGGTGGACGCGGAGCTCGAGCGCCGCGGGATCGATCCCGAGCGGGCGAAGGCGGTCTCGCGCGGCTGACGTGGCCCGCGCCCGGACGGCCTTCTTCGGGTCCGGCGCGTTCGCCGTGCCGGTCCTCGACGCGGTCGTCGCGGCCCCCGAACTCGCGCTCGTCGCGGTCGTCACGGCGCCCGCCCGCCCGGCCGGGCGGCACGGGGCACCCGTGACCACCCCGGTCGCCGACCGCGCCGCCGCTCTCGGGGTTCCGGTCCTGTGCCCGGGGCGCCTCCGCGAGCCGGCGTTCGTCGAGGAGCTCGCCGGGCTCGATCTCGCCGTCGGCGTCCTCGCCGACTACGGCAGGCTGCTCCCGCCGGCGGTCCTCGACCTGCCCCCGCACGGCATCCTCAACCTCCACCCGTCGCTCCTCCCGCGCCACCGCGGGGCCGCGCCGATCCCGGCGGCGATCCTCGCCGCCGACCGGGAGACGGGCGTCTCTCTCTTCCGGATGGATCCCGGGATGGACACCGGCCCGCTCGTCGCAGCCGTCCGGACTCCGCTCGGTTGCGACGACGACGCCCCGGCGGTGGAGCGGCACCTCGCCGGGGTCGCCGCCGACCTCCTCGCGCGGTCGGTCGGGCCGTACCTCCGGGGCGTCCTGCTCCCGCGGCCGCAGCCCGCAGAGGGCGCGACCGTCACCCGGCCCCTCGCGCGGGAGGACGGCCGCCTCGACCCGGACCGTCCTGCCGAGGAGCTCGAGCGGCGCGTCCGCGCGCTCCGGCCATGGCCGGGGACGTTCGTCGAGACGCCGCTCGGCCGGCTCGCCGTCCTCCGTGCAGTCACCGCCCCGGGCGCCCCCGGGGACGTGCCGGGGACGATCGTCGCCGACGGCGACGGGATCGCCGTCGCGACAGGTGCCGGCCGTCTCCGGCTCGTCGAGGTCCTTCCGGCCGGCGGCCGGGCCATGGACGGTCCGGCGTACCGCCGCGGCCGGCCCGCGGTCGTCGGCGCGCGGGTACGATGAGCCGCACCCGATGACCGAGCCCGCCCTCCTGCCGGACGTCCGCCTGCGCCCCGCCGCCACCCCGCCGCCGCGCGACCCCCGGCCCGGCGTGAGCGGCCTCGGCGGCGCCGACGTCGCTCGTCTCGTCGCGGAGCTCGGCGAGCCGCCGTTCCGCGGCCACCAGGTGGCCGATGCCGTGTGGCGCTCGGGCGCCGCCGCCTGGGACGACGTCACGACGCTGGCGCGGCCGCTCCGGGCGGCGCTCGCGGAGCGCCTCCGCTTCGACACGATCGTCGGGACGACGTCGCGCCCGGCGGACGGGGGCACGACGGAGAAGGCGCTCCACCGGCTGTCGGACGGCCGGCTCGTCGAATCCGTCCTCATGCGCTACCCCGGCCGCGCGGATCGCCGCGAGCGGAACACCCTCTGCCTGAGCAGCCAGGCCGGGTGCGCGGTGGGGTGCCCGTTCTGCGCGACCGGCGAGCTCGGCTTCGAGCGCGACCTCGAGGTCGCGGAGATCGTCGACCAGGCGCGCCACGCGCGGCGGCGGCTGGCGGGCGACGGGCGGCACCTCACGAACGTCGTCTTCATGGGGATGGGCGAGCCGCTCCTCAACCTCGACGCGGTCATCGCCGCCGCGGCGGCGCTCACGGACCCGGAGCGCTTCGGCCTGGGGGCGCGGCACGTGACGCTCTCGACCTCGGGTGTCGTGCCCGGGATCGAGCGCCTCGCGAGGCTGCGCCCGCAATGGACCCTCGCGATCAGCCTCCACGCGGCGCGGGACCCGCTCCGCGACCTCCTCGTGCCGCTCAACCGGCGCTGGCCGGTCGCCGACGTCGTGGCCGCGGCGGGGGCCTACGCCCGCGCGACCGGTCGCCGCGTGAGCTACGAATACGTGATGATCGACGGGATCAACGACACGCCCGCCGACGCGGACGCCGTCGCGCGGCTCCTCGGCGGGAGCGGCGCCCACGTGAACTGCATCCCGATGAACCCCGTGGCCCACACGCCCTGGCAGGCGAGCCCGCCCGGACGGGTCGCCGCGTTCGCCGAGCGCCTCGGAGCAGCGGGGATCGGGGTCACGGTCCGCCGCAACCGCGGCCAGGAGGTGGGGGCCGCCTGCGGCCAGCTCGCCGCCGAGCAGGCGGGAGAGCCCCCGGCGCCGTCGGTCGCCCGCCGCCGCGAGCGCCTCGTCGTGGAGTCGGCCGCCGCCCTCCAGGCCGCCCGGAGCGGGGAGGCGCCGCCCCCGGACGTGCGCCGCGCGCGCCGTGGGCCCGGCTCGCGCTGATGGGCGACGGTCGGGCGCTCGTCGCCGCGAGCATCCTCAACGCGGACCTCGCGAACCTCGCGCGCGAGGTCCGCCGCGTCGTGAGAGCCGGGGCGGACCGGATCCACCTCGACGTCATGGACGCCCGCTTCGTCCCGAACCTCACGTTCGGCTGGGGCACGATCGCCCACCTCCGGCCGGTGACCGAGGCGCCGTTCGACGCCCACCTCATGATCGCCGAGCCGGGGCGCTGGCTCGACGACTTCCTCGCCGCCGGCTGCGACTCCATCACCGTCCACGTCGAGGTCGAGGAGCCGATCGAGCCGCTCCTCCGCCGGATCAGGGCCGCGGGCCGTGCGGCGGGCCTCGCGATGCGGCCGGCGACCCCGATGTCGGCCCTCGAGCCCTACCGGCACCTCCTCGACATCGTCATGGTCATGACGGTCGAGCCGGGATTCGGCGGCCAGTCATTCCTGCGCGAGGTGGCGGTCGCGAAGATCCCGCAGGCCCGGCAGCTCCTCGCCGACAAGCCGTGGGGCGGCGAGGTCCACGTCGACGGCGGCGTGAACCGCGAGACGGCCGAGACCGTCGGCGGGCTCGGCGCCGACGTCCTCGTCGCGGGGACGGCGCTCTTCGCCCGCGGGCGGAACGCGGCCCGCGAGGTCCGCCTCATGCGAGCCCTCGCCGACGAGGGATACGCGGTCGAGCTGAACGACGGCGTCATGCCCGAGCCCCGGGACCGGATGGCGCGGCTCGCGAGCCTCCCGCGGCCGCTCGCCGAGCGGCTCCGCGACGCGGTCCAGGCGGGCGGCGTCCCGGTCGTCATGCTCCGCGGCGACGGCCTCGTCCGGGCCGACGGGGCGCGCGACCTCGACCTCTTCGTGCCCTTCGCGTCGTCGGCGTGGGTCGAGGAGCGCCACGGCGCCCTCCGCGATGCGCTCCAGGCGGAGGCGGAGGCCGCCGGCGGGGCCGCGGCCGCCCCGGCCGCCGGGGGCGCCGACGACGGCGGCGACGGGCGCCCGCCGACGGGCGGGGCCTAGGTGCGGGCGCTCCTCCAGCGGGTGACGCGGGCCGAAGTCCGCGTCGACGGCGCCGTCGTCGGGTCGATCGGCCGGGGCCTCCTCGTCCTCGTCGGCGTCGGGCCGGCGGACGACGAGGCGACCGCCGACGCCCTGGCCCGTCGCGTCGTCGAGCTCCGGGTCCACGAGGACGCCGCCGGGCGCGCGAACCTCGCCCTCGCCGACGTGGGCGGGGCCGTCCTCGCGGTGAGCCAGTTCACCCTCTATGCCGATACGCGCCGCGGGCGCCGTCCGGGGTTCACGGACGCGGCCGCCCCGGCACACGCTGAGGCCCTCTATGGACGCTTCTGCGCTGCCCTCGAGCGACTTGACGTGCCGACGGCGCGGGGGAAGTTCGGGGCGCCCATGGAGGTCGAGCTCGTGAACGACGGGCCCTTCACGATCTGGCTCGACACGGCCGACCGCTGAGGGTCCGCGGACACGTGTCGGCCCGGCCGCGTGGGCGGGCCGGGCCGGGTGAGGCGGACGGGCGCGGGCGCGGGGCCCGGCGCGTCAGCGGGACTGCTTCGTCCGGGTGCGCCGGCAGCGCGTGCAGACGAGCTTGCGGGTCAGGACGCCGCCCTCGACGACGGCGAGCGTCTGGAGGTTCGGCTGGTAGCGGCGGTGCGCACGGACGCGGTTCATCCCGCTGGACTGCGGGTTGAAGCCGCCCATCGAGACCTTTCCGCAGATCGCGCAGCTGCGAGCCATCGGGTTCCTCAGGGTGCGGTGGTGGCGGTCCGGGGCAGGACAGGCCCGCCGACGGACCGGCCGGCACGCGAACGAGCCGCCGGTCCGCTGCCGGGGAGGCTGTATGCTAGCACATCGTTCCACGCTCGCGGCCAGCCCGGAGGTTCGAGCCCGCATGCCCGATGCGCCGCCGCACCCCGCCGTGCCGGGACGCTCGCTCGTGTCGCGCCGCGCCCTCGTCGAGGTCGTCCGCGCGGCGGTCCTCGGGAGCTACGGCGTCACCGGCCTCGTCGAGCCCCGGCTCCGGCGGCTGGGGATCGGCCGGCGGCCGATCCGCGTGACCCTCCGCCCGGCGCTCGCCGTCGACGTGCGCCTGACGATCGCCCACGGCCTGCCGGTCGCCGAAGTGGCGCGGCAGGTCGACTCGGCGATCCGGTACGCGATCCGCCGCGCCCTCGGGCGCGAGGTCGGCGCGGTGACGATCCACGTCGAGGGGCTCGCAGCCGGCCCCTTCCGTACGGCTGACGAGGGGACCCCGCGCGACGGGGGCGCGGCCGGCGACCCGCCCGCGGGGGCCGCGACCTAGGTGGTCCGCCTGGCCTGCGACGGGGCCGGGCTCCTCGAGGCGGTCCGGGCGGCCGTGGCGAACCTCGAGGCGCACGTCGACGAGGTGAACGCCCTCAACGTCTTCCCGGTCCCGGACGGGGACACGGGGTCGAACATGGTGGCGACGTGCCGCGAGATGCTCGCCCACGTCCGCGACGACGCGAGCGCCGAGGCGGTGACGGAACGCCTCCGCGAAGGCGCCCTGTTCGGCGCCCGGGGGAACTCCGGCGTCATCCTCAGCCAGATCGTCCGGGGGCTCGCCGAGGGGTTCGCCGGGAAGCGCCGCTTCAACGGTCTCGACCTGGCCCACGCGCTCGCGCGCGGGTCGACCGCGGCGTACGGGGCGGTCCCCCGGCCGGTCGAAGGGACGATGCTCACGGTCATCCGCGAGGCGTCGGCCGTCGCCGTGGAGGCGGCCGAGCGCTCGAACGACCTCGAGGCCGTCCTCTGGGCGGCGACCCACGCCGCGGCGCGGGCCCTCGAGAAGACACCGAGCCTCCTCCCCGTGCTCCGCGAGGCGGGCGTCGTCGACTCGGGCGGCGCCGGGCTCCTCCGCCTCCTCGAAGGGGCCCTCGCGTACCTCCGGGGCGAGGTCGTCGTCCCGGCCGCCGTCCGGGCACCCCGCGCGGCCGCCCCGCCCCCGGTCGAGGCCGCCCACCTCGAGACCGGCCACGGGTACGAGACGGTCTACCTCATCCGCCCCTTCCCGGGCCAGCTCCTCGACCTCGACCGGATCCGGGGTTACCTCGTCCGGACCGGGGAATCCGTGAACCTCGCGGGGGATCCGAAGGCGGCGAAGATCCACGTCCACAATGGGCGCCCGGACCTCGTCCTCCGGCACGCGCTCCAGCTCGGCCGCGTCGTGAACGCGACGGTCATCGACCTCGACCACCAGGCTGCCGAGGTCCGCGACGCGGGAGCTGTCCCGGGCCCGGCGCCCGTCGCGCCGCCCGCGGGGGCCGAGGCGGGTCGCCCGGCCGGGGCCGCCCGGGTGCCCCTCGGCGTCGTGGCGGTCGCGCCCGGCGACGGCCTCGCCGAGGCGCTCGCGGCGTTCGGCATCGCGGACGAACGGCTTCACGTCTCGCTCGTCCGCGGCGGCCAGGCGGAGAACCCGAGCGCCGGCCAGATCCTCGCCGCGATCGCCGCGTCGCCCGCGGAGGAGATCGTCGTCCTGCCGAACAACCCGAACGTGAAGCTCGCGGCCGGACAGGCCGCCGAGATGGCCGATCGGCCGGTGCGCGTCGTGCCGACCCGCAACGCCGCGGAGGGGATCGCGGCGCTCCTCGCCGTCGACCCCGCCGTCGGGGCGAGCGGCAACGTCGAGGCGATGCTCGAGGGGAGCCGGAGCATCCAGACCCTCCTCGTCACCGAGGCGGTGCGCGACGCCGTCGTGTCCGGCCGGAAGGTGCGGCGCGGGCAGGCGATGGCCCTCGACCCCGACGACGGCCTGCTCGCCGCCGACGACGACCGGGAACGGGCGGTTCTCGCCGGCATCGGCGCCCTCGCGCCGGGGTTCAGCCTCGTGACGCTGTGGTACGGCGACGGGGCCGACCTCGCGGAGGCGGAGCGGCTCGCCCGGCTCGTCCGCGAGGCGTGGCCGGCCGTCGAGGAGGTCGAGGTCCGCCACGGCGGCCAGCCCCACTACCGGTACCTCGTCAGCGTGGAGTAGGGGAGCGGCGTGGCGACCCGGGGCCCGCGCCCGGCGGCGGCAGCCGCCTCGCTGCCGGCCGACCCGTTCGCCACGGCGCTCCGTCAGAGCGGCCTGCCGGGCGCGGCGACGCTCGGCCGGGTCGGGGTGCGGCTCGGGCTGCGCACCGTCCGCGACCTCCTCCTCTGGCTTCCCCGCCGGTACGACGACCTGCGGACGATCCACGACCTCGGCAGCCTCCGCTTCGTCGAGCCAGATGTGGTCGTGAGCGCCCGGGCGCGGGTCGTCTCCGTCCACGCGGGGCGGACGCAGCGCCGGCACGTCGAGGTCGTGACCGCCCGCCTCGCCGACGCCGCGGGCACCGCCGACGCCCAGTGGTACGGGCGCCAGTTCGTCGAGCGACGGCTCGTCCCCGGGGCGGAGTACGTCTTCTCCGGGAAGCTCCGGAAGCGCGGCTTCGGGCTCCTCCTCGACAACCCGGCCTTTCAGGCGCCTGACGCCGACCTCGTCCACGCCGGCCGGATCGTCCCGGTCTACCGGCTCACCGCGGGCCTCGCCCTGCGCTCGCTACGCGCCGCGATCCGGGCCGCCCTCGACCGCTACCCGCCGTACGGCGAGTACCTGGCGGCGGAGGTCCTCCGCGAGGAGGGCCTGGCGGGCATCGCGGAGGCCCTCGCGGAAGCGCACTTCCCCGACGACTTCGGCGGTCGCGACGCCGCCCTCCGGCGCCTCGCCTTCGACGAGCTCCTCGCCCTCCAGGTCGGCATGGTGGCCCGCCGCCGCCAGCGGGCGGTCGCCGCCGCCGTCCGCGTCGCCACCGAGGACCGCCGCGACCGCGAGATCCGGTCGGCGATCGGCGAGGCGCTCGGGGCCCGCCTCGGGCGCGCGGTCGAGCTCACGGTCGACCAGGCGAGCGCGATGGATGAGGTCCGGCGGGACCTCGCCGGGCACCACCCGATGCTCCGCCTCCTCCAGGGCGACGTCGGGTCGGGGAAGACGGCGGTCGCCGCGTACGCCCTCGCGGTCGCGGCGGAGGCAGGCAGCCAGGGCGCCCTCCTCGCCCCGACGGACCTCCTCGCCCGGCAGCACGCCGTGACGCTCGGCGACCTCCTCGCCCCGCTCGGCATCCCGGTCGCCCTCCTCACGGGCTCCCTCTCGAGCGCGGGCGCCGCGACCGCCCTCGCCGCGATCGCCGACGGCCGGGCGCCGGTCGTCGTCGGTACGCACGCCCTCTTCTCGGAGCGGGTGGCGTACGCCCGGCTCGGGCTCGTCGTCGTGGACGAGCAGCACCGCTTCGGCGTCGAGCAGCGGGCGGCCCTCGAGGCGAAGACGCGCGGCGGCGCGGCCCACGTCCTCCTCATGACCGCCACGCCGATCCCGCGGACGCTCGGCCAGGTGCTCTACGCGGACCTCGACGTCTCCGACCTCCGGACGGTCCCGGCGGGGCGCGTCCCGATCCGGACGACGATCCGCCGGCCGGACGACCTGGAGCGGCTCTGGGCGTTCGTGCGCGCCGAGGCGGAGGCGGGTCGGCGGACGTTCGTCGTCGTGCCGCGGATCGACGAGGACGACGTCGCCGAGGGCGACGAGGAGTCCGGCGTCGTCGCGGCGGAGGCGGAGTTCGAGCGCCTGCAGGCGCTCCTCGCGCCGCTCCGCGTCGGCCTCGTTCACGGCCGGAAGAAGGCGGCGGAGCGGGACGAGGAGATGGCGCGGTTCCGGGACGGCGCTCTCGACGTCCTCGTCGGCACGACCGTCGTGGAGGTCGGCGTCGACGTGCCGGAGGCGTCGGTGATGATCGTCGAGGGAGCCGACCGGTTCGGGCTCGCCCAGCTCCACCAGCTCCGGGGGCGCGTGGGACGGGGGACGGCGGCGTCGTACTGCGTCCTCGTCGCCGACGTCGCGCCGGGCACGGTGGCCGCCGAGCGGCTCGCCGCGATCGCTCGGACGACCGACGGCTTCGAACTCGCCGAGACGGACTTCGTCCTGCGCCGGGAGGGGGACGTCCTCGGGCTCGTCCAGAGCGGCCTGCCGCGGCTCCGCGTCGCGACCCTCGAACGGCAGGACCACCGCCTCCTCGCGACCGCCGCCCGGGCGCGGGCAGAGGCGCTCCTCGCCCCCGACGGGTCGTTCCGCCGGCCGGACGACCCCCTCGCCCGCGAGCTCACGGCCGGGTGGCTCGCCCGCGTCTTCGCCGGCGACCCGGCCCCCGGGGCGTAGCCGGCGTGGCGGGGGCCGGACGCGTCGTCGCCGGGTCGGCCGGCGGGATCGCCCTGGCGCCGGCCGGCCGCGGGACGCGGCCCCTCGCCGACCGGGTGAAGCAGGCCGTCTTCGGTGCCCTCGAGGGGACGCTCGGCGGGGCGGCGGTCCTCGACGTCTGCGCGGGAACCGGCGCGGCGGCGATCGAAGCGCTCTCCCGGGGCGCGGCCCGGGCAGTCCTCGTCGACGATGACGCGGGTGCCGCGCGGGCGATCGCCGAGAACCTCCGGCGGACGGGGCTCGCGCCCGTGGCGGTCGTGCTCCGGCGCGACGCCCGCGCGGCGCTCCGCGACCTCGCCGCGGCTGGCGAGCGGTTCGACCTGGCCATCGTCGATCCGCCGTACGCCGACACGGGCCTCCGCGACGCGATCCTCGCCCTCCTCGGCGGTCCCGGCGGGCCCCTCCGGCCCGGGGCCGTCGTCGTCGCGACCGGGCACTGGCGCGAGCCGCCTCCGGCCGAGGTCGGGCTGCTACGATCGACGCGCGTCCGCCGCTTCGGTGAGACCGCGATCGCCTTCTATCGCCGGGAGCCCGGCGAGGTCGCGGCGGCGGGCTGAGCGGAGGTCGGATGCGCACCGCCGTCTACCCGGGGTCCTTCGACCCGGTCACGCTCGGCCATCTCGACGTCCTTCGCCGCGCGGCGGGCGTCTTCGACCGGGTCGTCGTGGCGGTCCTCGCGAACACCCGCAAGGCGCCCGCGGGCGAGGCCGCGGCACGCGCCGAGGCGATCCGCGAGGCCCTGCCCGAGGCTCTCGGGGGGCTCGCAGAGCGGGTCGAGGTCCGCGTCTTCGAGGGGCTCACCGTCGACGCCTGCCGGGCCGTGGGGGCCCGCCACATCGTCCGCGGGCTGCGGGCCGTGTCCGACTTCGAGGCGGAGCTCCAGATGGCCCACATGAATCACCGCCTCGCCCCCGAGATCGACACGGTCTTCTTCATGACGGCGCTCGAGCACGGGTACCTCTCGTCGAGCCTGGTGAAGGAGATCGCGCGGTTCGGCGGGGATGTGTCGGCGATGGTCCCGCCCGGCGTCGCCGCCCGCCTCCGGGCATCGGACGAGCGGGGGCCGCGTCTATAATCCGGGCCAGCACCGCCCACGGCGCGAGGAGGGCACTCCCATCGACATCATGTTCTTCGTCGAGCGCCTCGAGGGGATGCTCGCGAACGGCAGGCGGCTGCCGCTGACGTCGAACGTCGTCGTCGACCAGGCGGCGGCCCTCGAGCTCATCGACGAGCTCCGCCATGCCGTCCCGGAGGAGGTCCAGAGCGCCCGCCGGACGAACGCGGAGGCCGAGCGGATCCTCGAGCGCGCCGGCCAGGAGGCTGAGCGGATCATCGCCCGGGCCCACGAGCAGGCGGCCTACCTCATCGACGAGCAGGGGCTCACCGAGGCGGCCGAGGCGGAGAGCCGGCGGATCATCGGTGAAGCCGACGACGACGCCGCGGCGACGCGCCGGGGAGCCGACGAGTACGCGGCCGACATCCTCCTCCGCCTCGAGGCGGAGGTGTCCCGGGTCCTCGGGCAGATCGAGCGGGGCATCGACGCCCTCGAGGTCCGCGGCGGGCCGGAGCCCGGGACGGACGCGCCGGACGCGGAGGAGCCCGCCGAGCCGATCGGCGCATGACGACCGCCCCGGCCGACGCGCTCGTCGTCAACGTCGCCGGCCTCCTCGGCGAGAGCCCGGGGTCGCACCGCGACGTCGCGGTCGCCGGTGTCCGCCTCGACCTCGGCGCGGACCTCGTCCAGGCGGCGCCGCTCGCGGTCGGCGTCCGGGTGGCCCGGACGAACCGCGGCGTGTTCGTCACCGGGCGGGTCCGCACGAGCCTCGCCGACACGTGCGGCCGCTGCCTCGTCGCCCTCGAGATCCCGATCGACGTGTCGATCGAGGAGGAGGTCCTCCCGCTCATCGAATTGCAGTCGGGCCTGCCCGTCGACACGACCGCGGAGCCGGAGGCGTTCCGCCTCACCGACCACCACGAGCTCGACCTCGAGCCACTCGTCCGCGAGGCCGTGCAGCTCGCCGCGCCAATCGCCCCGACGTGCCGGCCGGACTGCGCGGGCCTCTGCCCGGTCTGCGGCGAGGATCTCAACGCCCGGCCCCACGAGCATGCCGACGAGCCGGTTGACCCGCGCCTCGCCGCGCTCGCCGACCTCCGCATCGACGAGGAGCGTTGAAACCGGGTACACTCCGCCTTCGGCCGGCGGCGCCGCCCTGCCCCGCGCCCGACGGATCCGGCCCGCGCGCCGCGGTGCCCCACGAACGACAGGAGCAGCCACCCCGATGGGTCTCCCGAAGCGGAAGGTCTCGCACGCCCGACAGGGCGACCGGCGCTCGCACCACGCGCTCGCCCTCCCGAGTCTCGTCGAGTGCAGCCACTGCCACGCCATGAAGCGCTCGCACCACGTCTGCCCGAGCTGCGGGTACTACGACGGGCGCCAGGCGGTCGAGCTGAAGAAGAAGGGCGGCGAGGCGGCCTCCTGACGAGGGCCGGCCGCGCAGCCGCGAGGGATCGCGCCCGATGGATCTGGCGACCGTCCGGGGCATCGAGCACGGGCGGAGCGTCCGGCTCGCGGTCGACGCGATGGGCGGCGACCACGCGCCCCGGGAGGTCGTGGCGGGCGCCCTACTCTACGCGGCCGAGGCGCCCGACGACGCGCTGATCCTCGTCGGCGACCCGGCGCGGATCGCGGCGTCGGCCGGCGGCCCGCTCCCGGCGAACGTGACGGTCGAGCCGGCCGCCGAGGTCGTCGAGATGGACGAGCATCCGGCCCGTGCGCTCCGCGAGAAGAAGGACGCCTCGATCCTCGTCGCCTGCGACCTCGTCCGGCGCGGCCGCGCCGACGCCGTCGTGACGGCGGGCCACACGGGAGCCGGGATGGCCGCGGCCGTCCTCCGCCTCGGGCGCGCTCCCGGCGTCGACCGCCCGGCCCTCGCGATCCAGATGGTGACCGAGACGGGGCCGTTCGTCCTCCTCGACATCGGGGCGAACCCCGACTCCACCGCCGAGAACCTCGTCCAGTACGCGCGGATGGGGGCCCTCTTCGCCGAGCGCGCCCTCGGCGTGGCGACGCCGCGGGTGGCGCTCCTCTCGATCGGCGAGGAGAAGGGCAAGGGCGACGCCCGGATCCAGCGCGCGACGGAGCTCCTCGACGCCACCGACCTCCGGTTCGTGGGGAACGTCGAGGGGAAGGACCTCGTCCACCACCCCGCCGACGTCGTCGTCTGCGACGCGGTCCTCGGGAACGTCACGATCAAGTTCTTCGAGGGGCTCGCGACGTTCATCTTCGACCTCTGGGAGCAGGAATTCCGGCGCGACCTGCGGGGCCGGCTCGCGTACCTCCTCCTCCGGCCCGGGATCGACCGGATCCGGCGCACGTTCGACTACGAGGTCCTCGGCGGGTCGCCGCTCCTGGGCGTGCGCGGGACCGTCATCATCACCCACGGCCGGGCGAAGCGCCGGATGGTGAAGCACGCCTGCGCCGTCGGCGCCGCGGCGGCGCGGGCGCGGCTCCCGGAGGTGATCGGCGACGCGCTGCGGTCCGGCCCGTCGGGCGACGCCACCGCCGATTCCGGTGGCGCGGACGGGACCGGGCCGAACGCGGCGGCCGCCGCGCCCACGGCGGGGGCGACCGCGTGAGCCCGCCAACCCTCGCGATCAGCCACCCGGTGATCCGCGACCTCGTCCGGCTCGCGGCGATCGAGGTCCCCGGCGTCCTCCGGGTCTCGTGGGCCGGCTCGCCGATCCGTCGCGCGCTCGCCGGGCGGCCGGTCGTCGTCCGCCTGCGCCACGGGGTCGTCGAGGCCCGGGTCGTCGTCGTGGCCCGGCCGGGCCAGCCGCTCGCCGCGCTCGCCGCCGACGTCCGGACCGCCGTCGCCGCAGCGATCGAGCGCCTCCTCGGCCTCGACCTCGGCGAGGTCACCGTCCGGATCGACGGCATCGGCGGCTGAGCGCGTGGGCGCGCGGACTCCGGGGGCGCGCGGCGACCTCGTCCGCTCGCGGCGCGCGGCCCGCCGGCTCGCCCTCATGGCCCTCTTCGAGGCCGAGTTCGGGCAGCGGACGGCGCCGACGATCCTCGAGCGGCACCTGGGCGAGACGGAGGGCGACGTCGAGACGGCCCGCTACGCCCGCCACCTCGTCGCCGCGGCGGTCGCGAACCGGGACCGGATCGACGCCCGGATCGCGGCCGCGGCGCCCCAGTACCCGGTCGTCACGCTCGCCCGGATGGACCGCGTCCTCCTCCGTGCGGGCATCTGCGAGGTGCTACACTCGCCCGCGACGCCGGCCCGGGTGGCGATCGCCGAGTGGGTCGAGCTCGCTCGGGTCTACGGAGGAGACCCGGCACGGCGTCTCGTCAACGGAGTCCTCGGCAGGGTCGCCCGGGACGCCTCCGATGCGATGCCAGAGCCAGCACCGGCCACCGAGCCGGACGCGATCCCCGACGCGCATGCATGACACCCAGGGAGGATGGATCCAGTGGCGACCACGTACGAGCGGCTGAAGAAGATCGTCGTCGAGCAGCTCGGCGTCGACGAGGCAGAGGTGACCCCGGAAGCGTCGTTCGTCGACGATCTCAACGCCGACTCGCTCGACCTCGTCGAGCTCATCATGAGCCTCGAGGAGGAGTTCGGGATGGAGATCTCGGACGAGGAGGCCGAGAGGATCCGGACCGTCCAGGACGCCGTCGAATACATCGACGAGCACGCGAGCTGACCGACCCCCGGCGATGCCGGGGGATCCTGCCCGCCTGCCGCGTCCCGCATCCGAGCTCGCCGAGCGTCTCGGGGTCGTCTTCCGCGACCCGTCGCTCCTCGCCCGGGCGCTCGTCCACGGCTCGTGGCTCCACGAGCACCCGGAGGACCCGACCGGCCACAACGAGCGCCTCGAGTTCCTCGGCGACGCCGTCGTCAGCCTCGTGATCTCGGAGGAGCTCCACGCCCGCCGTCCCGGTGACGACGAGGGCGTCCTCTCCGCGCGCCGGGCCGCGATCGTGAGCCGGCATGGCCTCGCCCGACTCGCCCGCCGCCTCGACCTGGGCGAGTACCTCCTCCTCGGCGAAGGCGAGGAGGCACGCGGGGGGCGGCACCGCCCGGGACTCCTGGCGTCTGCGCTCGAGGCGGTCGCCGCCGCCATCTTCCTCGACCGCGGGTGGGATGCGGCACGGGCGTGGCTCGCCGGCCTCGCCGCGCCGGAGCTGGCGGTCGAGGGGGCGCCGGGGACGTTCAAGAGCCCGAAGAGCCGCCTCCAGGAGCTCACCCAACGGCGATCGGGCGAGCGGCCGGCGTACCGGCTCGTCGAGGTGACCGGCCCCGACCACCAGCGACGGTTCGTCGTCGACGTCGCGATCGGCGGCCGCGTCGTGGGGACCGGCAGCGGGGCCTCGCGGCGGAGCGCCGAGACCGCCGCGGCGGCCGCCGCGCTCGCGGACGTCGCGGTTGCTCCGCCGGGCGGGGACGAGCGAGGGGTCGCCGCCGCCGAGGACGGGGCGGGCGCGGCTGCCGCCGAGGACGGGGCGGCGGCCGGCCGGCCGATCGACGGGTGAGCGGGCCCGCCCGGCTCCAGGCCCTCCGCCTCCAGGGCTTCAAATCGTTCGCCGAGCGGACGGTCGTGGAGTTCGTTCCCGGGATCAACGCCGTCGTCGGGCCGAACGGCTCGGGGAAGAGCAACCTCGCGGACGCCCTCCGCTGGGCGCTTGGCGAGCAGGGCCGGGCGCTCCGCTCGCGGCGCGCGGAGGACGTCGTCTTCGCCGGCTCGGAGCGCCGTCCGGCGATGGGGATGGCCGACGTCGCGATCGTCCTCGACAACGTCGACGGCCTCGTCCCCGTCGACTACGCGGTCCTCGAGGTCGGCCGGCGGCTGTTCCGGTCGGGCGAGAACGACTACCTCGTGAACCGCCAGCGGGTGCGCCTGCGGGATCTCGCGGAGCTCCTCGACGCGGCCCACCTCGCCGACAACGCATTCCTCTTCATCGGGCAGGGGATGGTCGACCAGGCCCTCGCGCTGCGTCCGGAGGAGCGGCGCCCGCTCTTCGAGGAGGTGGCCGGGGTCCGGCGCCACGAGCGCCGGCGCCGGCGCGCCGAGGAGCAGCTCCTCGAGGCGGAGGGCAACCTCGCGCGCGTCGAGGACATCCTCGCCGAGCTCCGGCCGCAGCTGCGGCGCCTCGCGGCGCAGGCCGAGCAACAGGCCTCGCGGGCCCGCGCGGGCGACGAGCTCGCCGCGGCGCTCGTCGCGACGTTCGGCGTGCGATGGCACGAGGCGGCGACGGGATCGCGCGCAGCCGAGGCGGCCCTCGCGCGGGCCCGCGCCGCGGCGGCCGCGGCGCTCGATGCCCTCCGGTCCGCGGAGCAGCGCGCCGCCGCGGCCGCCGACGACCTCGCGGCGAGCGCGGCCGTCGAAGTAGAGCGCCGGGCCGCGCACGAGGCGGCGCGCGCGACCCTCGCCGCGCTCGACGTCGCGGCCGCCGCCGCGACGGCCGACGAGGCGTCGTTCGCCCGCGACGGCGACCGCCTCGGGCGCGAGCGGGCCGCGGCGGACGCCGAGCTCGCCGAGCGGCGCCGCGAGCTCGCCCTCCCCGTTCCTCCCCCCGACCATGCCCTCGATGGCGAGCTCGCGGAGCTCGACCGGGCGCTCGCCGAGGCCCGCGCCGAGGCCGCCACCCTCCGGGCGGCCCGGGCCCGTCGCTCGGAGGCGGAAGCGGCCCTCCGTCGCGCCGCCGACGCGCGAGCCGACGAGCTGGCCGGTCTCCGGCGGCGGCTCGACGCGGCCGACCGGGCCCACGCCGACGCCGTCGCGGCCGAGGAGCAGGCGAAGGCGCGGCTGGCTCCCGCCGCCGCCGCGCTCGACGCGGCGCGCGAACGTCTGGAGGCCGCCCGCGCGGCGGACGACGGGGCGCGGGAGGGGCGCGACGGCGCCCGTCGGGCGCTCGCGGAAGCCGAAGCGGGCCGCCTGGGCGCGGCGGACGACGCTGCCAGCGCCCGGTCACGCGCGGCTACGGTGCGTGGTCGGGCGGAGGCGCTCCGCGCCCGCGTCGCCATCGACGAGGACCGCGGGATCGCCGCGGCGGCGCGCCGCGCCGGGGGCCTCCCGCTCGCCGCGAACCTCGACCTCGACCCCGCTCTCCGCCCGCTCGTCGGGGCAGCGCTCGGCGATCTCGGGCGGAGCTTCGTCGTGTCCCGCGCCGCGGTCGCGCGCCTCGCCGCCGAGCGCGGGATCCTCGTTCTCGGGGACCCCGCCGGCGCGGGTGCCCTGGCCCCCGGCCAGGAGGAGAGCGCCGCCGTGCGGCGACGCGCCGAGCGCCACGGTGGCGGCCTGCTCGGCGATGCCGTCCGCTCTGACCCGACGGGCACGGTCCGCCGGCTCCTCGCCCGCTGGGCCTGGGCCCCGACGCTCGCCGACGCGGTGGAGCTCGCCGGCACCCTGCCGGCAGGCTGGCGGGTCGCCGCGCGCGACCGGGGCCTCGTCGGGAGCGAGGGCGTCGTCGACCTCGCCGTGCGCGAGACGCCGCTTGACCGGCGGGCTGAGCTCGAGGCCGCGGACCGCGAGCTCACCGCGGCGGAGATTGAGGTCGCCGCTGCCGCGGCGCGGCTCGTCGACGCGGACACCGCCGCCGGCGCGGCCCGCGAGCTCGCCGAGGCGGCGCGACGCGCGGAGGGCGAGGCGGCCGCCGGCCGGCGGGCCGCGGAGGAGTCCGAGCGGCAGGCCGGCCGCACGGCAGAGCACGCCGCGCGCGAGGCGGGCTGGGCCGAGGCGCGGGCGGTCGCGCAGCGCGCCGAGCGGGAGCGGATCGCGGAGCGCCTCGCAGCCCTCGAGGTGGCGGTGCCGGCCGGCCTGTCCGCGGTCCCGGCCGCCGACGGTCGCGCGCGGGATGTTCGCGCCGACGGGGACGACGGGGCCGATGCCCTCGCGGCCTGGGAGGCGCGGGCCGCCGAGCTCGCCGGCCGGCGCGACGGGCTCGCGGCGGTGCGCGCCGCGCGCGATGCCGAGCGGCGGGCTGCGGAGGTCCGGCGCGTGCGGGCCGAGGCGGCCGCCCAGAACGCGGAGGACCGCGTCCGGCGCGCGGACGACGAGCTCCTCGACCTCGCCCGCCGCGACGCCGAGCTGGAGGCGGGACGCGCCACGCGGGACGCGGCGCGCGCGGCGGCGGCCGCGCGCGAGCTCGCCGCCCGGTCCGCGCTCGACGCGGTGCGCGCCGCCGACGCACTGGGCCGCGAACGGCTCCGCGCCGCCGAGGCCGAGGTGGCGACCGCGCGAGAGGAGCTCCGCCGCGCCGAGGAGGCTCACCGCGGCGCCGAGGTGCGCGAGCTCGAGGCGCGGCTCGCGCTCGACGCCGTGCGAGAGCAGGCGCTCGTCGAGTTCGCCGGCCTCGGCGGACCGGGTCTCCGCGCCCTCGACCCAGACGCCGCCCCGGAGCCTCCGGAGGATGACGGCGCCACGCTCGGGGCGGCGCTCGCGACGGCAGGGGCCCGCTGGGCCGCGGCGACGCCGGCGGGCGAGCCCCCGGCTCCGGGGCGCCTCGGCACGCTCCGCCGCCGCTTCCACGAGCTCGGCGCGGCGAACCCGTTCGCGGTCGACGAGCATGCGGAGCTCCGGTCGCGCGTCGACGGTCTCGAGGCCCAGCGCGCCGACCTCGGGGCCGCGATCGCGAAGACGCGCGGGCTCATCGCGGAGCTCGACGGGCTCATCGCCCGGCAGTTCCGGGCAACGTTCGAGGCTCTCGAGACGGCCTTCGACCGGCGCTTCCAGCAGCTGTTCGGGGGCGGGTTCGCGCGCCTCAGCCTGACCGATCCCGCGGATCTCGCCCAGACCGGCGTCGAGATCGTCGCCCGCCCGCCGGGCAAGAAGGCCCAGGCCCTCGCGATGCTCTCCGGTGGCGAGCGGGCGCTCACGGCCGTCGCCCTCCTCTTCGCGATGCTGGAGGTCCGGCCGGTCCCGTTCTGCGTCCTCGACGAGGTCGACGCCGCCCTCGACGAGGCGAACGTCGGTCGCTTCGTCGACGCCCTCCGCGGGCTCGCGGAGCAGACCCAGTTCGTCGTCATCACGCACAATCGGGGGACGATCGAGGCGGCGGACGCCCTGTACGGCGTGACGGTCGGCGAGGACGCGGTGAGCCGCGTCGTCAGCCTCCGGATCGAGGAGGCGCGATCGGTCGCCGCCCGGGTGCGGGCGGGACGGAACGCCGCCGTGGAGGCCACGCCCGCCGGCTGACGCCGGCGGCGAGCGGGGAGGCACGATGTTCTGGCGACGGAGGCCGCGCGACGAGACCGGGCCGGTCGAGGCCGCGATCGTGATCCCGGACGATGCTCCCGCCCCCGACGCGGAGAGCGAGGCCGAGCTCGCCGCCGCTGCGCCGGGGCCTTCTGCTGACGCGGCCAGCCCCGAGGCCGAGCTGGCCGCCGCCACGCCCGACCCCGCGGCGGGCGAGCGGATCGTCGACGGCGACCTCGCCGCGGGCGTCGCCCGGAGCCGGGGCGGGTTCATTGCCCGTCTCCGGGGCGCCCTCGGCCTCGGCGACCCGGACACGGCGACGTGGGAGGAGGTCGAGGAGACCCTCATCGCCGGCGACGTCGGCGCGGCCCTCGCGATCGAGATCGTCGAGCGGGCGCGCCGGCGCCGCCATCCCGACGGCCCGGAAGCGGCCGTCCGCGAGGAGCTCGCGGCGCTCCTCGCGCCGCGCGCGGCGACGTGGCGGTTCGATCCCGCCGCGCCGGGGGCCCCCGCCGTCGTTCTCGTCGTCGGGGTGAACGGCACCGGCAAGACGACGACGATCGGCAAGATCGCCGCCCGTGAGCGAGCCGCAGGGCGGACCGTCGTGCTCGCCGCCGGCGACACCTTCCGGGCGGCGGCGATCGAGCAGCTCCGCGCGTGGGGGGACCGGGCGGGGGCCCCCGTCGTCGCCCACGGGCCGGGCGCCGACCCGGCGGCCGTCGTCTACGACGCCCTCGACGCGGCGATCGCGCGGCGCGCCGACGTCCTCGTTGCCGACACGGCCGGCCGTCTCCACACGAAGTCGAACCTCATGGAGGAGCTGGCGAAGATGCGCCGGGTCATCGACCGGCGCCTGCCCGGCGCCCGCCCGGAGGTCCTCTTCGTCCTCGACGCGACGACGGGCCAGAACGGCCTCGCGCAGGCGCGCGCGTTCCACGACGCGACCGGCCTCACCGGGATCGTCCTCACGAAGCTCGACTCGACGGCGAAGGGCGGGATCGTCTTCGCGATCGAGCACGCCCTCGGCGTCCCCGTCCGCTTCGTCGGGGTGGGGGAGAAGGTCGGGGACCTCCTGCCGTTCGACCCCGACGCCTTCGTCGCCGCGCTCTTCGCCTGACGGGCGGCGCCCGGAAGGCGGGCGGAGGCCCGGATGCGGGCGGAGACCCGGACCATCGGACGGCGGCGCGGGGCCGGCGATGCGGTAGACTGCGGGCGCCCCGGTGTCGCCAGAACCCGCGCACCACCCGTGGAGCGCCGTCCGCGCCCTCCGACCCCGGTCCACAGGAGCCCCGGCACCGCATGTTCGACGCCCTCTCCGACCGCCTCCGCAGGACGCTGGCGACGCTCACCGGCCGCGGCCGCGTGAGCGAGGCCGACGTCGACGCGGCGATGCGCGAGGTCCGGCTCGCCCTCCTCGAGGCCGACGTGAACTTCCGGGTCGTGAAGGACTTCACGACCCGGGTCCGGGAGCGCGCCGTCGGGGCGGAGGTCCTCGAGTCACTCACGGCCGGTCAGCAGGTCGTCAAGATCGTCCACGAGGAGCTCACCGCGCTCCTCTCCGGCGGGGACCGGACGTTCCACCTCGCCGGCAGCCCCGCGGTCGTCGCGCTCGTCGGCCTCCAGGGCTCGGGGAAGACGACGTCCGCGGCGAAGCTCGCCCGTCATGTCGTGCGCCTCGGCCGCCGGCCGATCCTCGTCGCCGCGGATCCCTACCGGCCTGCGGCCGTCGAGCAGCTCGCGACCCTCGGCCGGGCGCTCGACGTCCCCGTCTTCTCCGCCCCTCCCGGGACGCCCGTGGCGGAGATCGGGCGTCTGGGCATCGAGGCGGCCCGTCGCGAGGTCCGTGACACGGTGATCCTCGACACGGCCGGCCGTCTGACGGTCGACGACGTCCTCATGGCCGAGGTCGCCGACCTCGCCCGCGCCGTGAAGCCCGTGGAGACGCTCCTCGTCGTCGACGCGATGGTCGGCCAGGAGGCGGTGGCGGTCGCCCAGGCGTTCGCCGCCGCCGTCCCGCTCACCGGGCTCGTCCTGACGAAGATCGACGGCGACGCGCGGGGCGGGGCCGCGCTCTCGATCAGCGCCGTCACGGGCCTTCCCGTGAAGTTCCTCGGGACGGGCGAGAAGACCGACGCCCTCGAGCCGTTCCACCCGGACCGCCTCGCGGGCCGAATCCTGGGGATGGGCGACGTGCTCACCCTTGTCGAGCGGGCCCAGGAGGCATTCGACCAGAAGCAGGCCGAGAAGACGGCCGCGCGGCTCCAGGCCGGCAGCTTCACCCTCGACGACATGCTCGAGCAGCTCCAGCAGGTGAAGAAGATGGGCCCGCTCGGCCAGGTGATCGAGATGATCCCGGGCCTCGGCGGGATGGCGAAGCAGGCGCAGGAGTCGGTCGACCGGGGTGACCTGCGGCGGACGGAGGCGATCATCCGCTCGATGACGCCGGTCGAGCGGCGCGATCCCGACGTCCTCAATGCGAGCCGGCGGCGGAGGATCGCCACGGGCTCCGGCACGTCGATCGCCGAGGTGAACCGCCTCGTCAGGCAGTTCGCCGACATGCAGAAGCTCATGAAGCAGCTCCGCGGGGGTCGCCGGATCCCCGGGGTCTTCGGCCGCTGAGGTCGGGGGAGGGTACGCATGGACGAGATGGACCAGGGCTCCGAGCTCGGAGCTGCGCCCGCAGCGCCCCCGGCGGAGGCCGTCGAGCCTCCGGCCGACGCAGGCGCGGCGACGGCCCCCGTCACGGCGCCCGCCGCCGGGGTCGAGGCCCCCTCGGCGCCGGCGAAGCGGCCGACCGGCCTCGCCCGGTGGGGTGTCGCCCTCATCGCTCTCGCGGTCGCCGTCGGCGTCGTCTCGGTAGCGGCCGCGATCCTCGCCGCCGGGGGCTCCTCGTCGACGGTCCAGGGCTGGCTCCCGAAGGACACCGTCGCGTACCTCGAGGTCCGCGCCGACCTCCCCGGCGACCAGCGGACGAACGTCGGGAACCTCCTCGCGAAGTTCCCCGGCTTCGCCGACCAGTCGACGCTCGACGCGAAGATCGACGAGGCCCTCGACCGGATGCTCGAGGGCTCGGGTGTCAGCTGGACGAAGGACGTCAAGCCGTGGCTCGGGGGCGAGGTCGGGTACGCGGTCACGACGGCCGCCTTCGCCGCCGCCAGGGCCGAGGGCCTCGGTTCCGGCGCCCTCGGCGGGATGGCGCCGGCGACGATGCCCGAGGACGGGTTCGTCGCCCTCGTCTCCGTGAAGGACGCCGCGGCGGCCAGCGCCTGGGTCGGCTCGAAGCTCGGCGGCACGCAGTCGACCGAGGCGTACGCCGGCGGCGACCTCACCGTCGTCTCCGGCGGCGCCGCGGACGGCGCGGCGTTCGCGGTCCGGGGCAGCGTCCTGCTCCTCGGCCCGCAGAAGGCAGTGAAGGCCGCCCTCGACACGGGCGGGAAGAGCGCCGTGGCGTCGTCCGCGTCGTTCGCGGCTGCCCGGAAGACCGCCCCGAGCGCGTACCTCGGCTACGGGTTCATCGACCTCAAGGCATTCGTCGACGCGGCGCTCGCCGCGGCCGGCGACCAGTCGTCGACCGTCCCGCAGGCCTGCCTCGACAGCATCGTCGCGGGGATCCCCGCGTGGGCCGCCGGGTCGGCGCGTGCGGAGGACGCCGCCCTCGTCTTCGAGGCGTCGAGCGCCGCGACCGGGACGGCCGGCGCAGCGGGCCCGAGCGCGATCGCCAGCCACCTTCCCGCCACGACCGTCGCCGCCGTCGAGGTCCGCGACTTCGGCCCCGGCCTCGTGGACGGGCTCGCACGGCTGAAGGACCAGCTTGCCTGCGACCCGTCCGCCGCGGCCACGGTCGAGCAGGTCGAGGAGGCCCTCATGGCCCTCGGCGGCGCCGAGGCCCTCGTCGGCTGGGCCGGCGATGCGGCCCTGGCGGTCGAGTACAACGGGGGGACATTCGGCGGCGGGTTCGCGACCGTCGTCACGGACGAGGCGGCCGCGGGTCGCACCCTCGACCAGGTCCGGTCGCTCGTCGCCCTCGGTGGGTCGAGTGCCGGCATCTCCGTCCACGAGGAGTCGTTCGGCTCGGGGACCCTCCTCGTCGTCGACGTGCCGTCGTCCGTCGGGGCCGAGGTCCCGCAGATCGCCGCGACCGTCCAGGGCGGCGTCTTCGTCGTCGGGACGATCGACTTCGTCAAGTCCGTCGTCGGCGTCGTCGCGAACTCGTCGCTCGCCACGACCGTCGCCTACACGCGGGCGATGTCGGCGGCGGGCGGCGACGGGGTGAGCGACGTCTACGTCGACCTCGCGGGGATCCGGCGCGCGGTCGAGGCGACGATGCCGGCCGCCGAGAAGGCCCGCTACGAGACCGAGGTCAAGCCGTACATCGAGCCGTTCGAGGCGTTCGCCTCGGTGGCGAAGGGGCCCGGCACGAGCGCCGTGTCCCGCGCCGTCATCACGTTCACGAAGTAGGAGCAGACGGAAGGGTCGAAGGCGGCCCGGCGTCCCCAGCACAGGAGGTTCCCGCACCCAAGATGGCAGCCCGCATCCGCCTCACCCGCGTCGGCGCGACGAAACAGCCGACGTACCGCGTCGTCGTCGCCGACAGCCGCTCGCCGCGCGACGGCCGGGCCCTCGAGATCCTTGGGCACTACAACCCGCGCACCGAGCCGGTCGAGTTCTCCGTCGACGTCGACAAGACGAAGGCCTGGCTCGCGAAGGGCGCGCTGCCGAGCGACACCGTCGCCCGGCTCCTCCGGTCGGCCGGCGTCCTGCCGGCCGCGAAGTAGGGGAGGGGCCCGCGATGGCCGCACCCCAGCTTGTCGAGTACGTCGCCAAGTCGCTCGTCGACCACCCGGAGCAGGTGGAGGTCGTCGTCAGCCGCGAGGCCGGCGCGACCGTCATCGAGCTCCGCGTCGCCGAGGACGACATGGGCAAGGTGATCGGCCGGAACGGCAGCGTCGCCAAGGCGCTGCGGACGCTCCTCAAGGTCGTCTCGGCCCGCGACGGCGAGCAGTTCCAGCTGGAGATCGTCTGATCGAGCCCCGGGACGTCCCGGACCGCCGCCTCGTCGTCGGGCGGGTCCGGGGCCTCCACGGCGTCCGTGGCGCAATGCGGGTCGAGGTCCTCACCGACCGGCCCGCGGAGCGCTTCGCCGTCGGCGCGCGCCTCCTCCGCGAGGGCGTGTCCGGGGCCCTGACGATCGTCGAGTCGCGCCCGGCCGACCCCGGCTGGGTCATCCGCTTCCGCGAGGTGCGGAGCCGGGACGCCGCCGAGGGGTTCCGCCTCGCGTACCTCGAGGTCGAGGCCGGCCCGGGCGACGTCCTGCCGCGCGGCACGTACTACTGGCACGAGATCGTCGGCGCCGTCGTCCGCGACCTCGAAGGACGGGCGCTCGGCACGGTCCGCGACGTCTATCGCACGGGCGGAGCGGACGTCCTCGAGGTGACAGGCGGGCCGCGGGGAGACTTCGACCTCCCGATCGTGCGGCCGTTCGTCCGGATCTTCGCCCCGCGGCGGGGCGAGATCGTGGCCGACGCCGGCGCGCTCGACCTCCCCGCGGCGGGGTCGATCGCCCCGCCGCCCCCGCCGCGCCCGCCCCGGCCGCGCCGGGCGACCCGCCGCCGACCGGCAGTCCCGGTGACGCCGCGCCCGGCGCCCCCCGCCGCGGGGCAGGAGGCGGCGGGAACGCCGGCGGACGGGACGACGAGCGACCCGATGGTCGCCGGGACCTCCTCCCCGGCACCGGGCGCCGCGGACGGCGCTGCGGAGGCCGCCCCCGGCGACGCGAGGACGGCCTGAGGATGGCCCTCGAGATCGACCTCGTCACCCTCTTCCCGGCAATGGTCGCGGCCCCCCTCGCTGCGAGCATCCCCGGGCGGATCCAGGAGCAGGGCCTCGCGGCGGTGCGCGTCCACGACCTGCGGGCCTGGGGCCTGGGGCGCCACCGGAGCGTCGACGACGCGCCGTACGGCGGCGGGGCCGGGATGATCCTCCGGCCGGAGCCGGTCGCGGCCGCACTCGCCGCCCTCCGCCGTCCCGACTCGACGGTCATCCTCCTGGACCCGGCCGGGGAGCCGTTCCGCCAGGCCCGCGCCGAGGACCTCGCGACGCGCCCGCACCTCGTCCTCGTCTGTCCCCGCTACGAGGGCGTCGACGATCGGATCCGGGGGATGGTCGACCTCGAGCTCTCGATCGGTGACTACGTTCTCACCGGCGGCGAGCTCGCGGCCCTCGTCGTCGTCGACGCCGTCCTCCGCCTCCTCCCTGGCGCGATCGAGGCCGCCTCGCTCGAGGACGAGTCGTTCGCGCGGGGGCTCCTCGAGTACCCCCAGTACACGCGCCCGGCGATGTTCGCGGGCCAGGGCGTCCCCGACGTCCTCGTCTCGGGCGACCACGGCGCCGTGCGCCGCTGGCGGCTGCGCGAGTCGATCCGGCGGACCTTCGAGCGGCGCCCGGAGCTGCTGGCTGGCCGCGCCTGGACAGCGGAGGAGGCGCAGCTCCTCGACGAGGTCCGCTTGGCCGAGGCACCGGGTGGCGCGAGCGAACTCCCGGAGGGGTCGGCCGGCTCCGGCTGAGCGCCGCGTCGCGCCGGCCGCGGACCCTGGTGGCGCGTGGGCCCGTGCTATACTCCGCCGTCGGTCGCGCCCCCGCGACCGCTTCTCCACGCCCTCGACGCGGCACGCGGGACCTCCCGGCCGCTCCCAGAGACCGACAGGGGACTCCCGTGAACGTGCTCGACGAGATCGTCAAGGACCAGCTCCGGAGCGACATCCCGGACCTCGCGCCCGGCGACACCGTGAAGGTCGCCGCGAAGGTCGTCGAGGGCAACCGGGAGCGCATCCAGGTCTTCGAGGGGACGGTCCTCCGCCTGACCGGCGGCGGGATCACCCGTTCCGTGACCGTCCGGCGGATCGCCTCGGGCGTCGGCGTCGAGCGAACGTTCAAGGTCAACAGCCCGCGAATCGACCGGATCGAGGTCGTGCGCCACGGCGTCGCCCGCCGCGCCAAGCTCTACTTCCTCCGCAAGCGCGTCGGCAAGGCCGCGACGCTCCGCGAGCGGCGCACGAGCTAGCCTCGCCCACGGGAGGCGCGCCTCCGCCGCGTCCTCCGCCCCAGGCCCGCACGGCCCCGTCGTTCGCGACGGGGCCGCATCGATTCCCGGTACGCTGCGCGACGTGGGAGCGACCGTCCCGACCCTCCGCCTCGAGCGTGCCCTCTGGCGCGCCGGCGCGACCCGCGTCGCCGGCGTCGACGAGGTCGGGGTCGCGCCGGCGTGCGGCCCGGTCGTCGCGGCGGCGGTCATCGTCCGCCCGAACGGCCGCCGGATCGCCGCGGTCCGCGATTCGAAGGCGCTCTCGGCCGCCCAGCGAGAGGCGCTCGCCCCGCAGGTCCGGCGCCGGGCTCTCGCCGTCGGCGTCGGCGCGGCGTCGGTCGCGGAGATCGACCGGCTGAACATCTACCACGCGACCCACCTCGCGATGCGGCGCGCCCTGGCCCGCCTCGGCGGCCATGACCACGTCCTCGTCGACGGCCTCCGGATCGCCGGCTTCGAGGAGGCCGTCGGCCCGTACGACGCGATCGTCGATGGCGACGCGCTCGTCTACTCGATCGCCTGCGCCTCGATCGTGGCGAAGGTCCTCCGCGACCGGCTCATGGCGCGCCTCGCGGCGCGCCACCCCGGGTACGGCTGGGAGCGGAACGCAGGGTACGCGACCGCCGAGCACCGCGCCGCGATGGCGGCGCTCGGGATCACCCCGTTCCACCGGCGCTCGTTCATCACGACGCGGCGGGCGATCGAGGGAGTGGAGCAGCTGGGGCTCGACCTCGTGCCGGTGGGGCCGGGGAGGACCTGCGAGGACGGACCGCCCGTCGTCGAGGGCGACGAGCTCCTCGCGGCCTGGGAGGAGGAGCGGGCCGCGATCGAGGCCGGCTGAGCGGCCGACCCGTCGCCGCCCCGCGGCCGACCCGTCGCCGCCGGGGCGGCGGATCGCCGTCGATGAGCTCGAGGCAAGCCCCGCGTGATCGGCGGATGAGAGGCCGATGAGCGGCGATCCGTAGCCTTCGCTCATGGACCGGGATGGGGCGACGCGCACGCCGGCCCAGCGGGCGGGCGACGCCGCGGAGGGTGCCGTGGCGGCGGCCCTCGTGGCCGCCGGCTGGCAGATCCTCGCCGGCCGGCTGCGCATCGGCCGCCTCGAGGTGGACCTCGTCGGCGTGGACCCGGGACCCCCCGCGATGCTCGCGGTCGTCGAGGTCCGCTGGCGGCGGTCGCGGGCGTACGGGCTCCCGGAGGAGACGGTCGACGGCCGGAAGGTCGCCCGCCTGCGCCGGGCGGCGGCGGCGCTCGCGGCGTCGGGAGCGCTTCCCGACGGGACCCGTCTCCCGCCGCTCCCGCTCCGCATCGACGTCGTCGCGGTCGAGCCCGGGCGGCCGGGGCATCTCCGACTCCGCCATCACCGCGCCGTCGGGGAGCCCGGGCGCGGAGGGGCCCTGTGGTAGACTCCGCCGGGCTGTCGGGCCGTCCCGCCAGCCGCCGTCGCCGCGCCGCGGCGACGAGCCCACACGCGGTGCCGCCACCGTTGCCCGGGCGGTGCCGGGAGCCGAGCCGTCGCTCGGCCCCGGTCCGGGGCGGGGCCCGCGGAGGAACGAACCGGACAGGAGGACCACGCGTGCCCACCGTCTCCATGCGGCAGCTGCTCGAGGCCGGTGTCCACTTCGGCCACCAGACGCGCCGCTGGAATCCCAAGATGCGCCCGTTCATCTTCGCCGAGCGCAACGGGATCCACATCATCGACCTCGCCCAGACCGTTCAGCGGCTCGACGCCGCCCTCGCGGCGGTCCGCGAGACGACCGCCCGCGGCGAGACCATCCTCTTCGTCGGGACGAAGAAGCAGGCCCAGGAGCCGATCGCCCAGGAGGCGGACCGCGCCGGCCAGCCGTACGTGAACCACCGCTGGCTCGGCGGGATGCTCACGAACTTCGTCACGATCAAGAAGCGGCTCGGGCTCCTCGAGCAGCTCGAGGCGCGCCTCGCGAACGGCGACTTCGAGCGGATGCCGAAGAAGGAGGCCGCCCGCTACATGGAGGAGCTGCGGAAGCTCCGCCTGACGCTCGGCGGGATCCGCCGGATGAAGCGGCTCCCCGGCGCGGTCTTCATCATCGATCCGGCGCGTGAGCGGATCACCGTGACGGAGGCCCGCAAGCTCGAGATCCCGATCGTCGGGACCGGCGACACGAACGTCGACCCCGACGAGCTCGACTACATCATCCCCGCCAACGACGACGCGATCCGGGCGATCCGCCTCCTCTGCGAGGTCGTGGCGAACGCCGCGATCGAGGGGGGGCGCGAGCGCGCGGCGCGCGCCGAGCGTGAGCCCGAGCCCGAGCCGGAGCTCGCGGCTGCCTTCGAGGTCGAGGAGATCGCCTCCGCCGACGACCTCGTCGCCCAGCTCGCCGCGGGCGGCGCCCTCACGTTCGAGCCCGACGCGGAGGACCTCCTGCCGGGAGCGCCGGCCGCGGCCGAGCCCGCGGCCGAGCCCGAGGCCGAGTAACCCCGAACCCGTCGCGCGGCGCACGCATCGCCGCGCGCGACTCCCGGCCGTCCGGCCGGCCACAGAGGTGACGCACCGACCCATGGCGAACTTCTCCGCCAACGACGTCAAGGAGCTCCGCGAGCGCACCGGGGCCGGGATGATGGACTGCAAGCGGGCGCTCGAGGAGGCCGACGGGGACGTCGAGAAGGCCGTCGTCCTCCTCCGCGAGCGCGGCCTCGCCGCTGCGGCGCGCAAGGCCGGCCGCGACGCCCGCGAGGGGACCGTGGCGAGCTACATCCACCCCGGCGGCCGCGTCGGTGTCCTCATCGAGGTGAACTGCGAGACGGACTTCGTCGCCCGCACCGACGAGTTCCAGCGGCTCGTCCGTGACCTGGCGATGCAGGTGGCGGGCCTCGCCCCGCGCTACGTCGACGTCGAGCGGATCCCCGAGGCGGACCTCGCCGCGAAGCGGGAAGCCCTCCTCGGCGACGAGACGACGGCGAAGAAGCCCGAGCACCTCCGGCCCCAGATCGTCGAGGGCCAGCTCCGGAAGTGGTACGCCGAGGTCTGCCTCCTCGAGCAGCCGTTCCGGGACACCGATCGGACCGTCCGCGACATCGTGACGGAGGCGGTCGCGAAGATCGGGGAGAACATCCGCGTCCGCCGCTTCACCCGCTACGCGCTCGGCGAGGAGCTGTGAGCGACTCGGGCGCGACCTCCGACGCCTCCGACGCCCCCGGCGCCGCCCCGGCGGCCCGCTACGGGCGCATCCTCCTGAAGATCTCCGGGGAAGCGCTCCTCGGCGAGCGCCCGTACGGCGTCGATCCCGCGTTCTGCACGTTCATCGCCCAGCAGGTCGCCGCCGCCGTCGGCGCCGGCGTCCAGGTGGGCCTCGTCGTCGGGGGCGGGAACATCTTCCGCGGTCTCGCCGCAGCGGCGCGGGGGATGGACCGCGCGACCGGCGACTACATGGGGATGCTCGCGACCGTCATGAACGGCCTCGCCCTCCAGGACGCCCTCGAGCGCGTCGGCATTCCCACGCGGGTCATGACGGCGATCGCGATGAACGAGGTCGCCGAGCCGTACATCCGCCGCCGCGCGATCCGCCACCTCGAGAAGGGGCGGGTGACGATCTTCGTGGCCGGCACGGGGAACCCGTACTTCACGACGGACACCGCGGCGGCGCTCCGCGCGGTCGAGATCGGCGCGTCCGTCCTCCTCAAGGCGACGAAGGTCGACGGGGTCTACGACGCCGACCCGCTCACCCATCCCGAGGCCCGGCGCTACACGGACCTCACGTACGCCGACGTCCTGTCCGAGCGACTCGCCGTCCTCGACGCGACGGCGGTGTCCCTGTGCATGGAGAATGATCTCCCCATCATCGTCTTCGACCTCAACGAGGCGGACAACGTCCGGCGGGCGGCGATGGGGGAGCAGGTCGGGACGCGCATCTCCGGAGGATCGCCCGCATGACCAGCCAGGTCCTCGCGACCGTCGAGCCCAAGATGGCCCGCGCCGTCGAGGTGATGGAGCGCGATTTCCAGGGCCTCCGCACCGGGCGTGCCTCGACGGCCCTCGTCGAGCGGATCCACGTCGAGTACTACGGGACGCCGACGGCGCTCAACCAGCTCGCCGGGATCAGCGTCCCGGAACCCCACCAGATCGTCATCCAGCCGTGGGACCGGGGGGTCCTCGGGGCGATCGAGAAGGCGATCCAGAAGTCGGACATCGGGCTCGTCCCGAACGTCGACGGGACCGTCGTCCGGCTCAACGTCCCGCCTCTCACCGAAGAGCGCCGGCGCGACCTCGTGAAGGTCGTCCATCGGCGGATGGAGGAGGCGAAAGTCGAGATCCGCAACCTCCGCCGGGAGGCGGCCGACGCGATCAAGCACGAGGAGCGCGAGGGCCTCATCGGGACGGACGAGGCGCACCGCGAGCTGGAGCAGCTCCAGCGCGTGACCGATCGCCATGTCGCCGAAGTCGAGAAGGTCGGCGCCGCGAAGGAGCGCGAGGTGCTGGAGGTCTAGTGCCCCCCGCCCGGCTCGCGCGCCCGACCGACGCGCCCCCCGTCGCGCACGCGGCGCTCGCCGGCCCGGACGCCGCGACCGAGGACGCCGGCGACGGCACGCCGCCCTCCCCCGACGCCCGGCCGGTCCACCTGGCGATCATCATGGACGGCAACCGTCGCTGGGCCCGCCAGCGCGGCAAGGGGGAGATCGAGGGCCACGCGGCGGGCGTCGAGCGGATCCGCTGGCTCGTCGAGCACACCCTCCGGCGCGGCATCCCCTACCTCTCGATCTACGCGTTCAGCCGCGAGAACTGGGCGCGGCCCGAGGAGGAGGTCGTGGGCCTCTTCCGGCTCCTCGAGCAGGCGATCCGCGCGGAGACGCCCGAGCTCGTCCGGCAGGGCGTCCGGGTCCGCCTCCTCGGCCGCCTCGACGAGCTCCCCGCGGATCTCCGGGACTCGATCGTCGAGGCGCTCGCGGCCACGGACGGAGGCACGCGCCTCACCCTGGCGGTCGCGTTCAACTACGCCGGCCGGACAGAGCTCGTCGACGCCGTCCGGTCGATCGCCGCCGCGGGACTGCCGGCCGCGGAGATCGACGAGGCGGCGATCGGGGCGCGCCTCTACACGGCGGGGATGCCCGATCCCGACCTCGTGATCCGGACCGGGGGCGAGCAGCGGCTCTCGAACTTCCTCATCTGGCAGAGCGCGTACGCCGAGTTCTGGTCCTGCGACGTCCTCTGGCCGGACTTCGCGGAGGCCGACTACGACGCCGCCCTCGCGGCGTTCTCCGGCCGCTCCCGCCGCTTCGGAACGTAGCGGGCCGGGGCCGTGCGCGAGCGCACCCTCAGCGCCGTCGTCATCGTCCCGGTCGTCGTCGTCGCGGTCGCCGCGGGGGGCATCGGCGTGGGGATCCTCGTCCTCGTCCTCGCGGCGCTCGGGGCCCGCGAGGTGGAGCGCCTCCTCCCGGCCGCCGGCCGCCCGATCGTCGTCGGCGGGGTCGTCGGCGGGTCGCTCGTCCTCGTCGCGGCCGCGACGGCCCCGGCGATCCTCTCCAGCGCCCTCGTCGCGTGGCCGGAGCCCGCGCGCGAGGTCGCGGCCCGGGTCGGTGCGGTCGACGGCGTGGCGCTCGTCGGCGTGGTCGCCGCGGGGCTCGCGCTCCTCACGTTCGCCCGCCGCGACCCGGCCGCCGGGTTCGCGGCCTGGTCGGCGACACTGTTCGGCGCCGTCTACGTCGGGCTCCTGGGCGCGGTGGCGATCCTCACGACCCAGGCGACCGACCCGCCGTCGTTCGAGCGCGTCTTCTGGCCGGAGCGCCGCTGGGTCCTCGTCCTGCTGGCTGGCGTCTGGAGCTTCGACACGGGGGCGTACCTCGTCGGACGGGCGATCGGCCGGCGCCCGTTCTTGCGCTGGATCTCGCCCCAGAAGACCCTCGAGGGGGTCGCCGGCGGCGTCGTCGCGGCGACGGCCGGGGTCGCCCTCGTCCTCGCCCTCTCGTCGCAGCCGTGGCCGGAGGCGCTCCTCCTGGGACCCCTCCTCGGGATCGCGGCCCAGGCCGGCGACCTCGCGGAATCCCTCCTGAAGCGGGCGGCCGGCGCGAAGGACGCCGGGAGCCTCATCCCCGGCCACGGCGGAGTCCTCGACCGCGTCGACTCGATCCTCTTCGCCGCGCCGGTCCTCGCCGTGTGGGTCGGCCTCGTCCATGGCTGACCGTCCACGGCCGGGCGCGCCGGTGCGGGTCGCGCTCCTCGGGTCCGGCGGGTCCATCGGCACGCAGGCCGTCGACGTCCTCACCCGACTCGCGCCGGACTGGCGGGTCGTCGCCCTCGCCACCGGATCGCGGGCGGCGCTCGTCGAGGAGCAGGCCCGGCGGCTGCGGCCGGCGGCCGTCGCGATCGGCACGGACGCGCCGCTCGACCTCCCGACCGGCTGCGCGCAGGTCCGCGGGCCGGACGCCCTCGAGGCGCTCGCGGCGCGCGACGACGTCGACCTCGTCGTCGTCGGGACCGCCGGCGTCGTGAGCCTCCGCCCGGTCCTCGCCGCGCTCCGGGTGGGCACCGTCGTCGCCACCGCGAACAAGGAGACGCTCGTCGCCGGCGGCCACCTCGTCATGGCCGAGGCCCGGGCGCTCGCCGCCGGTCGCGCCGCCGCGGACCCGCGCGACCCCCTCGCCTCGCCGCTCGGCTGGCTCCGGCCCATCGATTCCGAGCACTCGGCGATCTGGCAGTGCCTGGTCGGCGAGGCGCTCGCCGACGTCGCAGGCCTCATCCTCACCGCGTCCGGGGGTCCGTTCCTCGACACGCCGGCCGGCGACTTCGCGGGGATCACGCCGGAGCGCGCCCTCCGCCATCCGACGTGGTCGATGGGCGCGAAGATCACGATCGACTCGGCGACGCTCGCGAACAAGGGGCTCGAGGTCGTCGAGGCCCACTGGCTCTACGGCCTGCCGTACGAGCGGATCGACGTCGTGGTCCACCCCCAGTCGGTCGTCCACTCGGCCGTCCGCTTCCGGGACGGCTCGCTGAAGGCGCAGCTCGGGACGCCCGACATGCGCCTCCCGATCCAGTACGCGGTGACGTATCCCCGCCGCCTCCCGTCGCCGGCTGCGGCGGTCGACCTCGTGGCCGCGGGCCACCTCGACTTCCGGGCCCCCGACGAGGTGCGATTCCCGGCCCTGCGGATCGCGCGTGAAGCGGGCGCGATCGGCTCGCGGGCGACAGCCGCGCTCATCGCCGCGGACGAGGTCGCGGTCGGCCGGTTCCTGGCGGGGACGCTCGACTTCCCCGGCATCGCGAGCCTCCTCGAGCGGGCCGTGGCACGCTATGGGTCGGGACCGGGCCAGGAGCCGGGCGTCGACGAGCTCGTCGCGCTCGACGCCGAGGTCCGGGCCGCATTCGCGGCGCCCGGGGCGGGGCCGGGGCGGGGAACCGTGCCGGACCCGGCGGCGTAGAGGAGGCCATGGCCATTCTGCAGGGCGCGATCACGATCGCCCTCTTCATCCTCATCCTCGGCGGGCTCGTCGTCATCCACGAGGTCGGCCACTTCCTCCTCGCGCGGCTCTTCGGGATCCGCGTCCTCGAGTTCGGGATCGGGTTCCCGCCGCGGGCGCGGATCCTCCGCTCCGGGGGCGAGACGCTCTACACCCTGAACTGGCTCCCGATCGGCGGCTTCGTCCGCCTCGAGGGCGAGGACGGCGAATCCGGCGACCCCCGCTCGTTCGCCGTCCAGCGCCTGTGGAAGAAGCTCGTCGTCCTCGTGGCCGGCGTCGGGATGAACCTCGCCCTCGCATTCGTCATCTTCTCCGGGATCGCCTGGCTCGCCGCGCCCCAGGGCGGCCTCGTCTTCTCGGAGGTCGTCGCGGGCTCGCCGGCGGAGGCCGCCGGGCTCCGCCCGGGTGAGACGATCCTGGCGATCGACGGCCGGTCCTTCGACCTCTTTCCGAGCCCCGACGCGGGCCGGGCAGCGATCGCCGCGCTCCGGGCGAAGGCCGGCGAGACCGTCACCCTCACCGTGGAGGCCGAGGACGGCGCCGTCCGCCAGGTGCAGGCGACGCTGCGCCCGCCGGAGGTGGCGGACGAGAAGGGGGCCCTCGGGATCCGCGGCGCCCAGCTCGTCTTCTCCGGCGCGTACCGGGGCCGCGACCTGGGGGCCGCGATCGGCGCCGGCGCCGCCTGGACGGCTGCCGCGTTCGGGCTCATCCTCAACGGCCTCGCCGACCTCGTCGGATCGATCGTCGCGAACCCGGCGCAGCCGCCACCCGTCTCCGGGCCGGTGGGGATCGCCGTCCAGGTCGGCGACGTCTTCTGGCAGCTCGGGCCGATCTTCACCCTCTACCTGGCGGGGCTCCTCTCGGCGAACCTCGCCCTCGTGAACGTCCTGCCGTTCCCGCCGCTCGACGGGGGGCGGATGCTCGTCCTCGTCCTGCGGGCGCTCCTCGCGACCGGCGGGCGGGCGCTGCGGGCGGCCGGCGTCCGGGTGAAGGGGCCGTCGGCGGAGACGGCGATCTCCGTCGAGCGCCTGACGTACCTCGTGGGGTTCGCCTTCCTCTTCGGGTTCCTCATCTGGATCACGTACTTCGACATCGCTCGCCAGGTCGGCGGCGGGACGCCGTGAGCAGTCCCGAGGCGCTCCGGCCGCGGCGGCGGCCGACGCCGTCGGTCGACGTCGGGGGCGTCCTCGTCGGGAGCGCCCACCCGGTCGTCGTCCAGTCGATGACGAACACCGACACGGCCGACGCCGACGCGACGGCGCTCCAGGTCGCCCGCCTCGCCCACGCGGGGTCGCAGCTCGTGCGGGTCACGGTGAACAACGAGGCCGCCGCCGCCGCCGTCCCGGAGATCGTCCGCCTCGTCCGGGGCCTCGGCGTCGACGTGCCGATCGTGGGCGACTTCCACTACAACGGCCATCAGCTCCTCGTCGCGTATCCCGAGATGGCGCGGGCGCTCGCGAAGTACCGGATCAACCCGGGCAACGTCGGGGCGAAGCGGCACGACGAGAACTTCGCGACGATCGTCCGGGTCGCGGTCGAGAACGACCGGCCGGTGCGGATCGGGGTGAACTGGGGCTCCCTCGACCAGCAGCTCCTCACGACGCTCATGGAGGAGAATGCCCGGCTCGCGACGCCGCGCGACGCCCGCGACGTCATGATCGAGGCGATGCTCCAGTCCGCCCTCCGCTCGGCGCAGCTCGCGGAGGAGACCGGCCTCCGCCACGACCGGATCATCGTCTCGGCGAAGGTCTCGGGCGTCCGCGACCTCGTCGACGTCTACCGGCTCCTCGCCGCGCGGTGCGACTACCCGCTCCACCTCGGGCTCACCGAGGCGGGGATGGCCACGAAGGGGATCGTCGCCTCGACGGCGGGGCTCGCGATCCTCCTCAACGAGGGGATCGGGGACACGATCCGCGTGTCGCTCACCCCCGAGCCCGGCGCCGGCCGCGAGCTCGAGGTGGAGGTCGCCCAGCAGGTTCTCCAGTCCCTCGGGCTGCGCTCGTTCATGCCCCAGGTGTCGGCGTGCCCGGGCTGCGGGCGGACGACCTCGACCTTCTTCCAGGAGATGGCGCGCGACATCCAGGCCTACCTGCGGCAGCGGATGCCCGAGTGGCGAACGACCCACCCGGGGGTCGAGGACCTCCGGGTGGCGGTCATGGGCTGCGTCGTCAACGGCCCCGGGGAGAGCAAGCACGCCGACATCGGGATCTCCCTCCCGGGGACCTTCGAGGCGCCGGTCGCCCCGGTCTTCGTCGACGGGAAGCTCCACGACACGTTCCGCGGCGACGACATCGTCGCCCGCTTCACGGCCCTCGTCGAGGAGTACGTCGACCGGCGCTTCCCGACGCCCGGGAGCGGCGCCGCGGCGGGATAGGCGCGCGGGATCTCCCGGGGGGCGGCCGGCGTCGATCGCCCGGGGCCGACCCCCGGTCCGCGGGTCCCGGACGGGGCCGGAGCACGGGCCGCCGGCAGCCGACCGGCCGGTCGAGGGTCGCCCGGGGTATACTCCCGGCAACACGACCGCGCCGCTCCTGACGTGGCTGACCGCCACGTTTTTCTTTCGGTCCGGCGGGCGCGGCGGACGCCGGTCGTCAACGAGGGAGGTGCGCACATGAGCCGGGACTTCGTCGGCGCCCTCCTCCAGCTCAACGCGGAGAAGGGCGTCCCGCGCGAGCACCTCATCCGGACGATCGAGGACGCGATCGAGTCGGCGTACCGCCGGATCCCGGGGAACGAGGACGTCCGCGTCCGGATCGACCCCGAGCGGGGCGAGATGCTCGTGACCCGCGAGCGACTCGTCGTCGAGGAGGTCGAGGACGAGCTGACGCAGCTGACCGTCGCCGCGGCGCGCGCCTTCGCGGAGGATCCCCGGCCCGGCGACGTCGTCGTCACCGAGCAGCTCGGGCAGGACGCCTTCGGGCGGATCGGCGCGCAGACGGCGAAGCAGGTCGTCCTCCAGCGCCTCCGCGAGGCGGAGCGCGACGTCGTCTACGACCAGTTCGCGAGCCGCGAGGGCGAGCTCATCACCGGCACGGTGAACCGCGTCGAGCCGCGAGCGATCATCCTCGACCTCGGGAAGGCCGAGGCGATCCTCGCGACGACCGAGCAGTCGCCCGTCGAGCACTACCGGATCGGCCAGAACGTGAAGGCCTATGTCCTCGAGGTCCGGCGGACGCCGAAGGGTCCGCAGGTCCTCGTGAGCCGGACCCACAAGGGCTTCCTCCGCCGCCTCTTCGAGCTCGAGGTCCCGGAGGTCCACGCCGGGACCGTCGAGATCAAGGCGATCGCCCGCGACCCGGGGAGCCGGAGCAAGGTCGCGGTTGCCTCGCGCCAGGAGGGCCTCGACCCCGTCGGGGCCACGGTCGGGCAGCGGGGCGCCCGGGTCCAGGCGGTCGTGGCCGAGCTCGCCGGCGAGAAGATCGACGTCATCGAGTGGCATGAGGACCCGGCCGTCTTCGTCGCGAAGGCCCTCTCGCCGGCCCAGGTCGACGGGGTGACGATCGAGGAGGAGACCCGCGTCGCCCACGTGACCGTCCCGGAGAAGATGCTCTCCCTGGCGATCGGGCGCGGCGGCCAGAATGCCAGCCTCGCGGCGAAGCTGACGGGCTGGCGGATCAACATCCGGAGCGACGCCCAGGTCGCGGAGCCGGCGGCACCCCGCGCCGCCGCCGCGCCCGAGGCCGCGGACGCCGCCGCGAAGGAGGTGGCGTCGTAGCCCGCGGCGCGCCCGGGGGACCGCCCGCGCGGCGGCACCCGACCCGGACCTGCGTCGCGTGCCGGACCGCCCGCCAGAAGCGCGAGCTCCTGCGGGTCGTCCGGACTCCGGCCGGGGAGGTCGTCCTCGACCCCACCGGCAAGGCGCCGGGGCGCGGGGCGTACGTCTGCGCCGACCCGGCGTGCCAGGAGGCAGCGATCACGAAGGGGGCCCTCCGACGGGCTCTCGCGGTCCCCGTCCCGGCGGAGCTCTTCGGAGCGGCGCCGGCGGGCGGCGGGCCGAGCCATGAACCCAGCATCGATCACGAAGGAGGGTCCTGATGGCCAGGAGCAGGAGCGGGACCCGCGGACGCCGCGGCCCCCGCAAGCCGCAGCGACGCGAGGGCGGCTTCGCGCCGGTCTCCGTCGCCGAGCCGCGGGAGCGCGGCGCCGTCGTGCTGGCGCCGACGATCACCGTCAAGGAGCTCGCGGAGCTTCTCGACGTGAACCCGGCGGACGTCATCCGCGAGCTCATCAAGAGCGGCATCTTCGCCACGATCAACCAGCTCATCGACCGCGACACCGCCTCGCTCGTCGCGACCGAGCTCGGGTTCGAGGTCGCGGAGCCCGTCGAGGCCGCCGCCGAGGCGGCCGAGGAAGGCGCCGAGGCCGCCGCCCCGGCCGCGAAGGACCCGACGCTCCTCGGCGAGGACGACCCGGCGCTCCTCCAGGCGCGCCCGCCGATCGTCACGGTCATGGGTCACGTCGACCACGGGAAGACGAGCCTCCTCGACGCGATCCGGAGCACGACGGTCGCCGCCGGCGAGCGGGGTGGGATCACCCAGCACATCGGCGCGTCGGAGGTGACGAAGGACGGCAAGAAGGTCGTCTTCCTCGACACGCCCGGTCACGAGGCCTTCACCGCGATGCGCGCCCGGGGCGCCCGGGTCACGGACATCGCCGTCATCGTCGTCGCGGCGGATGACGGGGTCATGCCCCAGACGCTCGAGGCGATCAGCCATGCCCGCGCGGCGAAGGTGCCGATCGTCATCGCCCTCAACAAGATCGACAAACCCGACGCGAACCAGGAGCGGGTGAAGACGGAGCTCGCGGAGGCGAACGTCGTCATCGAGGAGTACGGCGGCGACGTCCCGCTCGTCCCCGTTTCGGCGAAGGCCCGGATCGGCCTCGACGACCTCCTCGAGATGATCCTCCTCGTGGCGGACCTCCAGGAGCTGAAGGCGAACCCGAAGCGCCCCGCCGTCGGCACGATCATCGAGGCCCAGCTCGACAAGGGTCGGGGCCCGGTCGCCACCGTCGTCGTCCAGACCGGCACCCTCCGGATCGGCGACGTCGTCGTCGTCGGGAAGACCCACGGCAAGGTCCGCGCCCTCGAGAGCGCCGGCGGCAAGCGGATCCCGAAGGCGGGTCCCTCGACCGCGGCGGTCGTCCTCGGCCTCGGGGAGGTGCCGGAGGCCGGCGACGTCCTCCGCGTCGTGGCCGACGAGAAGTCGGCCCGCGCCCTCGTGGAGGGGGCCCGCGCGGCCGCCGCGTCGACCGCCGGGACGAGCCCGAAGGCGACGCTCGAGGACCTCTTCCAGCAGTTCAAGGAAGGGCAGGCGAAGGAGCTCCGGATCATCCTGAAGGCGGACGTCTCGGGCTCCCTCGGGGCGATCACCCACGCCCTCGAGCAGATCCAGTCGGATGACGTCCGGATCAGCATCCTCCACGAGGGCAACGGGGACATCACCGACAACGACATCCTCCTCGCCTCGGCCTCGAACGCGATCGTCGTCGGCTTCAACACGAAGATCGACCCGCAGGCCCGGCGCACGGCCGAGGCCGAGAAGGTCGACGTCCGGCTCTACGACATCATCTACAAGCTGACCGACGACATCGAGGCGGCGCTCAAGGGGCTGCTCGAGCCGGAGATCGTGGAGGTGGTCGAGGGCCGCGCCGAGGTCCGCCAGATCTTCCGGATCGGGAAGAGCACGGTCATCGCCGGGTCGTTCGTCACCGACGGCCGGATCGTCCGGAACGCCGGCGCCCGGGTCTACCGCAGCGGCAGGGTGATCGTCACGGACAGGATCGATTCGCTCCGCCGCTTCCGCGACGACGTCCGCGAGGTCGCGCAGGGGTACGAGTGCGGCATCGGGCTCGCCGGCTTCCACGACCTCGCGGAGGGTGACGTCATCGAGGCGTTCACCCAGCAGGCGGTGAGCCGCGCCGCTCTCGGCTGAGGGCAGCGATGAGCCAGCGGACCGAGCGGGTCGACGAGCTCCTCCGCCAGGAGATCGGAGAGATCCTCGCCCGTGGCGTGAAGGACCCGCGGGTCGGGTTTGCCACGGTCACCGAGGTCGAGACCTCGCCGGACCTCCGCCACGCGCGGGTCTGGGTGAGCGTCATCGGCAGCGACCCCGAGCGGGCGGCCACGCTCGCCGCCCTCGAGGGCGCGATGGGCTTCGTCCGGCGCGAGCTGGGCGGCCGGCTCCGCCTCCGGCGGATCCCGGAGCTCCACGTCGCGCTCGACGACTCGGCCGAGCGGGGGACCCGCGTCCTGCGGATCCTCGAGGAGCTCGAGCAGGGGCACGACGACGCCGGCGAGGCGCTCGTCGACGCCCCCCGGGGGGAGTCGCTCCCGACGCCCGTGGCGCGCGTCGCCCGCGAGGGCGATGCGCCCGCCGAGGCGGCCGCGCCGGGCGATCCCCCGACGACTGCCGGTCCCGCACCCGCGCGGCGCCCGCCGCGCGCCGGGCGGGGGGTCGCACCGCGCGCCGACAGATCG